>NZ_JH556659.1:933899-1169291 GCF_000179595.2 Acetivibrio cellulolyticus CD2 | reverse complement strand
TATCCAAAAAGGCAATATGTCTTGGAATGCCGAGGCCGTTGGTGATAATGCCAAACTTGTAGACATAGCAGAAGTAGCCGTTTATGTAGAGTTGCTTGATTTCTTTGTTTGCTAGAGGCTGAAGAAGGCATAAGGCTATAAGCCATTTTATATACATCGACATCAGGCTTGTCCTTGTAGAAAGCCTTGAGTTTTTTTATGATAGAATTTATGAACTTTGGGTTATTCTCAGTTACAAAGGTTTCAATACCTGAAGTATCATAAGCGATAGTGGATGCAAGAGTAGTGTTAATTTCCTGGCAAATAGGTTCTGTAATATCTACAAGGTGGTTAAAGAAGTTTTCCAGGTAAATAACGAAATCTTGTTTGAACCGTGTAAACTGAGAGTTATGAGGGACGTCTGGAAGGCCACAGAATTCACGGGCTTCATGGCATAAATTAAGAAAAATAATGAGTAGCGAAACTGTAGGAATGCCAAGAATTTTCTGCAGAACTAATGCTGAAAGCATTGAAGAGAGTGAATATTTACGGTCTCTCCCTAGAGTTTTGTGGTAAGACCAATAAAAATCCTGTGGTATAAGCGAAGATAAATCAAGATGTTGTGAGAGTAGCTTAAGAAATTTTGGCTTATTATTTTGAAAAACATCTTTACATTCTTCGAATGTGTCAGCAAAAGAAATTTGTTTATAAAGTTTTACCATTTGTTTTCCCCTTCTCTTGTTTAAAATTGGATTAGATACCTATATTTTACTAGAAGCAGAGGGGGAAAACAATAAAAATATCAATTTGAAATGCAGTAAATTCAAGCGTTATAGCATTTCGCAAATAACTAATATATTAAAAATTAGGGGGTAAAATTTACATGAAAAAGTTAGGTTTTTGTTTGTCAGTATTTTTGTTTGTTGTAACTGCATTTGCTTCTGTAGCCAATGCGGCTGATAACATTGCTGAAAGTCCGGATGTGAAAATAGTTATTGAAGGTGAAATGGGAACATATAACGATGTTACCATAATTGCAAATGGCAGAACTATGCTTCCTTTACGTGAAGTGCTTACAAATTTAGGTGTTCAGAATGATGATCAACATATTATCTGGAATGCAGCTGAAAGAAGTGTTACTGTAAAAAAAGAAGATAAAACTATTTATCTTAAGGTAGGTAAAAAGGCAGTTAATGTTAATGGAGTTGAGACGGCTATAGATGTAGCTCCTATTATTTATGCTAAAAATAGCAGAACTTATATACCTGCAAGGGTTGTAGCTGAAAGTTTAGGAAAGCAAGTAGTGTGGGATGCACAAACAAGATCTGTGTTAATAAAAGATCAAAGCAGTTTTAATGAAGTTAAAGATATACTTACAAAATCTAATAAAGCAATGGAAAACGTAGGAAAGTATAAACTTGGCATGGAAATGAAAATGAAAATATCCCAGGATGAACTCAGCATGGATTATGGTATTGATATGAATGCAGAGGTAGATGAAGCCAACAAAGCTATGCATACAACTACAGTTATGAATATATTTGGAGCCGATACAAAATCAGAAACGTACTTAAAGGATGGATGTTCTTATACTAAGGATGAAACAACAGGCAAGTGGTCAAAAGAAGAAATGAGTGAAAGTGATTTTGAAGAAATGTTTTCCAGCACTGAAATGACTAATATGGAAGTTTCTGATGTACTTTGTGCAGGGTTAGTTGTAGCTGAAAGTAAAAATCCTGACGAAATTGTTTTACGAGGAGACGTTTTAGTTTCAGATTTTATTAATGGATTCAATAGTGGTTTAGGGTCAAGTGAAAGTGATGCTGTTGGAGATTTTGGCATGGGTAATTTTGATATGGAGTTGACCTACGATAAAAACACTTATATGTGCAAGTCTATTACTTTGGATCTTTCCGGTGAGATTGAAGATGAAACCGGTGCAGGACAGTTTGGAATAGAAGCTAATATTGTTATATCAGACTATAATGGAGCTTTTGTGATTGAGTTGCCACAAGATGCAATTGTAGGTGATTCTGACGCAATTAGATAAGTTAAGGTTTTAAATGGCTATTGCATAGCTTACTTAGTAAGCTATGCAATAGCCATTTTTATTTGAGGAATTTATTTAGCAAGCGTTCTGATGTTCTAATGGTATAGAGAACATAAAAAATAAAAATAATTTTTCCCTAAATTATAGTAAACTTTGTAGAATGGATATAAAAAATGAATAAATTTCGAATATATTATGTTATATAGATAACGAACATTAAAGTTAAATCTATATAACACTTAAATGTTAACTAATTCTGATACTTAAGAGTTTTATGAACTGTTAGAAAATTACGGAATTTAAAGTCTCAAAGATTTTTATTGAGTTGTGGGAAATAATGTGTTATAATTTGCGCGATTGGAAAGATTTTTATTTTTCACTAAATATAACTTAAAATTTATATTGCAGTTTAGGATAAAAATAGAGATAATATAGTAAAGATATACATTGTTTTTGTATTTTGTTAACGTGGAAATGAGATTTTGTTATATAATGTTTAATATATAAAAGTCTATGCGAGGTCACATATTAAAGTGCAGTTGAATATCCTATTTTCATTAGCTTTAAGGGGGGGGCTCTATGCAGGAATCTTTCTCGTTTAATAATCTACAGCAGGATTTTACAATTCATGATCCCCTGACAGGGGCTTATTCGCGTGCACTTTTAAACGAGCAGTTTCCTGATGAAGTAGAGAGATGTTCTCGTTATGGTATACCGCTTTCTTTGTGCTTAATTGATATTGACTATTTTAAAAGTATAAATGATGCCTATGGCCACATTCGTGGAGACCAGATTTTACAAGGATTTGTAATGCGTTTGAATAACTTAATGAGGAAATCAGACATTTTGTTCAGGTATGGCGGTGATGAATTTGTATTGCTGATGATGAATACTCACAAAAAGCAAGCATTATCATTGACAAATCGCATATTGGATAAAATCAGGATGGTTCCTTTTCCGGGCGAACCTACTCTCAATATATCGCTAAGTATCGGTGTAGCAAGTTATCCTGATGATGCTACAAATGCGGAAGAGATATTTAACGTTGCAGACCGACGTTGCTATGAGGCTAAGCGTAAAGGCCGTGGACAGGTTGTTGGAGAAACCTATACATTTCAAAATGATATTGTATTTAACAAGTTATCGCGATTGATTGAAAGAGATGAAGCTCATTCAAAACTTAATTGTTTCCTGGATGTTTTGCCTGATAAAGGACGAGGGATTTTAAGCATTATTGGACCTCAAGGCTCAGGGCGTACAAGCTTTCTTTCAAAAATAGAATCAGCAGCTAAAATGAGCAATTTTGAAGTTTTATTTCTTACTGGGAAGTATGAATTAAAATCAAAGGCTTATGGACTTTTGCTTGAATCAGAAAATGAGACTTTTGATTTTAAAAAATTATTTAATATTGAAGATTTTGAAGATTTGCTAATTAAACTATTAGAAAAAAATAATAAAGCAGGTTTCATATTAATTATTGATAATCTGGCTTTTGTAGACCATGCTACTTTGAATATGTTGAGGAATTGCATTATGGGCAGTAAACTTCAATGTTTTGGTCTTATATATTCTTCAGATCCTGACACGACTAGAAATTTTGAGTATTTGAATGTACCGCTTTATGATACTGTTTATTTAAAGCCCTTTTCACCTAAGGGTGTTAATATATTTGTGAGAAGTGTTTTGTCATGGGATCCGCCAGCATCATTTTTAGACTGGCTGTATACCCAGACAATGGGATATCCAAAGCAATTAAGTGAAAGCCTTTCATATTTAATTGAGAAGGGAATAATAAAGAAAAATGGTGATCATGAATGGTTGATTGAGCCTAACTATACCACTATATCACTTCATAAGAATCTTGATAGATTTAGGAAAATGCCTCAAAATAACCTGCCTTCTTTTTTGACTGAGTTTATTGGCAGAGAGGCGGAAATAAGTCAGGTTAGTTCGTTATTGGATAAAAGCAGATTAGTAACTCTTGTTGGACCTGGCGGAATTGGGAAAACCCGGTTGGCTCTGCAAGTAGCATCTATAAGGCTTAATGATTTTGAAGATGGAGTGTTTTTTGTGTCTCTTGCTTCAGTCACAAAGTCTGATTTAGTAGTTTCGTCTATTGCTAAAGTAATGGATATAGTTGAAACTTCAGGTCAATCAATTTTAGATTCAATGAAAAGTGCACTTAAGGATAAACATAGATTGATAATTATTGATAACTTTGAGCAGGTTATTGCAGCTGCACCAATGCTTGCAGAGCTTCTTGCATCGGCTAGATTGATAACGGTAATAGTGACAAGCCGTGAGGCGTTACATATTTCCGGAGAACACGTTTTTAATGTACCACCATTAGAAGTTAAAGAATTGGAGCAAAGAAATAGTGTAGAAAGGATGATGCAGCAGGCCGCAATTGCATTGTTTGCATCACGTGCTCAGGCAGTTCAATATAACTTTGTGCTTACAAAAGATAATATCGGGCAAGTTGCAGAATTGTGTGCCCGCCTGGATGGAATTCCACTTGCAATAGAACTGGCAGCATCAAATGTTGGTCGTATTTCGTTGACGGAAATGTTAGAACAAAGCAGAAACCGGCTGAATTGGCTGAACAATGGCCCTAGAGACTTACCTTCAAGGCATCAGACTTTGAAGAGTACTATTGAATGGGGCTATAGTTTGCTAAATGAGGACGAACAACAATTATTTATGGGTTTAGGTGTATTTATTGGCAGTTTCACAAGGGATGCAGTTGATAAGGTTATGAGCGGCGATATTAAACTTCAAATAAGTATATCTGACTGTTTGATGTCACTTTTAGACAAAAGTTTAATTAGAAATGTTACTGACAATTCAAATAGAGAAGAAATTAATTTTGGAATGCTTGAAACTATTCATGAGTTCGCGGTGGAGTGCTTGAATTCAAGTGGTAAGAAGGATGTTTTAGAGAAAAAACATGCTTACTATTACATGTCATTAGTTGAAGACGTGCAAAATAATATAAATGGGCCTGAACAATATTTATACCTTAATAGGCTTGAACGCTCATATTCAAATGTATTGGCAGCCATTGAATGGGCTAAGAAAGAAAATAATGTAGAGCTTGAAGTAGCGTTGGCAGTTGGACTTGGAGAGTACTGGGAACTTGGGGGCCGTTGGAGCGAAGGCCGACTGATATTGAATAATATAGTTAATAAATATGCTGGAAGTCTAAAATCAAAGGAATTTGCCATGATATATCATTGGCTTGGCAGGTTGGTTCAATTGGAAGGAGATTGCAAAAAGGCGATTGAAGTTTTAAATACAGGATTGGAACTTAGCAAAATAAATCATGATTATTATGGGGAAGCGAGAATTTTACATAAACTTGGCTGGGTATATTACATGTTTGGGGACCATAAGAGAACTGAGGAGATGTGGAATAAGAGTCTGGATTTATTTAGGGATATGGATGACAAGCCCGGTGTGGTACTTCTTTTACAGGACTTATGTTATACAAAGTACTATGAAGGTGACTTCAATTTGGTAGAAAAGTACTCAAATGAAAGTTTGAAAATGTGTAAGCAGTTAGGTGACAAGAGAGGCATAGCTACTGCACTCAACAGGCTGGGGCGTTTAGCAAGGGGAAAGGGTAACTTCGAAAATGCAGAAAAGTTGTTTAAAGAACACCTTGCAGCATGTGATGAGCTTAAGGATAAGACTGGAAAAGTTGGTGCGCTGATGTGCTTGGCAGAATTGGCACGTTCAGAGCGTAAGCTTAGTTTAGCTACAGAATATTATAAAGAATGTTTAAAATTAGGACAGGAGATAGGATATAAGAGTGTTGTTGCCAGTGCAATGAAAGACCTTGGTGAGATAGCAAGATACCAGGGTGAATTTAGGATGGCAAGTGAGCTTTATAATGAAGGATTATCAATATCTCTGGAAGTAAATCATAATGGAGAGACAATGTGGATATATAGGAATATGGCTGAATTGGAAATGTACCAGGGAAATCATGATAAGGCAAGAGAGTTATATAAAAAGAGTTTGGAAGTGTTCCGTGAATATAATCAAAGAAATGCAATGTTTGTACTGCTTACATTAGGAGGTTTAGCAGGATTGGCTGCGTTAGACGGTCAGCTTATTAAGGCTGCAACTCTTTTTGGAACTGCAGGTAGGTTGTTTGAAGTCAATGGAAAACTTATTTCAAAAGATGATGCTGATGACTATAGACGACGTTTTGAAGAGGTCCAAGCAAAATTAAAAATTGAGGAATTCAATTCAGCGTGGAATGAAGGACATTCCATGTCAATAGAAACTGCAATAGACTTTGCTATGCAGGATAATTCAGAAAATAACTAAGAATAGCTGCAATATTAGTTCGTATTTTTTAATTTTATATAAAACATCATTTAATTATTTCTACAAGGAGATAGATGTGATGAGTAGCCTTTTGGCAGTGTTAACAGGGGTTTTAGTTGGCAGTTTGGTTAATGTGTTTGTCAATTTTGAAGGTAGATATAAACCGTTAATTAAATGGTATTTCACATTATATTACCAAAATGCTAGATCTATTTTCACTACTGCCGGGTTAGGCCTGATATTTTATATTGTTTATACAAAATATGGAACAGGGTTTTGCTCTTTAAGTTATATGATATTAACGGCTATACTTTTTGCAGCAAGCATTAAGGACATTCAAAACAGGATTATACCCAATAAATTGATTGTATTGGGATTAATATTAGGTGTAATTTTAAACTGCCTTTTTTTTAGTTTCGGTAGGATTGCTGACTCATTGACCACCTTTGTTCTGGCAGGAGGAATACTACTTTCAATTTCATTTGTTTCAAAGGGCGGTTTGGGTATAGGGGATGCCAAGCTGATAGCATGCACAGGAATGCTGCTTGGAGCTCAAAAAACCATATCTGTCATGATCATATCTTTTTTAGCCAGTGCTTTATTTGGTGTATTTTCAGTATTGTTTAAAAAACTTAATAGGAAAAGTGCAATGGCTTTTGCGCCTTTCGTGCTATTTGGAGTTGTTTTAACTATAATTACCGGATAGAATGAAAGGATAAACAAAATTCCCAATCCATTTGACTGCATTCGATTTTATAACATTAGCTACAAAAATAAAAAGGGATGGTCCTTTATGAACACAGCCCTAATAATAAATGGTTTTATATGATATACTCTAATAAAATATTAAATCATGTTTAATCAAAAGTGGTTACAAAATAGTTAAAATTGATTAAATATTGTGATTATTTTTTTATGTTATGTTAATTTGTTATGACTTTGTGTTATTGATGTTTTATTCTCCAGTAATATATGATATAATATATATGATACGTTTTTTACAATATTCTTTTTTACGTTCATGGTCAAGTATTGCAAAGTATTGTTCAGTTGTCTATAAGTTACACAATTCTATATGTATTATCAAATATTGCAATTTGTATAGTTGGTTAAATACCAGGGTAATGAGTAATTGTTTTTTCCATTTTTCTTAGCAAGATAGGTTATATTGATACCATTTTCTAGTCAGAAATGGAGAGGAACTATGAAGATTCTTAATAATCGCTATAAAATTATTGCATCTATTAAAGAGGATTTATCAAACTCCGTATTTCTTGCTGCTGATATGCTTCATGATAACAGAAATGTAGCATTAAAGATAATTTATCAAGAATCAGTACCAGTCAAGTCTCTCGATTTTCTTAAAAGGGAAATAGGCTTTCTTACTTCTATGGCCCATCCTAATATTATGAATATCTATGGCTTTGAAGCATTAAATACTATAGACGGAAATAATATAAGTGCAAAACAATATATTTGTACTTATGAGTATATTAAAGGAAGGTCTATATTTAATGCTACAACAGGTATGGGATTTATTGAAGTTATGGATCTTGTTGTAGAAGTATGTTATGCACTCGATTATTTGCATAGTAGAGGACTGGCTTATAAAAATCTTGATGAGAAAAGTATAATAGTAAGTGAAAATGGAGGTATCACGTCAGTAAAACTGACTGGATTTGCAGGCAATGAAGATTTGGAAAGAGCTTTGTTTAAAGGAAGAAAAAACAGCCCATTTTATAAAGCACCAGAAGTGATTAAAAATGACGATGCTGGTGCTTTGTCGGATATGTATTCATTAGGAGTACTGATATTTTGTCTTATTTCAAGAAAAAACATGAATAGGAATAACTTTTACGATACATGGAGTAAATATAAAAGTTTGCTGCAAAATGTAAACAGTATTTATGATGGAATCGATAACGAAAGATTCGTTGAACTCGTTGACAGACTTGCTTCAGATAAACCTGAGAATAGATATCAGAATGTACATGAAGTAGTTAGGGCAATTGGTAAATTGTGCGATAAGAACTATCCTTTATTCCAAAAAAAGTATTTAGAAAAGCTGACAAGTGCAACTAGATTAATTGGTAGAGAAAAAAACATGAATCAACTTTTTAAGTGGAAAGATGAGATATTCAATAATAATTCCAATAGAAGGATTGAATGTATATCTGGCGAAGCCGGTATAGGGAAAACCCGCCTGTTAAATGAATTTAGCTTTTATATGGAACTGGATAGAGTTAAGATTTTAAGAGGCATGTCTTATGAAAACAATGGTAAAAAATATGAGCCAATACTTCAGATTTTAAAGCAGTTGTTACCTTTAGCACCTGTTGAAATACTCGAAAAGTACAAGCCTGAATTGGTAAAGGTGTTACCTGATGAACGGATTATAAAAGGAGTTATTCCAAAGGCTGATTTATCAGAAGACAAAGAGAAATTAAGGTTAAAGGTGCGTATTGCCAGCTTCATTCTCAATGTTATTGAGGTCTGGCCTTCAATCATAATAATTGATAATGCTCAGTGGATGGATGATTCTACTATTGAACTTATAGATTATATTATCAGTACTGCAAAGACTGGACAGTTCGGCTTTATTCTGTCTTTTAGAAATCAAGAGCTTAAGAAAAAGAAGCTATTAAGTAGTTTCATGAATAAATGGGCAACCTTGGATATTGTGAATGAGATGAGTTTAACTAGATTTGACTTTGAAGAAACGGGAGAACTCATTAAGAGTACTCTAGGTATGAAGAACTATCCTACAGCTTTTTGTACGGAGATATTTCGTTATACTGAGGGGAATCCGGGATTTATTATAGATGTAATTACAGCCTTGTTTAAAGAGCGGAAATTGTATCTTGATGAAAATGGACTATGGAGCACAGACTTTGATGATGAGTCAGACTATTCAGGGCTTTATATCCCGTCAAACATGCATGAGGCAGTTTGGAAGCATATAAATGCTCTTAGCCCTTATTTATACATGATTCTTGAGATGTTGTCTGCATTTGATACGCCAGTGTCATTCGAAGTTATTGAAAAGATGGTAAACGGTGATCGGGAGCGTACAAGGGATGCACTTATAGAATTGATGTCCCATCAGATAATTGAACAAAGGCTCGGTGATTGGGGATATGCCTATGATTTCCATTCCAGAAGCATAAAAAGTGATGTTTATAATAGAATTAGCAGTGCCAGAAAAGTTCAATATCATAGAAATGCCTCCATTATACTGGAGCAGAGGTTTAAAGAGGAGGAGAGAATTAATAAGGATGAGCTGATATATCACCTTATAAGATGTGAAGAAAAAGAGAGGGCTTTGGCATTAATGGTTGAAGCTGCCGATCGGATGTTAAAGCTTCATATAAATAATCAAGCTTTAGCATATCTCAAAAAGGCTCATGTGATTGCACAGGAAACTTCATCAATTAGAGATATTATTAAGATCCAATTTATGATGGGAGAACTTTATAGAAGAAAGGGAGAAAACAGAAAAGCTTTTGAGTGCTATAACGTAGTACTGAAGCTTGCGATGGAAGTAGATGACAAACATACAATTGCCAAAGCTAACGAGATGATTGGTGCATTATATACCAGAAAGAATGACTTCGATAGGGCACTTTCGTTTCTTAATGAATCATTAAAGATATCAAGGGAATGCGAGTTTGTAGAAGGATATCTTGAAGCAGTGCGAAGGATTTGTTGGGTGTATATTTATAAAAGAAAGAATCGAGAAGCTATAGGTATTATCAATAAGGTAATCGAAGAGTATGCCGACGACAGGTATAATTATTATAAAGCAGAGCTTTATAATGTTCTTGGGACTCATTATTTGGAGTATTCCAAGGTTGAGGAAGCATTAGAATGTTATGGTAAAAGTATTGAGCTTTTTGAAAGTAATGGAGAAAAAGTTGAAATAGCTTATCCGCTTAATAATATTGCTACAGTATTTGCAGAGTTTTTACATGATAATAAAAAGGCAAGGGAATACTTTGAAAAATCCCTGGAAATAAATTTGGCAAGTAATCTGGTTGAAGGCATTTCAAGCTGTTATGATAATCTTGGAGAAACATGCCGCCTTGAAGATGACTATGCGAAAGCTATTGAATATTATTTTAAGTGCGAGGAGCAGGCAATTGAAGGCGAATTGTATTCTCTGCTGTTTTCTGTTTACAAAAATATTGTTCTTGCGTACCTTGAATTGGATGAATACCAGAAGTCTTACGAGTATCTACAAAAGTGCAAAAGTGAAATAGAGTGTAATCCTGAAAGGGGAATTGATTTTCAGCTCTTTTGTGAATATGCTGCTCATTTTTATTATGAAATGGGAAGTTATAAGGAAGCAAGCGATTATGCACAAATGGCAGCTAATTCATCAAAAAAAGCAGACATTCAAGAGAGTATAAAATGCAAAAGTATAGCTATGATGTCGGATTATGCCCTGTTGGATTGTGACAGTAGTGAATCTAAGGCTACACTGGTTAACGGAATGCAAAGCATGCTGGCTATGTACCAAAATACTAATATGATTAAGGACAGACGTGAAGTTTTGCACAGATTTGCTGGATTTATGATCGAAATAGGAGAAATGGAAAGAGCTTCTATATTAATGGATGAAAGCTTTAAGCTGAGCTCAGATATTAATACGAAGAGGCTTGAAATAGAGTTTTTATATATTAAGGGTATGCTTACCGGAGGGATTGAAGGCATTAAACTAATAGAAAAGGCCATGGAAATTAATAGAGAATATAAAAGTCTCCGATTGGAATGGAAATGTTATAAAGCTATGGGTGATATCTATTATTCAAATAGAGATAGTTCCAGTGCAACTACATACTATATCAAGGCATTAGATATATTGTACAAGATTGTACTAAAAGTTCCAAAGGAATACCAGAAATTGTTTTTATGCACACACAAACGTTATGTTCCAAGAGAAAGATTGCTTACTATCAAGGTAAATAATTTAAAAGAACAGGAGCTATTGATAGAAAGAAAGTTAATAAAACCGCTTAGTTGTGATGATAACTATCTGGTACAGTTCTTTTTTAACAGTATTTACAATGAGACTATAGTTTCCGATAGTAAAAATAATGGAATACATGATTTTGAGAATACAAACGATATAATGAAGCGGGTTTTGA
This sequence comes from Acetivibrio cellulolyticus CD2, assembly GCF_000179595.2. Lineage (NCBI taxonomy): Bacteria > Bacillati > Bacillota > Clostridia > Acetivibrionales > Acetivibrionaceae > Acetivibrio > Acetivibrio cellulolyticus. The sequence continues at coordinate 1,157,780 of NZ_JH556659.1, read as the reverse complement.
CGCAGATTTCAAATGAGTATGAAAAAAATATGGAGTTGATTATTGGTGCAGCATGTGAGTTGACATCTGCAGAGCTAGGATATGTTCTTCAGTATAATGACAAGAATGAACTGGAAGTCGTTGCAATGAGCAAAAATGGTGCTGATAATGGCTATTACCAATACTTGATTGAACATTCAAATTTAAAGAGATCCGGCTTCTTTGCGAGTGATATCTTTGGAAGAAAAAGCGGGGATGCCAGTATCGTTCTTCCTCAAGATGTTACAGGTGTAATGTGTATACCTATTTGCAATAATAAGAGTAATAAGAAAAATGTTCTTAGCAAGAGAAAAAATATTGAAAAATCAACTGCAAATATAAAAGGCTATTTATATTTATCAACTTCCAGTGTTCTCAATAACTTTACAGTGCAAAATTTCGAATTATGTAAGATTCTTTCAGGTCAGGCTTTTCTGCACATGGAAAACTACGCCCTTAAAATAATATCTTCAATTGATAAACTGACTGGGGTATATACCAGAAAATATTTTGAGAGCGTTATCGATCAAATAATTAATAATGCCCATAGTGAGAAATCGCCTCTATCTCTAATTATGATTGACATAGACAAGTTTAAGAGTATTAATGACAATTTTGGACATCAAAAGGGTGATGAAATACTGAGTAATGTAGGAAGAATTCTTATGGAAAATATAAGATCAGCCGATGTTTGTTGTCGGTATGGAGGAGAAGAATTTGTAATTATTCTGCCTGATACAAGTATAAACGAAGCCGAAGCTGTAGCTGAAAAACTGAGAAGTGCCATTGAAAAAGAGCGATTAATGGGGCAGGGTAATAATCTTACAGTAAGTCTTGGTGTATCATCATACCCGAAACATGGTGAATGGCGTGATGAGCTAATTGGCAAGGCTGATCAGGCATTATATTATGCAAAGGAGTCAGGAAGAAACAGATCATGTGTATGGAACACCAGAATGCGTAAACTTACAAACAGGATGGATAAGCTGGCTGGAATTATAACAGGTAATGTTGTTCAAGATCAGAGAAATGTGCTGGCAATGCTGGAAATTATACAACTTGTCAATGAGAATATTGGATTGTCAGATAAAATCTATAAAATACTGGGAGTAATAATGGAGATTTTTGATTCTGAATATGGAATGCTGTTAACAGTATCCGGAGTGAATAATGGAATAGGAAATGTTTATACACGTAAAAGGTCAGTTTTAGGATGGCAGGATGGAGAAAATTATAGCAGAAAGATTGTTGAAAAAGTAGTAAAAACTAATAGCGGGGTTTATATAGTAGACTGGGATGACATAGAAATAATAGATTCTGAAACAGGAGAACCCGTATTTAACTCTATTCTTGCTGAACCTATTATTAAGAAAAAATCTATCAGAGGCATTTTGTATTTGTCTTGTCCAATAAGTAGAAAAGAATACGGTTTTAGTGAATTAAACTTTCTTGGAGTAATTGGAAATATGCTATCGGGAATTATCACTCATAAAGCAGATTAGATGCCAGCTATCTGAAAAACCTCAAGCAATATTTAAGCTGGTTCTTAACTAATAACCTGTAATCTCAGGGCTAAATACCCCTGAGATTTTTATTTATCTTCAGTTTTTTTGGCTTTTAGATTAATAATTCTCAAATTTTTCCGATATAGAATTGAAAGGACAAAAGCTCGGGAAAAAGGGGGAAGTTTTTATGGAAAATGCAATTAAAGACAGGTTTATCTTCACTTATGAAAGTGGTGTAACCGGAAGCTTTTTGGTTGCAAGTACTAATAAAAATGAGAGTATTGTGGAATTTCAAGTGAATATGCTGTCAAAAAATCCGAACAAGTATATTTTACCCTTGGATGTAAGGCGGAATAATGACAGAATTAATATATATTACAATATTACTTCAAAATTATCATTGTCACAATATTTAAAACGTAATAGGTTAAGTAAAAATGAATTTATAGGTATTTTTTCAGGTATTGTAAAAACACTTTTGAATTCTAAAAGTTTTTTGCTCTCTGACAAATCGTTTTTATTAGATGAAGAATATATCTATATCAGTCCTGATACAATGTGCATTTCACTTGTATACCTACCATTTAAATTAGATATTGATATAACCAAAGCTTTAAAGGATTTTGCAATGAATTTTGTAGTATATAGCGCAAATATCTATGAAGAGGATAGTGATAGCTTTTTACAGCAGGTTTTAAGCTTTCTAAAGAAAGATACATTTAATATATTGGATTTTGATAGGTTTTTAAAGGAAATCAAAAGAAGTACTGCGCCTGAAACAGAGATTGAATTGCAAAAGCCGTCAGGTATTACTGAAGACAGGCAAGTAAGAGTACAGGTGGAGAAGCAACCTCTGAAAGAGGAGATGGTGAAGCAGAATGGACCAAAGATAGAGATTCCTAAGCCAAAGTCCGTTGCAGATAAAGATGCTAAAAGAGGTTTAAACGTCAATAATAATGCAGTAAACGGTGAAGGGAAAAAGTTTGAAGGCCTTCTAGCGGATCAAAATATTTTAAAGAGTTTTGGCAGCAGCCCTAATATTGTTATAGGTGCTGTGATACAAGCGGTATTATTAATAGCTGTTTTAGTGCTATTTCTGACAGGAACGCTTGACCGCCTTGGTAACGATAAAGTTTCTACAGTTTTTGGGCTTTTGCTAATTTGTGGAGCAGTTAGCTACTTTATGTGGAAGAAAGTACTTGAGATAAAATTTACAGAGAATAAAGTCGTAGAGAATGCAAGTGATAAGAATAGAACTGAAAAGAGTAAAACTGGAAGTAAAGTCAATATGCCTCCGGTTATAAAGCCAACAAGAACACCGAAATTCAATGACCCTGATGCAACTGGACCTAGAGAACTTAAAAAAGTTGTTTTGCCAGAAAATAGAGGAATGAACAGAATTGACACCATACATAATGCTTATTCTGAAAATCCACAACAAGAAAAAAATAGGGAAGGTGCTGGTGAAATAAAGCATGCAGATGAACCAGTTATGATAAATAGTAATGTGAATGAGACTGTTTATTTGGGAAGCGCAATCATAAATAATCCGCATCTTAAGGTTTTTAAGGATGGCATTATGGAAGAAGTTGTAATAAACAAGCCAAGCTTTATTATTGGAAGGCTGGATGGACAGGTGGATTATGTACATTCAAACAATGCTATAGGAAAAATGCATGCCGAAATTATTACCCGTGCAGGGTGCTATTATTTAAAGGATTTGAATTCAAAAAACGGTACATATATAAACGGTAAAAGACTAGAAAGCAATAAAGAATATGAGATAAGAAACAACGATAAGATTACTCTTGCAAACAGTGAATTTATATTTATAGTACTGTAATTAAATCTTTGAAGGTTGCATTTTCGCAATAATCTTTCGAATTAATTGGAATATCCTAAAACAGTGTTTATCTATCTACAAGTTGCACGAATCTTTTGGAACTCTCTCATGAAGCTTTAATAGCAGCACATTTGAAAGGCGGTGGGCTAAATAATAGTTAAGTGTTTTGAGGGCACTGTTCTTTTATTTATAGCACTGATAAGTGATATTAAAAGTTATAAAATAAGAAATAAAGTGACCTTAACTTTTGTGACAGTTGGTATGCTGACAAACTTTTGTATTTCAGGATATAAAGGTCTATTGGACGCCCTTCTTGGCACTGTTATTCCTATTATATTATTAATTGTACTATATGCTCTCAGGATGCTTGGCGCTGGTGATATAAAGCTTTTTAGCGCATTGGGCGCTATTTTCGGTGTGGAATACATTTTTGCTATTATGGGATATTCATTTATTGCAGGTGGAATAATAGCATCAGGATTTATAATTGCAAAAAGAAATTCAAAGGACAGAGCCAGACACTTATTCAATTATTTCAAATTGGTGTTTCTGACACAAAGCTTTAAGCCATATACAGAATTTGAAGACAAGGATGATAATGGAAAGTTCCGTTTTGCATATGCGGTGTTTATGGGGACTTTCTCTTTTGTTGTTAATAAGTTACTAATATGGAGTTTGCATTAAAAAAAGAAGCTTATATACAGAGAAGTGTTGTTTGCACAAATAGGATTTATAAATGAAAAAAGAATACTGTAAAAAACGCAGATGTGTTGAAATATCTTCAGGCTTAAAGTAAAATAAAAGTAATTAAGGATTTAAAGGATGAACTTATTATGGAAAAAAGTCCGAACTATGACTTGATACTTGCACAAATCGGATGCAAAAATACTAAATCCAGAAAGGTAATAATTGAAGTACTTGAGAAATCAGATATACCTCTGTCAGCTGAAGAAATTTTTCTTCGGGTCAAGGATTCTGGAGCCTCTACAAACCTTTCAACTGTTTATAGAACTCTTGATCTGATGGAGAACAAAGGGTTACTGGAAAAGTGCGTTATGAGTGACGGTAGAGCGAGGTATCAGCTTATTCTTGAAGGTCATAAACATCATATAACATGTACCAGTTGCCATAAATCCGTATCAATTAATATTTGCCCTCTTGAAAACCTTGAAAGAGATGTAGGAAATAAAACGGATTTTAATATAACTGGTCATAGGTTGGAATTATACGGTCTTTGTCCAAAGTGCAGAAAAAAAGAGTAAGTCGATAAAAATCCGAAGTAATATTCCAGCTATTCATTACCGTGAATTTTTTATAAAATTGTTAGCACTCATACTTGATGAGTGCTAAAATTGTCTTGACAAGCTTTTACAAACGAATGTAATATATTTATTAGGGGAAAACAAAATAATAACTTCTACTGTATTTTCACCTTTGGCTTATTTATATCAAGCAGGCTATGTGAAAAACAGAAGTAATATTATTTACCCCTTAGATAAAAAATTAATTTTGGACAGGAGGGTGCTTTAATGAATCACCAAAGTGGAACTATATCCATAAATACAGAAAATATTTTTCCAATTATAAAGAAATGGCTTTACTCCGAAAAGGACATTTTTGTACGTGAACTTGTTTCGAACGGAAGTGATGCCATAAGCAAGCTGAAAAAGCTTACAACAATTGGAGAAGCAAATATCAATAGTGATGAGAAGTATTTTATAAAAGTTGTTGTGGATGGAAATAAAAAGACCATACAGATAATAGACAACGGGTTGGGAATGACTGAAGAAGAGGTAAACAAATATATCAATCAGATTGCTTTTTCGGGAGCAAAGGATTTTGTTGAAAAGTACAAGGATAAGGCTGATGACAGCCAGATCATAGGACACTTCGGTTTAGGTTTTTACTCAGCTTTTATGGTATCTGACAAGGTGCAGATTGACACTCTTTCCTACCAGGACGGAGCACAGGCAGTAAGATGGGCAAGTGATGGCGGTACTGAGTTTGAAATGGATAAATCTGATAGAACGGAGAGAGGTACTACTGTTACTTTATATATTTCGGAAGACAGCAAGGAATTTCTTGAAAGCTACAAAGTTAGGGAAATACTTGTAAAATATTTCTCATTTTTACCCTATGAATTGTACTTAGAAGATACTAATGAGAAAAAGGATGTTGAGGATGTAGAGGGAGGAAAGTCTGAGGAGTCAAAGCCTGAGGAGCCAAAGCCTCTTAATGATACAAATCCTTTGTGGCTCAAGAATCCTAAGGATTGCACCGATGAAGAATATAAGGATTTTTACAGAAAAGTATTCTTTGACTACAACGAGCCTTTATTCTGGATACACTTAAATATGGATTATCCATTTAACCTTAAGGGCATTTTATATTTCCCTAAATTAAAGCATGAATTTGATACTATGGAAGGGCAGATAAAACTTTTCTACAACCAGGTATTTGTGGCTGACAATATTAAAGAAGTAATACCGGAATTTTTGATGCTGCTTAAAGGAACAATTGACTGTCCTGATCTGCCTCTTAATGTATCAAGAAGCTTTTTGCAAAACGATGGGTATGTTAGCAAAATTTCAACACACATAACAAAAAAGGTTGCTGATAAGCTTATCTCACTTTTTGAGAAGGACCGTGAAGTCTTTAATAAATACTGGGATGATATAAACCCATTTGTTAAATTTGGATGTATAAAGGAAAAGAAATTCTTTGAAAAAGTTAAAGATATTGTAATCTTTAAGACTACTAAAGATGAATATGTTACATTGAAGGAATACTTGGAACATAACAAGGAAAAGCATGAGAACAAGGTATTTTATGTTACTGATGAAAGGCAGCAGGCTCAATATATCAAGTTATTCAAAGAACAGGGTATGGAAGCTGTTATTCTTTCAACCTTGATCGACAGCCACTTTATTCAGTATCTTGAAATGGAAGAGAAGGACGTAAAGTTCTTGCGTATAGATTCTGATATCAGTGACAGCTTAAAGAATACGGATGATAACAAAGATGATGAGGCTGTAAAAGAATTAGCTGAAAGCATTGAAAAAGTATTTAAGGGCAGCCTGAATAATGAGAGCTTGAAGGTTCAGGTTGAAGCATTGAAGTCAGAATCAGTTCCTGCAATGATACTTTTGTCAGAACAATCAAGAAGAATGCAGGAAATGGCTAGAAATTACGGCAGCTTTAATTTTGGCGGTATGTATGGTAATGATGAAACCCTTGTACTGAACAGAAATAACAGTTTGATTCGTTCATTGCTTAGTCTTAAGGATAAAGAAGATAGGAAGGAAGACGTTAAGCTTATCTGCGAACACGTATATGACCTTGCACTAATGGGTCACAAGTCTCTTGAGCCTGAAGCTATGACAAAATTTATCGAGAGAAGCAATTTGATTCTTTCAAGACTTGCCAAAGAAGAGTCAAAATAAGATAAAGCTAATACAATAAGCAATAGCAAATTTAAGAATATGAATATTAAAATAGCTGCAGCTTGGACGACAAACTGCAGCTATTTTTGTAATTTATTTTAAGAATCTTTTTGACGTATTTCAACTCTACGAATTTTACCACTGATAGTTTTTGGAAGTTCCTCTACGAATTCGATTATCCTAGGATACTTATAAGGAGCAGTTACCCTTTTTACGTGATCTTGCAGTTCCTTAACAAGAGCTTCACTGGCGGAATATTTTTTTGTTAACACCACTGTAGCTTTGACAATCTGTCCTCTAACCGGATCTGGAACTGCTGTTATGGCGCACTCTAATACAGCAGGGTGTTCCAATAAAGCACTTTCAACTTCAAAAGGTCCGATTCTATATCCTGAGCTTTTGATTACATCGTCTGCCCTTCCTACGAACCAGTAATAGCCATCTTCATCTTTCCAGGCCATATCTCCGGTATAATATATATCATCATGCCATACCTTATTGGTTAGTGCTTCATCTCTGTAGTATCCTCCAAATATACCTACAGGCATGCGCTTTCCTGTTCTTATAACTATCTGGCCTTCTTCACCAACTTCGCAGGATTTTCCGTTTTCATCAATTATATCAACATCATATCCTGGTGTTGGCTTACCCATTGAACCTGGTTTTGGTTCCATCCATGGATAGGTTCCTAATACTACAGTCAACTCTGTTTGGCCATAACCTTCCATGAGTTTTATACCGGTCAGGTTAAGGAACTGGTTATAGACTTCGGGGTTTAAAGGTTCGCCAGCTATAGCACAATATTTAAGTTTACTTAAATCGAACTGCGTCAGGTCTTCTTTTATAAAGAACCTGTATATAGTAGGAGGAGCACAAAATGTTGTTACACCATGTTTGCATATAACACTTAAGAGCTCTTTTGGGACAAATTTATCATAATCATATACGAAAACTGCACTTCCAGCCATCCACTGTCCATAAATTTTGCCCCATACTGCTTTAGCCCATCCGGTGTCTGCAACGGTAAGATGCAGGCCACCTTCCTGAACATTTTGCCAGTACTTTGCGGTAGGAATGTGACCTAATGGGTACATGAAATTGTGCCTAACCATTTTAGGCATACCTGTTGTTCCTGATGTGAAATATAAGAGCATTGTATCATCATTTTGGGGTGCATTGTCACCTACAGGTTTGGTAAATTCTGAAGATGCTTCTTCTACTTCTTTAGTAAAGTCGTACCAACCTTCCCTGGTACCTCCAACAAGTGCTTTAGCTTTCAGAGAAGGAGATTTAGCCATAGAATCTTCTATATGTTTTATAACTTCATCCTCAGCTACAGAAACTATCATTTTTATATCAGCAGCGTTATTCCTGTAAACTAGGTCCTTTGAAGTAAGAAGATGTGTTGCAGGAATACATATTGCGCCTATCTTATGCAGTGCAAGAATGGCAAACCAGAACTCATAGCGTCTTTTTAGTATTAACATTACAGGGTCGCCTTTTCCAATGCCGGCTTTTTTAAAAAAATTAGCGGTTTTATCACTATAGTGTTTTAGCTGCCCAAAAGTAAAGGTTGCTTCAGCGCCTTTTTCATCGCACCAGACTATTGCGACTCTGTCTGGGTTATTTGCAGCAATTTCATCGACAACATCATAGGCAAAATTAAAGTTGTCCGGTACGTTTATTTTAAAATTCTCAACAAAATCCTCATATGAAGTAAATTCTGTCCGGTGAATATATTTTTCTAGCATTACAACAAACCTCCATTATAAAATTATTGCTAAAAACCTAGCAGTTTTGTCATTCATAGCTTTCATTCCATGGTTTACTCCGGAATCAAAGAAAAGTGAGTCACCTTCATTTAAGATGATTTCATGGCCATTAATTATTACTTTTAAAGTTCCTTCGATAACATAATTAAATTCCTGACCTGGATGTGAATTATAGTGTACCTTCGGATCAGAGTCAGGTTCAACAGTAACCATAAAAGGTTCTGCTTTTTTGTGCACGAAATTATATGCTAGGCTCTGGTACTTATATTCTTTCCTTCGGTCAACACTTACACCGCTGTCTTTACGTACGACGGAATATGTATGAAGCCTTGGAGCATCCCCTGTAAGAATTGCAGCAAGTTCGACATTAAACTTATTGGCAATTCCGTAAAGGAAACTTACAGGAATATCTATATTTCCGCTTTCATATTCAAGATAAGTCTCAATAGAAATGTTAAGTTCTTTAGATAAGGACTCTGGTGATATTTCGGAAATCTCACGAAGTTCTTTAATTCTCCTGCTGATTTGCTTAATTTGCTCTGACATAGAACCATCCTTTCGTATTTATAAATTTAGTAAATTATAAATAAAACGTCAATAATACAACACATACTATTCTTCTCAAAAAGTCTGGCTTTTAGCAAAAATATATGCCGAAAGTCTTACAACTTAGCGTCGTAAGATACTTTTCGAAAAGAGATAATTTATATACTTAATCGAAGCGGAATTTACTGTTTTAATTTCAACTTTTGCTGCGCTTTGATTTTAAATATCGTCTTAATACCTTGAAATGAGCTGTAAGCTTATAATCTATAATATCGTAGCATAATTTGGGCAAGAATGTAAAGGAGATGTCTAAAAAAGCTTATTATCGTTAAATATCAGAAGTAAATTAAATAAGATTCGTTAATCTTTGTCCATGAGAAAATTGATAAACTCGTATGATGTTCTGGAAAGAGGAACATTTTTCATTGTGATGATTCCAAGTTTCCTCAAAGTTAGCTTTTCCTTAAGGCGTACTTCGAACAGCTCATTTTTATCAATAAGGAAATCTGCACTTTCTTTGAGAACATGGGCAATCCCAAGCCCTATTCTGGCAAATTCAAGTAGAAGGTCAATGCTTTCAAGTTCGATTTCAGGAAGCAAATTTAAGCCTTTTTTCTGTAAAAAAGAATCAATGTTGCGCCGGGTTGAACTGTTTCTATCAAGCATTAGAAGGGGATATTTAGAGAGCTCTTTTAATGAAATCTGTCTTCCTTTTAGCTCAATAAATTTATTTGAAGCAACAAAGATATCTTCTACCGACTTGTAATTTTCAATAGTTATTCCCTTGATATGAATAGGAAGTGTTACTATTCCAAAGTCAATTATACCTTCCTTCAAGATATCCTGAATCTGATGCGAGGTTCTGTTTATAACTTGAATTTTAACTTTAGGATGTTTTTTAATAAACCTGTCAATCGGATCTATAAGGTAGTATTTGCATATAGTATCACTTACGCCTATTCTTATTTCACCGCTCTCAAGATTTTGAGATTCAAGTAGCTTGCTTTCAGCAGTTTTGATAAAGTTATAAGCTTGCTCTATGTGCTTAAATAGAAGTTCACCCTCAGAAGTCAATTTTATTTCCCGGGTCTTTCTGAAGAAAAGTTGGGAGCCCGTTTTATCCTCAAGGTTTTTTATAGACTGACTGATCGCTGATTGGGATACGTGGAGCTTAGCGGCTGCATCAGAAAAACTGTTACTCTTGGCAGCATGATAAAATACTTTATATAACTCAAAGTTAATATCCATAAGAACCTCTTATATTATACATTAAAATTATTAATTTTACTTATTCATTGTATCATACTATAATAATACATGTAATATATAAGCTGCACAAAAGAAATTATATTAAGAAGCGCAGTTTATATAGATGGACATTATTTTGCAACATTTGAATTTATATATGTAAAATGAGCTTTGCAAAAATATAATTTTATTATTGATTGAAAAGAGGTAGAAAAATGATTAATAATGTTAGAAGAATTTTCGTAGAAAAGAAAAAAGGTTTCGATGTAGAAGCTGGCAGCCTATACCGCGACTTGAAATACAATCTCGGTATAGGAGGTTTAAATAGTGTAAGGATAATAAACAGGTATGATATTGAAGGTATATCCGATGAGGAGTTTGAGAGTTCGAAGAGGACAATATTTTCAGAGCCGCCTGTTGATGAGGTTTTTGATGAAAAAATTGACATAAATAGTGGGAGTAGGGTCATAGCTATCGAATATTTGCCAGGACAATATGACCAGAGAGCTGATTCTGCTTCTCAATGTGTGCAGATACTTACTCATGGTGAAAGACCAAATACTAAAGTTGCGAAGCTTGTTGTTTTAGAGGGTGAAGTATCAGACAGTGAATATGAAAAGGCAAAGAGTTATTTGATAAACCCTGTTGAAAGCCACGAAGCATCTATGGAAAAGCCTGCTTCTTTGGAGGTCGAAGTTAGTATACCTGCTGATGTAAAAATCTTGAATGGCTTTATAAATAAGAATTTTGATGAGCTTAAGGACTTTATGGATGAAATGGGCCTTGCGATGTCACTAGAGGATCTTGAGTTTTGCCAGAAGTATTTTAGAGATACGGAAAAGAGAGATCCGACCTATACTGAAATAAGGGTTATTGATACTTACTGGTCTGACCACTGCCGTCATACAACATTCCTCACAAATATTCAGAGTATCGAGATTGAGGATGGTAAATTTAGTGCACCTATAAAGAATGCTTATGAGAGCTATCTTGAATCAAGGAAGTATGTGTATGGAGACAGGCAAAAGGATGTCTGCCTCATGGATATTGCAACAATTGCAATGAAGGAACTTAGGAAAAAGGGAAGTTTGGAAGATCTTGATGAGTCTGATGAGATAAATGCATGCAGTATAGTAGTAAATGTTGATGTAAACGGAAATAACGAAGAGTGGCTGGTGATGTTCAAAAATGAAACACATAACCATCCTACTGAAATTGAACCATTTGGTGGAGCAGCGACTTGTCTGGGCGGAGCAATAAGAGATCCGTTATCAGGAAGGTCCTATGTTTATCAGGCTATGCGTGTTACAGGAAGTGGAGACCCAAGAACCAGTATTCAAGATACGATACCGGGTAAACTTCCACAGAGGAAGATAACAACCGGAGCTGCTTCAGGGTATAGTTCATACGGAAATCAGATCGGTCTTGCCACAGGTCAGGTAGCAGAAATATATGACGAAGATTATGTGACTAAGAGAATGGAAATCGGAGCAGTTATTGGTGCAGCACCAAAGAAAAATGTTGTCAGAGAAACGCCTGAAGCTGGTGATGTAATCATTCTATTAGGCGGAAGGACAGGCCGTGACGGCTGTGGAGGAGCAACAGGGTCTTCAAAGGAGCATACGGAAGAGTCATTGCTTACTTGCGGAGCTGAAGTACAAAAGGGTAATCCTCCTACTGAAAGAAAAATTCAGAGACTATTTAGAAGGCCTGAAGTTAGTACTATGATAAAAAGGTGTAATGACTTTGGAGCTGGAGGAGTTTCTGTTGCTATAGGGGAGTTGGCAGATGGTCTTAAGATTAATTTGGATTCGGTGCCTAAAAAGTATGAAGGTTTGGATGGAACAGAGCTAGCTATATCTGAGTCTCAAGAGAGAATGGCTGTTGTTGTTAAAAAAGAGGACGTAGTTAAATTTATTGAAGCTGCAAGAGATGAGAACCTTGAAGCATCAACGGTTGCTGATGTGACTGCTGAGCCAAGATTGTCTATGGTTTGGAGAGGAAAGACCATAGTTAGTTTAAGCAGGGAGTTTTTAAATACTAACGGGGTTAAGCAAAACTCCAATATTATTATAACTGCGCCTTCAGAAGACAATACCTACTTCAAGGCAGCATTGAGCGAGCAAAATGCGAAGGACTTAGAACAGAAGTGGGTTGATACGTTAAAGGACCTTAATGTGTGCAGCCAGAAGGGACTGATTGAAAGATTTGATGCTTCTATTGGAGCAGGGTCTGTTCTGATGCCGTTTGGAGGGAAGTGTCAGTTAAGTCCTGCAGAAGGAATGGCTGCAAAAATTCCTGTATTGAATGGAGATACAACTACAGGTACAATAATGACTTATGGGTATAATCCGCTAATAGCTAAATGGAGTCCTTTCCATGGAGCTGTGTTTGCAGTGGTTGAATCGGTAGCAAAAATAGTTGCTATGGGAGGAAACTACAAGACTGCAAGACTTACCTTACAGGAATATTTTGAAAAGCTTGGAAAGGATCCGAAGCGTTGGGGCAAACCTTTCAGTGCACTTTTGGGTGCTTACTATGCACAGATGAAACTTGGTATACCTGCAATAGGCGGAAAAGATAGTATGTCTGGAACCTTTAAGGATATGAATGTTCCTCCTACTCTTGTTTCCTTTGCAGTAGATATCGTAGATGTGAGAAATGTTGTTTCAACAGAGTTTAAGAATATTGACAGTAATGTAGTACTTGTAGCATTAAAGAGAGATGCAAATGAATTGCCGGATTTTGATAATTTGGATAAAAACTATACTAGAATAAATGAAATAATGAGTGCCGGAAAAGTTTTGGCAGCACAGACTGTAAGGTCAGGTGGGCTAGTAGAGGCAATAAGCAAAATGAGTTTTGGAAATATGATAGGCTTTACATTTAAGGGAGACTTACCGGTTAACAAGCTGTTTGCTCCAGAATACGGGTCAATAGTTCTGGAAATAAATAAGAATGAAGATTTAAGCACATTGTTTGCCGGTATTGATTATGAAGTCCTTGGTACTACTCAAAAGAAGGAAGCTATTGACTTAAACGGTGTAAGTATGAGCATAAAGAGTTTGATCGAAAATTGGGAAGAACCATTGGAAAAGATTTTCCCAACCAGGACAGAGCCTGTTAATAGTAAACCAAAGCAATATGGGTATGAAATAAGAAATACTTCAAGACCTAAAGTTTCATATGCAAAGCCGAGGATATTTATACCGGTATTCCCAGGAACCAATTGCGAATATGATACTGCAAAAGCATTTGAAAGAGCTGGTGGACAGGCGGAAATATTTGTTATTAAGAATTTGTCATCTTCTGAAATAGATAAATCCGTGGATTTAATGGCTAAGACGATTGATAATTCCCAAATCATAATGATCCCCGGAGGTTTCAGCGGAGGAGACGAACCTGATGGTTCAGGTAAGTTCATCGCTACAGCATTTAGAAATCCTAAGGTTAAGGATGCGGTTATGCGTTTGTTAAAAGAAAGAGATGGGTTAATGCTTGGTATATGTAACGGATTCCAAGCTCTTATCAAGCTGGGGTTGGTTCCTTATGGCGAAATAAGGGATCTGACTGATGAAAGCCCTACATTGACCTTTAATACAATCGGACGCCACGTTTCCTGTATGGTAAATACTAGAGTATCATCTACACTGTCCCCATGGTTTAGCAACCTTAAAGTTGGTGACATTCACTCTATAGCAGTGTCACATGGTGAAGGAAGATTCGTGGCAAGTGAAGAGGTGCTTAAAGCTTTAGAAAAGAATGGCCAAATAGCGACACAGTATGTAGATCTTGATGGTAATTCGAGTTATGACATACGGTTTAATCCTAACGGTTCTTTTGAAGCAATAGAGGGAATAACAAGTCCTGATGGAAGAGTTCTTGGGAAGATGGGGCACTCCGAGAGAATTGGAACCAATGTAGTTAAAAATGTTCCAGGAGAGAAGGATCAGAAGCTTTTTGAAGCAGGTGTAAATTACTTTAAATAAAAATATGGTTCAGGTATTTTAATGGATGGCTGTTTTAGTTGATGAAGCGCATGGGGCTCATATGTCATTTCATGACGATTTCCCATTGACAGCAATGGTAGTAGGAGCGGATATGAGTGCTGTAAGTATTCATAAAACTGCTGGTCCGCTTACCTTTGATTCATATGTAAACTATATAAGAGTACTTGGCAAATAAATAAAAAACCAACCTCAGAAAATGATGGTTGGTTTTTTATTTGAGGAATTTGCGAAGCAAATATCCTAAAATTGGGAGGGTCTAAATGATGTAAAGATTTTATTAACGGAGAATTAAACCAGAGCGCCAAGTAATAGAATTTCTTCATTTTGCTGATATATTTTAGGAAATTGGGTTATTGGTAAAGGATTTACACCTTTTCCAACCTCGATAGTAAAACCGGGACGCCTGAAATCCTGTATAAACCAGTCTTTGTATCCTGCATAAGATGCTTCACCAGGGTTTTGTGAAATAGCATAACCGCTTACCCTTGAAAACAGTTGGGCAATTCTTAGTGATTCGGGAGGCATAAGATTATCATATTGGTAATATATAACCTCACCCTGCGTATGGTATGCTATAACCAGTCTAAAGTTATGTTGTCTGGTGAAGCTGACCATGCCAGCAGATTCAGGTTCGGACAGCGGAAAAGGTCCGCCATAGTCTCTTGGAGCTGGACCGGTAATTCCTTGTTGAAGCTCAAGTTCATGTTCGTTTTCCCAACCTGCAGGATAGTTTAAATTCAGGTCAGTTCCACGTATATTTGCCTTCCATACTCTTGGTAAAGGCAGTCCTGTGGTATTCAGGCGGGATGCCTGAATATAAGTGGAATTTGAATAATTTGGCCAATAGTTTACAAGGTCAACTCCGTCAGGGTTAACCATCGGGACAATATATATACTGCTGCGGTTCCAAATATTGGTGGTGCTATAGCCTCCTAGAGTTCTGCCACCTGAATATGCCTTTGCAAAGTTTTCGATAAATTTCATTAATAACGGTGTAGTAATCCACTCGTTTCCATGGTGGGAGGCATTATAGGAAACCTGATTGGAACCTCTTCCTAGTCTTATAGTATATAACATTTTGCCCATAACACTGTTGCCAGCAGAGCCGACTTCGATAAATGGATATCTTACCCTAAGTCCTTGTATTTGTCTTTCTAAAATATCATATGTATAATCAATATCTGTATACACAATATCTATTCCATAGGGTACAGTAATCCGCTGTCCTATAGTTAGGGCATTTGGGTTTATTCCAGGGTTTGCAGTTAATATAGCGTTTAAAGTTGTGTAATACTTTCTGGCAATATTATTTAAAGTATCACCAGGTTGGATGGTATAAATATCATAGCCCAAAAGAAATCTTTCAAATATCCTCCATGTAGCTGGGCCAACAACACCATCGGGAACAAGGCCGTAGTTTCTTTGAAAAGCTTTGATTGCCTGCTGTGTTTGGAGTCCCAATTTTCCGTCAACTGGACCTGCATTATAACCTATTCTATTAAGCAGACTTTGAATTAACTTCACGTTTGGACCTGTGGAGCCTAAAGTTAATGTTTCCATTTCCATCCCCTACTTTTATTTTTCTATAATATTTTATTATAAGTGAGGAAAAAATGTGGCTGTCTACTTCACTTATTGTAAACTTTCTTATAATAAAGTTGGCTTAAAACTTCTGTAATTTATCTTTTGGAAAAACCTATACCAGCTGCAGCCCGATTTGCAAAAGGTTTTACTATATGGTTTCTTAATGCTTTTTCCTTATATTACATTGGAAGGGGTAATGCTTGATGTGTTAGAATAGTCGAGCTATACAAAAATACTATTTTTTTCAATATGTAGGGGTGATAAAAATGATAAAGAGGCCAATTTTAAGAAGAATCGCTTATGTATTATTTGGAGCAGGTATTGTTACAATTATACTTGCGGCATTCCCGGGTTCTTTTTCAGCTGCAAAGGCTTTTTTGAACACAAATCAGTATATAGCAAAGGTTGGAGGTTACTTTCATACTACAACCAATAAATATAACGTGGATATAGATGCTTTAAAACAGGAGGATCCATTAAAGTCAGATACCAAGACAGCTGAAGCGGTTCAAGAAACTCCGATAAACCAGCAAAGGCCACTTAGTGATATAATAAATGAGAAGGGTATTGATATTCAAACTTATGGGTTAGAGATTTATGTTGATAAATCCGATCATGTTCTAAGCTTGATAAGTAATGGAAAACTTCTAAAGTCATACCATGTCGAGTTAGGAGATAGCGATTTAGGGGATAAGGAAATTTCAGGTGATCATAAGACACCTGAAGGAACATTTTATATATCGGAAAAGTCAATTTTAGATCCAGCAGACGAATATCTGGGTTCAAGATGGATGAGACTAAGTTATCCAAATATCGAAGATGCAGAACGTGGACTTGAAGATGGGATAATTAGCAGTAGTATATATGAAGAGATAGTAACTGCATTCAAAAACTTTCAAACTACTCCGCAGAACACTTCTTTAGGCGGCGGTGTCGGAATACACGGTGGAAGTACTGCTGAATTAGGAAGTGATTGGACTTGGGGTTGTGTAGGTTTGAGCAATAGCTCAGTAGAAGACTTTTATGATTACGTTAAAGTTGGAACAAAGGTTGTAATTCAAAAATGATCAAACAGCTAGTAATAATGAAAACATAAGATTTATATTGAGTAGGTCTTTTCTTAAGGGGAAAGGCCTAATTTTATATATTTATAACTCAACTTTCCCACATTTAGCATTTTGAGGCTCTGGTTGCTCGCATGTTAAGGGAAAAAAGTTTACTTTTTGACCGCAGCGAGCAATGCTGCGTAAGCAGCAAAGAGCCCAAAATGCTGTGGGAAAGTTGAGTTTATAATATAAGTGTAATACCTGCAATTATAAAACCGGCACCAATTAACCGCCATGTGGTAATTTGTTCTCCTAAAAATAAAACTGAACATAGCATAGTTACTAAAGGTGAGCTTGACATAATTATGGTTACTAATGAAACGGAACCCCTTTTAATAGCTGCAAAATATGAAAGATCTCCAATTAGTGTTGCCAAGATTGCTTCTATTGCCAACAAAATTAATGTATAAGAGGAAATGCTTTTTACGTTTGATATATTTCCGCTAAAAAACATCCATCCTGTAATAAGTATGGCAGTGAACATAGTCCTTATGGCTAACCCTAGCAAAGGGTCAATATTCTTTAAGCCTAATTTTACGAATATTGGTGCTACACCCCAACAAATCATTCCTATAATTGACAATACGAAAACCATTGGACTCTTTCCCCCTGCAAATTTTTGCATTTTTTTCCCCTTGTACTTTTTTCGCTTCGTTACTTTCAGAATATGACTGATGGCATTATTTTAGAACTGGAAGATTATTTTTGAGTAATATTATATGAAATGCAAAAAATACAAATTGGCATGGATATTTTATTAAGGAATGCTGAGATTACAGCCTAAGCTATATTTTCAGCGTTCCTTAATGAATCTTTGGGAAATTTTCAAAAAGGAGAAATTTGAAACATGAGAAGTAAACATATTTTGTTTTTTTTAATAATCATGTTAGCATTTTCAATTATTTCATGCAGTAACGGGTATTCTACAAATGGGATAGAGTCTGATAGGAATTTATCAAATGCCAAAGCAGAGCAGATAAACTATTCAAACAATAATATTAATAGCGATGCTATATTAAGAGCTGAGACTACTGGTCCAGAAAAGTCAGACCTGAATAATGAAAATGGCCCTAAAAGTTTAACTGTTGAATCAATAAAGTCAGGAGAAACTTCATCGTTTCCATGGGAAAATGATGACAAGTTTAAAGCAGTTCAAACGACGAATGATTGTAATGAACTCCTGGCAGGGTACAAAACAGTTTTACGTGACCCACTCCCTGGGGAAGAAGATAATGTACATCTCGCAGCCCGTTATTTGGCAGGAACAATAGTAAAAACGGGTGAAGTGTTTTCACAAAACCAAAAGGTGGGCCCATACACACTGGATAGGGGATTTCAAAAAGGACCGACATATGCCGGTACTCAACTTATAACTACGGTAGGTGGGGGAGTTTGCAAGATTGCTTCTACACTATATAATGTTGCCATTTTAAGCAATCTGCAGGTTGTAGAAAGGTATAACCATAATATGCCTGTACCATATGTACCTTATGGACAAGATGCTACAGTTTCTTATGGAGCAAAAGATTTTAAATTTAAAAATAATACAACATTTCCAATACTTATTTGGGCGCAGGGAGTTGATAACACACTGTATATCGGATTTTACGGGAAAACAAAGCCCCCAAAAGTACAGTGGCACCATGAAACTCTTAAAGTATATCAGGCTGAGAAAATATATAAAACAAACACAAGTTTGCCTGCCGGTACGGAAAAAGTTATCCTTGAAGGCATGGATGGCGGAGTTGTTAGATCCTGGGTGACAATTGAAAACCCAGATGGCACAACAGCTATCAAAGAGCTTGGTAAAAGTTATTACAACCCAATGTCATATATTATTGAAAAAAATAAATAGTTTAAAGCGCAGATTAATGTTTGCTATTCAAACTCTCTAAACCCCATGGCATGGTAATCTGCACGGGTAATTGCATTTTTAACCTCGAGTTTTTTATCTTTCTGGAATTTATGTAAGGCGTATTTTAAATCGTCTTCATATATTCCAGTTTCTTTGCTATGGAAGTATCCTAAAGTTTTTAGTTTTTGTTGAACGGCAAGAACATCAGCTCCCCTGTCACCAGGAAGCAGCTCTCTGAATCCTGTACCAAACGGTCCAAAACTTCCGTTTTTTATAATTACATTCGTACCGAGAGGAACTATATTATATAGTTCCTTTATGTCTTTATTAAACATGCGGATACATCCATGGCTGGCAGCACTTCCGATAGTATATTCTTCAGATGTTCCATGAATACCATACCTGCCCCATTTAACATTAAGGCCCAACCAGCGCCCACCAAACCCTTCACCCCAATCATCTTTTGTTACTATCTTCCAACTTCCTATAGGAGAAGGCCAACCAGGCATGCCTGAAGCAATAGGATATTTTTTGATACACTCTTCGTTTTCAAACAAATATAGTTTCTTCTCATCAATATAAATGACAATAAGGTATTGAGGCTTAGCTTTATTTGCATAAAAAGAGGTTATACATTGCTCTGTAACGAGCATGAAACATATAAGAAAGGCTATTATTGCTATAGTATACATTACTATATTCTTGGCTTTCAATTTAATAACAACGAACAAATTTTTCACCCCCTTAAAATTATTATTTTAAGAATAGAACTTTTAGACTTAAATACAAGCTATTAAAAATATTCTTAATCACAAAAGTATGAGACATAATCCTATAAATATGGTTACTGTTGAGGTATATCAAATATGTGGTTATATTAGTTCAATGCTTTTAATAATATCTATTTGTATACATTAAAAGGGGTTTAACTATGTCACTTAATAATAAAAATGCAAGAATAATAACAAACAAACCGTTTATGCTTTTATTGTTTAGTCAGGGTATATCAAACTTTGGAGATGCTTTCCAGGCGGTTGCTGCTACTATGTTGCTTGTAAAAATAACAGGTTCAGGATTGGCTGCAAGTTATGCATTAATATGTACGCCCCTTGCAAGTTTATTTTTATCGCCCATCGCAGGTGTTTTAGGTGATATATTTTCAGGTAAACGTATATTAATTATAATTGACATTCTAAGAGGAATAATTGTAATGTTGTTTACAATTAATTGCAATGTAGGTGTAATTTATATTCTTATATTTTTACTTAACTCGTTGGACATTCTTTATAATCCGGCCCGAAATAAAGTAATTACAAGTGTTGTAGATAGTAAAGACTTAATAGTAGCCAGTTCACTGCAAAGTGGAGTATTTGGAGCAGCTTTTATATTTGGTACACTCATTGCGGGGATTGGGGTTGGAGTGTGGGGATTGAACATGGCGTTTACTGTAAACAGCTTATCCTTTTTTACTTCAGCTATGATAATTATATTTGTAAAGTGTAAGAAAAGTTATGTATCATGTTATGGGAAGCTATCGATTTATGGTATTTGGGTAGATATTAAGGAAAGCTTTTGTTACAGTTTAAAGTTCCAGCGTATTGCCGAACTGCTTGAGATCGGGTTTGTTATGAGCTTGGCAATAACTTCAATCAATATTACTTTTTATTCCTTTGCTTTTGATACGCTTGGTATAACAAGCAAAGGTTGGAGCATTATGCTGTCAATATTATACGGAACAAATCTTGTTGCTATGTTTGTATCAATGATATTTGCAAGGAAAACAAAAAAGACTAAAGTTGCAAACACCTACCTGTTTATATTTGCAGTTTCAGTTATATGGCTTTTATATAGCGTTTTAAATGACTTACATTCAATAATAATGTTGCAATTAATAGAAGGTACGGCGCTATCTCTATTGTGGATTCTTTTGGGTTCATTTCTGCTTATTGAGACCAAAAAAGGTTTTGTTGGAAGAGTTACAGCGTGTAATGACTTCTTGTGTAATGTTGGCAAACTTATAAGCATACCTTTTACATATATGTTTTTGAAAATTTTTAGAGTACAGTTTTTATTTGTTATCAATTCCTTTATTTTAATAGCTTTTTTAGCCTATAGATTAGTAATTTTGTTAGTTAGAAAAAGGCATTCAAATAGACTATTCTCTAACTAGAATATTCGAAGAATAGTAATAGTCTGAATCAAAATAGAAAAACTGCTTATATTATAGAATCCCCAATAAACCTTGATTTATCAGGGATTTTTTGTAATTTGTAATATTAAAACAATAGTCTATATAATACTAACCTTATACTCCCTCATCCATATATCGACTTGTATAAGATATGCAAAGAGTTGAGGTCCAGTCATCAATTGACCATACCATGGTACTCCGAAGGCTGCACCATCAGTGTCAATAATCTCCTGTATCCGTTTGCGGTTAATTACTTGAAGTAGAGGTGATGATGGGTCATCAATAATCTTCTGTAACCAATTTTTTACGGCTCCCAAATATGCAGGGTTATGCGTTTTAGGGTAAGGACTTTTTTTGCGGAACAATACATCATCAGGCAATATCCCTTTCATTGCACGACGCAGCAATCCCTTTTCCCTTTGATCGAGGTACTTAACTTCCCAGGGAACATTCCATAAATATTCAACTATACGATGGTCGCAGAAAGGTACACGTACTTCCAAACCTGTCGCCATGGACATTCTGTCTTTACGGTCTAAAAGTGTTGCCATAAACCATACGATATTTAAATACATCATCTCACGCGTGCGCTTTTCATGTTTTTCCTCCTGGGCTAATACAGGCGCTTCTGCAAGGGTTTCAATATACCTTTGTTTAACATATTCCTCACCATCAATGTTTTGTAATATACCTGGTGCGAGTATACATATTCTTTCCTTTACCGATCTTGACCATGGAAATGTGTTGGAGTTTAGCATTTCAGGGTTATAGAACCATGGATAACCGCCAAATATCTCATCTGCACACTCACCTGATAGAGCAACAACAGCATGTTTTTTAACTTCCTTGCAAAAAAGCCATAAGGATGAATCAATATCCGCCATACCTGGCAAATCCCTGGCCTTCACTGCATCAGTAAGTGCGTCTACAACATTCGGAGTATCGAATTCTATGTAGTGATGGCAGGAGTTTATTTCATCGGAAAGCCTTTTTACCCATGGTGCATCTGAATTAGGCTGAAATAAACTTGGTTTGAAGTATGCATCATTATCTACATAATCGATTGAAAAAGTGTGAAGTTGTCCCTTTCCATTGTTTTTAAAGGAATTTGCGGCTACAGCAGAAATAATACTTGAATCCAGTCCCCCTGAAAGGAAAGTGCAGATGGGTACATCAGCTACAAGTTGGCGGTTAATAGCATCAAGTACAAGTTCGCGTACTTTATCAATGGTGGTGTCAAGGCTGTCGGTATGCGGTTTGCTTTCCAAAGCCCAGTACTTTCTATCATGCAGACCGTTCACATCAAAAAGTATGCAGTGGGCAGGTTTGACCTCATAGATATTTTTGAATACACCATGGCCGGGTGTTCTTGCTGGGCCAAGGGTAAATATTTCAGCCAAGCCATCTGAGGCTACTTCATGCTTGATGAGCGGATTTGACAGTATAGCTTTTAATTCGGATGCAAATATGAGAGAATCTCCGGAAGAAGTATAAAATAATGGTTTGACACCAAATCTATCACGTGCCATAAACAGGCTGCGGTCTTTTTCACTCCATATTGCAAAAGCATATATACCGTTAAGGTACTCAACACATGTTGGACCCCATTCGATATACGATACAAGCAGTACTTCGGTATCGGAATTACTTCTGAAAATGTGTCCCTTTGCTTCTAGTTCTTGTCTTAAGTCAACTGTGTTATAAAGCTCACCATTATATGTGATAACATATTCATTTTCACCATATTGCCGGGTCATTGGCTGGCTGCCCCCAGCGGGATCAACTACTATAAGGCGTTTGTGGGCTAAAAGTGCATTCGGAGAAAACCATGTTCCTGATGCGTCGGGGCCGCGGTTTGCTAACGTTTTGATCATTGAGTTCATAATTTCTTCTTTTTGACGTAAATCTTCTTTCAGGTTTATCCATCCAGCTATTCCACACATTGTTTCATCATCTCCCAAGTCAAAAATAAAAAGGTACCCCAATTAAGAAGGCACCTTTGCCGAGCAAATTATTTGAAGCTAAGGAATAGCCGAAATTATACTTTCAGCATCCCTAATTGCATCTATAGTATTATATGAGTGTATTGTATTTTTGTTCTCTTATTGTAGTATATTTTATATTAATGTTTTAGAATAATAAATGATTGGGTATATTTATATTGAATAATTTTGAGGAGGAAAGTGATATATGAGCGAGTATAATATCATGGCAGTAGTTATTAATCATCGTTCCAAAAAGGCTCCAACGGTTCAGGAAGTCTTTACAAAACATGGCTGCTCAATAAAAATGAGGCTTGGGCTTCACGAGGCCGGAGATGTTTGTTCGGAGGAAGGTCTGGTATTACTTCAAGTAGGTGGAGATAAAGGCGAAATAACGGATTTGGAGGACGAACTAAACGGTATTGAAGGTGTTAAGGCTAAGACTTTAAGCATTTCAGGAGATTAGTGTTTTCTGGGGATTCTAAAAATGTAACTTCGGCTATAATTTTGGGCTAAAGGAATAATTAAAGTAGATGGAAAGTAAATTTCTGTCTGCTTTTTTGTTTGTGGAATTTGGAAAGCAAACGTTCCAAAATCAGGAGGGGTTAAATGCCGCTGAGATTTTGATTTATAGTTTTTAAACTACCAAAGCTGTGATAAAATGTTAGCATTATAATTGTGACCATACGGGGGTGATAATTTGGACAGTGAGAAAATAGCAGATCAACTGCTTGAGATATATGGGTTGCTCTTTGAAAAATTTGGAGATCAGCACTGGTGGCCAGCAAAAACACAGTTTGAAGTAATTGTGGGTGCGGTGTTAACTCAGTTTATATCTTGGAGTAATGTTGTTAAAGCAATAGATAACCTTAAGAAAAGTAATTTGTTGGATGCCGGTAAACTATATGAGTGTGACATAGAGATAATCAAGGAATTAATAAAGCCTGCAGGATTTTTCAACAGAAAAGCTGTAATACTTAAGTCAGTTGTAGCCTTCGTGGTAGAAGAGTTTGAAGGAAACCTCGACAAGATGTTTAAAACCCCGCTTGGCGTTTTAAGAGAAATGCTTTTAAAGGTCAGAGGTATAGGTCCGGAGACTGCGGATTCAATATTATTATATGCAGGGTATAAAAAGATATTTGTTGTGGATGCCTATACCGTAAGGATATTCTCGCGATTAGGTTTTATCAAAAATGATGAGAAGTACCATGACGTCCAAGCGTTCTTTATGAAGCACCTGCCTGAGGAAGTTGATTTGTATAATCAGTTTCATGCCCTTATAGTAAAGCTTGGAAGCGATTGTTGTTCCGGCAAAAAACCAAAATGTGCTTCTTGTGTTTTAAAAAGTCGGTGTAATGAAACAGGAAGTCATAATGAATGCTGAAAATATTGAGAATGGTAAAGAAAGGCGGGACTAAAGGTTATTTACAGTTGCCTCAATAATTCTCACATATTTTATAACTGCTACATATTGTGGATTATAAATATGTGAGAATGATATTTATTGAGGAGGATGTGATTATGAGGTCTAAAATTACCACATATTCTTTTATCCCAAAACCGAATGAACAAATAGATACAGTCATTACATTGGAAGATGAAACAAGAAGTATGTTATTTGGTATTATCAAGGATTGTAAAGGGAAAGTTGTTAAAGATGCAGTAGTTAAGCTTTTTAAGGCTAAAGACTGTGACGAACGATGCTCGTTAAAGCCCATAACACACGCTTTTACGGATGAATGTGGACAGTTCTTCTTTGGACCGCTTGAACCAGGTAAAAGGTATGTAATAAAAGTATGGGTAAACGATGTAAAGGTTTATAATACAGAAGAAGACGGCGTTGAAGGTTGGGAAGAAGATGCAAATAGCTATCCAAAAGACGAGGGCTGCCAAAAGAATAAAGCTCCAGTAAAGGATACTAATAACTGTGATAAATACTATTATAGATAAAAGAGCGTTTGAGACACTTTATATTATAAAATATTGTGTCTCAAATTTTAATTCTATAAACTTAAAAGTATGAATATTATTTATTTAGGATAATTAAGGACATTCAGGGAGAAAAGATGAAATTATACACTATAAAAATAAACGCCATGTATAAGTATGCATTATTAGTGATTGCAGGACTTACCATACTTACTGGCATTTTTTTATCAAAAGAAGAAATGGCAGAGGTATTTGAGCAGAAACGTGACCTGCCAATATACTCTGTAGAGTGTAATCAAAAGAGAGCTTCTATTACATTTGATTGTGCTTGGGAGGCTAATGATATACCGGAAATCATAAATACTTTGAGGGAGCAGAATGTCAGGGCAAGTTTCTTCTTAGTAGGTAATTGGGCGGAAAAATATCCTGATGCAGTAAAAATGTTATCGGAGAACGGGCATGATGTTGCCAATCATTCATATGCGCATTTACGTATGGGAGCAATTGACAATAGTACAATCAGATCTGAGATAGCCAAATGTGATGATGTGATAAAGAAAATTACCGGGAAGAAACCTGATCTTTTCAGAGCACCTTATGGCGACTATAACAATAGTGTTGTAAGGATAGCTAGGGAGTATAATGAGTATACGATACAATGGGATGTGGATTCCCTTGATTGGAAACCTGGCATAACCTCTGAGGAAATACATAACAGAGTTTTAAAGAAGGTAAATAATGGCTCGATTATTTTGTTTCATAATGACACTCCACATACAGCGAAGCTTTTGCCATCAATTATTACATCACTAAAAAGTCAAGGCTTTGAGCTTGTTCCTGTATCTGAATTAATTTTGAAGGAGAATTATGAGATCAATGATGAAGGAAGGCAGATAAAGAAGGAATAAAGTTGGTATTATAATGTTTTACATAAAAAATCAAAAAAAAGTACATTATAAAATTACAATTATCACAAGAAATGGGGTTAAACAAGTGCTAATAGCTGGCATTATTAGTCAAAGTAATAAGGAAAGCACAGCCGATCTCATTAATTCAATCTTTTCTGCCTCAAAAAAGAGGTTTAGTTTTGTGGATTCGAAAAGTTTGACAAATCTTGACAGTAAGAGATTCAAAGCATATTTGTCCGAGCTATTGAAGAATAATACGGATATTTTAATACTGAAGGTAAATATCTTTGATCTCGATAAAGAAATTTTTGATTACTTGAAATTTGATATAATAATTTTCACTGATAAATCCGATGATTTTAAAGAGTCTATTTCTGATGCTTATAAGGAATCAATGAGAAAAGCATTCTCACTTTTAGATGAAAAAGGCATTGCAATAGTCAATGCTGATGACAACGAACTTTCTAATTTTCTAAATGGAATCAAGCATTATATCATAACATATGGCTTTAACCTTAAGGCCAGTATAACCACATCAAGCGTAGGCGATCTAGTAGCAAAAAACAATATAATGTGCTGTTTGCAGCGGACTGTGTTTGCAAGAAACGGAAACGTAATTGAACCACAGGAATTTATAGTTAAAACTCAACCTGACATGTATGATCCGTATAATGTTTTAGCTGCAGCTACATTTGCTCTGGTAAATGGTGTAGATTTAAATTCACTGAACAATTAGAAGAAACTAAAGAGATTATTATATAAAAATGTGATTTCGGGGATTTGCAAGTTTAAAATTGTGTAATATAATTAGAAATAAACCGATAATAGTATAGATGAAAAACTCTAAAACTAAATCTAAAGGATGTTTTCATCTAAATTAGATAACGTTTAAGTGCTAAATAGATTTAACTTTAGTGTTCGTTATCTATATGTTAAGATAATTATACTGTGAATCTCCGGATATAACTTTAAAGATTTAATATTTATATATAAAGTAATTCTAAAATCTACCCATTGCGAATAAACATTACATTAGATAAATATTTAATGTACGCAAGCCTAAGAGAGGAGTGTGGGGGTCGGATGGTCGGAAACATCATTGAGAACAACATGGTGACCATTTCCGGTAAGATAGCAACTGAAGCAGAATTTAGCCATGAGGTATACGGTGAAGGGTTTTACTCTTTTTCGCTCGAAGTGCCCAGACTAAGTGATAGTTACGATAAAATAAGCGTGACTGTTTCAGAGCGTTTGATTTCCAGAGAGTGTTTAGAGATTGGTAAGTTTATTGAGGTTGAAGGGCAATTCCGGTCATATAATAATTTCAACGGTAATACGGAAGGAAGTAAACTTATTTTGACGGTTTTTGCCAGGGAAATCAATTTTCTTGAGGATGAAAGGAAAATAAAGAATCCCAATCAGATATATCTTAACGGCTTTATCTGCAAAAAGCCTGTATATCGAACAACTCCTTTTGGAAGGGAAATAACTGATATATTGTTGGCAGTAAACAGGCCTTACAATAAATCAGATTATATTCCATGTATATCGTGGGGGAGAAATGCAAGATATTCATCAAACCTGGAGATCGGCGACAATATAAAAGTTTGGGGAAGGATTCAAAGCAGAGAATACCAGAAGAAGCTGGAAAATGGCGAAGTGATGACAAAGGTGGCTTATGAGGTTTCGGTTTCCAAGATGGAAATCTGCTCTGAAGAGCAAAGTAAGGATGAAAATGAAAATGAAAATGAGCAAGAGAATACTACTGATGAACCTTAAGAATAAAAAAGTGATGATCGAGTGTCATCACTTTATTTTATCTGTTTTAAGCTTTTAACATGTACTTAAGTAAGATAAGTTTTATTTACAAAGGGGCTTTTGTTTGACACGGTTTTGTAAAGATAATATAATTATGCTATTATATAGGATAATTAATCCGAGGGGTTTTTGTGGGTGTTTAAAGTATTCAATATAAGGCAATAAATAGTAAGGTGATATGGTGGCAAAAAAATAATGAGTGCTCCAAGTGGGTTGTGGAGCTTTATTTTGTTGAAGCAGAACGAAGTTAAATACTTTTCAATTGGCGTTTTACAAAATATTTTCCGGGATAAGGATTTTTTGGAAACGCCCTAAATGGAGAAACAATTATGAGAAAAAACTGGTTAATTATATTAATTATGTTTGCGGCAATATCCATGACAGCATGTGGCAGTTCTAAATCTGCTCCATATGAAATTACAGACTTTGCTATGGGAACTGTAATTACGCAGAGGATCTATAATAAGAATGGAGAAGAAATCGGTAAGCAGGTAATGGATAGAATCAAAAAAATTGAAAGCGATATGACTATAACTAAAGCAGGAGGGGAAATAAACAAGCTCAATAACGCTTCGGGAACAGACTTTGTAAAATTGAACGAAGATGCCATATTTGTACTTGAGAAGGCTAAAGAGTTTTCTGAAATAGGACAGGGAGCTTTCGATGTGACAGTAGGGCCGCTTGTTAAGGAATGGGGGATATTTATGGATAACCCTTCTGTGCCTGCTAAGGAGAGGATAAATAGCTTGTTGAGCCTTGTTGATTATAGAAGTATTACAATTGATAAGAACAGATCTATGGCAAAGCTTGAGAAATCTGGCCAAATAGTTGATTTGGGTGGAATTGCGAAAGGTTTTGCGGCCGATGAGGCAATGGAAATATATTGGGAACAGAGTGTTGAATCGGCTTTTATAAGCCTTGGAGGGAATGTTGTTACATTGGGAGGTAAACCTGATGGAAGTCCATGGAAAGTAGGGATAAGAAATCCTAGGGGGCCTGAGGGTTCTTATATTGGAATTGTAGGTGTAAAAGATAAAGCTGTAGTTAGCTCCGGAGATTATGAACGATATTTTGAAAAGGATGGTGTGAGATACCACCATATTCTTGACCCGAAAACAGGTTACCCTGCTAATTCAGGACTTATAGGTACTACAATAATCTCGGACTTTTCGATTGATGCAGATGCGTTATCAACTGCTACATTTGTTTTAGGGCTGGAAAAGGGTATGGACTTGATTGAAAAGCTTGATGGTGTAGAGGCCGTTTTTGTAACAAGCGATAAAAAGGTTTATATAACTGAAGGACTAAAGGATATATTCGAATTTGAGGATGAGAGCAATGAGTATGAATATGTTGAAAAAAGGTGATATCATACTTGTAGCTATTGTTATAGCTATTATAGCTATTTCGTTTGGCGGTATATCAATATATAAAAGCGGTGGGAAGAATACGCATAAGGTTGCGGTTATTAAGGTTAATGACAGAGTAATTGAGGAGATTGATCTAGACACTGTTACAGAGCCCAGGAAGATTGAAATTCCAGGATACTATAATGAGGTAGTACTTGTGGAAAAAGGTCGGATAAGATTTGAGGAGGCTCAATGTCCTGATAAGTTATG
This sequence comes from Acetivibrio cellulolyticus CD2, assembly GCF_000179595.2. Lineage (NCBI taxonomy): Bacteria > Bacillati > Bacillota > Clostridia > Acetivibrionales > Acetivibrionaceae > Acetivibrio > Acetivibrio cellulolyticus. The sequence continues at coordinate 1,128,403 of NZ_JH556659.1, read as the reverse complement.
TGTAAAGACTGGATGGTTATCGGAAAGAGGAGATATGGCAGCATGCATTCCAAACAGTGCCTTAATTAAAATTGAGGGTCAATCGGAAAAGGTAGATGTCGTAACATATTAGTGTTGTGCAATAAATATATTGAATTCGGACATTTGGAAATGTTTTTTGGGAAAGATGGGAGCATGGGTGAATAATACAAAGCGTATTGTGATATTGGGGTTGATGGTGGCTCAAGCATTAGTTCTTTCAATAATTGAATCCTGGATTCCGGTTCTTGTGCCAGTACCTGGTGTAAAGTTGGGGTTGGCAAATATAATTACCCTTGTAGTGATTATATTTTTCGATCTAAAGGATGCTCTAGCAGTAGTCCTGCTCAGGTGTGTACTATCATCAATCTTTGGAGGAGGGCTGACAGGTTTCCTTTTTAGTATAGCAGGAGGGCTGCTAAGTGCAATTGTAATGTATTTCTTATACAAGAGGGGTTCTAAGGTATTTAGTATTATAGGTATAAGTATTGCAGGGGCAGTTTGTCATAATCTTGGGCAGGTAGTTATTGCAAGCTTTGTGATGAAAGATATAGTGGTTTATACAATTCTTCCGGTACTTCTTATATCAGGGGTTATTATGGGGCTTTTTGTAGGACTTTGCAGCAACTTTTTGGAAAAGGCTTTAAGAAATACGAAAATATTTACTTAGGGTGCAGAAGATTTTTGAAAAAGGTGTGTTGGGTATGTCCTGTACCTTGAGAAAGTATAAAAAAGGAGGATTGATATTGATGATTAAAGTGATTTGCGGAAAAAAAGGTGTTGGTAAGACCAGAGTTTTAGTAGAGACTGCAAATAATCTGGCATCGGAAAATTCTGGCGATGTAGTGTTTATTGATGGAACTGGCCAGTCTATGTACGATTTGAAACATAAGGTTAGGTTCATCAATTTATCAGAGTTTCCTGTGAGGATAAACAGAGCGTGTTCTTTTCTAGGGTTTTTATGCGGAATTATTTCTGAAGATTATGACATTAAGGGTGTGTTTGTTGATGACATCACCGGGATTATTGAGGATGAAATTGAAACTTTAAGTGGCTTTTTTGAAGAAGTTGATAAGCTTTCATCCAAGTTTAATATTGAGTTTCATTTTTCTATTGAAGGTGACCCGCAATCCATGCCGGATTTTATCAAGGCGTATTATTGAGAAATTTTGGGATTAAATGTCCTAAAATTGAATGGGGATTAAATGTTTCGGGACTTTGACAGCCTATGAAGGCAGTTAATTTGACATAGTGTGTAATGAGTATTTAAGTGGAATAGCTTATTTGTTTGCTGTTCCACTTTATATTTTTTTATGGAATTTTATATTGCACACTTTCTAAAATGATTGATTAGGATTAATATTAGTTGTTATAATATAAAAAGGATTTTTACTGTGAAGGGATCAATGATGAATAATATTGCTGAAATTGTAATAAGCAATTCTACAAGGCAGTTTGACAGGGTATATCACTATATGATACCTGACAATTATATTAGTAATGTAACTCCTGGGATACGGGTGATTGTACCTTTTGGTAAATCCAACAGGCTCAGGGAAGGGTATGTTGTGGGCGTTTTAAGTGAAAGCGATATGCAGGACTTGAAGGAAATAAGTGAAGTTATAGACAAAAGTTCTGTTGTTGATATAAATATGATAAAGCTGGCGCATTGGATGAGACATAGATATATAAGTACATACTCTGATGTGTTTAAATGTTTGCTTCCTCCAGGGACAGGCATGGTAAGTTGTAAGACGGTAAGACTTCTTAAATTTGACAATGCTTTAAAGGGAAATTATAATAAAATTCTTCAAAAACTGATGGATTTTGGAGGGGAACTTGAATATGATGATTTAAGCTCTGAAACAAATATTAAGGGTATATCAAAGTATTTAAGCAAATTAGAGGAGCTTGGGTGTGTAGCCGTTAGTGAAGAATTTGGGTCAAAGGTCAGTGAAAAGTTAGTTAAGGTTGCATACCTTATAAAACCTATTGAAGAAGTGCTCGAAGACATAGAAGGAAACAGGCTGAGAAGTATAAAACAGGTAAGAATACTTGAAATGCTTTTGGAAAATGAGCATATTTCAGTAACAGATCTGGCAAGGTTCGCGGGTGTTTCAAAGAGTGTATTGGATACCCTTAATAAATATGGATACATAGGGTTTAAAGATATAGAAGTTACAAGAGATCCGTACAACAACAGGACTTTTGAGAGAACCAGTCCGTTAAGGCCAACAGAAGAACAGGAACATATTTTAGTTAAAGTAAAAGAAATGTTGGATAGCAAAGCCTTTAACGAGGTATTGCTGCACGGTATAACGGGAAGCGGAAAGACTGAGGTGTATCTGCAGCTTATCGATCACGCAATAAATGCTGGAAAGCAAGCTATTGTGCTTGTGCCGGAGATTTCTTTGACTCCCCAGATGGTGGAAAGATTTAAAGGAAGATTTGGAGAATATGTAGCTGTACTTCATAGCCGGTTATCCTTAGGAGAAAGGTATGACCAGTGGAGGCTGATTAAGTCGGGTAATATAAAGGTTGCAGTTGGGGCAAGATCAGCAGTGTTTGCACCGTTTGATAACCTTGGAATTATAATTATAGATGAGGAACATGAAAATTCATATAAGTCGGAAATTTCTCCAAAGTACCATGCTGTTGAGGTGGCAAGGGAACGTTGCAAAAATGAGAATGCCATACTTATGTATGGATCTGCCACACCTTCGATAGAGAACTATTACAGGGCAGTTTCGAGCGAAATTTCACTTTTTACAATGGTTAAACGTGCCAATAATTTGACTCTTCCCAAAGTAGAAGTTGTAGATATGAGATGCGAGCTTGATGAGGGAAACAGGTCAATATTCAGCAGGGCACTTTCTTGTGAGATGAGAGAGAATATAAAAAGAAAAGAGCAGACTATTATTTTTCTAAACAGGCGGGGTTATGCATCTTTTGTGCTATGTCGTAACTGCGGATATGTATTGAAGTGTCCTAAATGTGATGTATCAATGACCTACCATTCATATGATGAAAGATTGATATGCCACTATTGCGGGTATACCATTAAAAACGTGAGTAGCTGTCCAAAATGCAAAAGTCCGCATATAAGAGGCTTTGGAACTGGGACTCAGAAGATTGAGGATGAAATAAGAAAGCATTTTGAGGAAAGTACCGTATTAAGAATGGATATGGATACAACAACCTACAAAAACTCGCATGAGGATATTTTAAGGAACTTTCGTGAAAAAAACATTAATATACTGGTTGGTACGCAAATGATAGCAAAGGGACATGATTTTCCTAATGTTACCCTTGTAGGTGTACTTGCGGCGGACAGCATTCTAAATACCGGTGACTTTAGAGCAACTGAAAGAACATTCCAGCTTATAACACAGGTGGCAGGAAGAGCTGGAAGAGGTAAAATTCCAGGCAGAGTTATTATTCAGACCTATAATGCAGAAAATTATAGTATCGAGTGTGCGTGTTCACAGGATTATGTCGGCTTTTTTGAAAAGGAGCTGATGGTTAGAGAAAAGCTCATATACCCTCCGTTTACAAACATTGGATCTATTGTTTTGAGTGGAGTAAATGATCGATTGGTATACAACAAGGCCGTAGAAGTTAAGAAATTTGTTGATTCATATTTTGCTGATGAGGGTAATAATTTTAGTATACTAGGTCCTTCGCGTTCTTTAATAACAAAAATAAAGAACAAATACAGGTGGCGAATTGTTATTAAATACAAAGAGATGGAAAAACTTATAGATATACTAACACAGGTTTCAGACAGTTTTTATCAAAAACAGGGCAAGAATGACATAAGTATTAGTGTGGATATAAATCCAATAAGTATGTTATAATATTTTTTGTTTCAGTATTCTATAAAAAATGGTTTGGGGGAAAGTTTAAATGGCATTAAGAAATGTTAGGATTGATGGCGATGATGTATTAGGAAAGGTATGCAGGCAGGTTGATGTTATAGATAACAGAATATTGATATTGCTAAAGGATATGGCTGATACGATGTATGCTGAAAATGGAGTTGGGCTTGCTGCTCCGCAGGTTGGTGTTTTAAAGAGGCTTGTTGTAATTGATGTCGGTGAAGGACTGATAGAGTTAATCAACCCTAAAATTGTAAAGGAAGAGGGAGAAGTACTTGATATAGAAGGATGCCTTAGTGTACCTGAATTGGTTGGAGAGGTAGTAAGACCTAAAAAGGTTTGGGTTGAGGCATTAAACACAAAAGGAGAAAAGATTTGCTTGGAAGGTGAAGATCTGCTTGCGAGAGCTTTTTGCCATGAGATTGATCATTTAGATGGGATTCTTTTTAAGAGTAGGGCTATTAAATTGATTAATAAAAAAGAATTGAAAGACTAATTTCTGCGAGGTTTAAAAAACGCTAGAAAGATTTTTTGACATGTAAGAGGTGACTTTATTGAAAATTATATTTATGGGTACCCCGGAGTTTGCAGTACCATCTTTAGATATGCTTTTAAAGGAAGGATATGATGTTGTAGCTGTAGTGACACAGCCTGATAAGCCAAAAGGCAGGGGTAACAAAATGGCTTTGCCGCCGGTTAAGGAATATGCTCTCGAGCATGGCATTGATGTGCTACAGCCTGAGAAAGTAAAAACAGAAGAATTTACTAATATAATTAAGGATATAAATCCAGATTTGCTAGTTACAGCAGCGTATGGTAAAATTCTTCCCAAGTCGGTTTTGGATATACCGAAATATGGGTGTATAAATGTTCATGGTTCTCTCCTGCCTAAATATAGAGGTGCCGCTCCAATACAGTGGTCAGTTATAAATGGAGAGAAAGTGACAGGTATTACAACCATGTTTACAGATGTGGGCATGGATACCGGAGATATGCTTCTTAAAGGTGAGATTGAAATAACTGAGGGTATGACTGCAGGAGAACTTCATGACAGGTTATCAATTTTAGGTGCAGAAGTATTAAAGGAAACACTCGTGAGGTTAAAGGAGGGAACCCTTGAGAGGGCGCCTCAGTCTGACGCAGAAGCTACATATGCCTCCATGATGACAAAAGATACAGGACTTGTTGACTGGACAAGGTCATCGAAAGAGATTCACAATTTGATTAGAGGTACAAATCCATGGCCTGGAGCTTATACATATTATAACGGTGGAAAGATGAAAATCTGGATAACTTCGGTTGTATCCGAGGATAAGCATGATTTGAGGGCGGGTACCATTTGTGAAGTGGGTAAGAATGGTATTGTAATTGCATGTGGAACCGGGAAGCTCAATATCAAAGAGGTACAGTTTGAATCATGCAGAAAAATGTGCGTTGAGGATTATATCTGCGGGCACAAAATGGATGAAGGTGAAATACTTGGATAAAGGCTTAAAAAAGTTTGTCTTGCTATCAGGCTTGCTTGTTTTTGTCCTGTTATTCATGTTGTTCGTTTTTGGACTGATTTACCGCTATTCAACAATAAATACATATAACTTTATATTATTAATTTTGATCATGATGACAATACTAATAATAGTATTTTATATGATTTCTATTTTATGCATTTTTTATGTGTACAAATACAAATCAAGGAACAAGATAATAGGCTATATAGCGGGAACAGGCATAAAGACGCTGCTTCCCCTTGCAATATTTTTTGCAGGCATTTTTAAGACAAAAAAGGATTTAATACGTAAGTTTTATATAGACTTTAATAATATTATGGTAAATGCTCTAGGAAAGAAGTATTCACCTGAAAACGTCCTTATTCTGCTTCCACATTGTTTGCAGTATTCGGAATGCGGGTATAAAATTACAAATAATTCTGATAACTGCAGAAGATGCGGAAGGTGTTCAATTGGGGATATTGTTAATACTGCCGAAACACGCGGGGTTAAAGTTAGCATTGTAACCGGGGGGACAGTGGCAAGGAATATAGTCAAAAAACTCAGACCTAAGCTGATTTTGTCGGTTGCTTGCGAGAGGGATCTTACGAGTGGAATAATTGATGTAGGTAAAATACCTGTTATCGGGTTGATTAATGATAGACCTAATGGACCATGCTATAATACTTTTGTTAATGTGGATGCTTTAAGGGCACGGCTTGATGGTATTTTAGATGTTAGTAAAAAACTTGAGGGCATTTAGCACTATTCGATATTAGGACATTTGATTTGCAAATAAAGCCAAAGTTATGTTTTAAGCATTACAAAAATTGATAGGAGGTTATTTTATGGGCTATTTTTATGGATTTGATATTTATTATCTGGTACTTGTGATGCCAGCGTTTTTATTTTCACTATATGCTCAATTTAAGGTGAAGAGTACTTTTAGCAATTATAGCAAAGTTTATAACAGTAAAGGTATGACTGGAGCGGATATAGCAAGGTCGATACTAGACAGAAGCGGACTTTATGATGTACGTGTTGAAGCGTACCCTGGCGATCTGACAGACCACTATGATCCAAAGACAAGGGTTGTAAGACTGTCACAGTCTGTTTATGGAAGTAATTCGATATCTGCTGTAGGTGTTGCTGCACATGAAACGGGTCATGCTATTCAACATAAGGACGGATATGCTCCGTTGGTTTTGAGAAGCACTTTGGTTCCGGTAGCAAATATAGGTTCTTCAATTGGCCCGACAATGGCCATAATCGGACTTATATTCAGTATGCCGTTAATCATTAATCTTGGAATTATACTCTTTGGTGCGGCTGTGCTTTTCTACCTTGTAACTTTGCCCGTAGAGTTTAATGCGAGCAGAAGAGCTATAAGAACCCTTGAAGATACAGGCATGCTTAACGATAATGAAATAAATCCTGCAAAGAAGGTTTTAAGGGCGGCAGCTATGACTTATGTAGCTTCAGCTGCTGTTGCAATAGCAAACTTACTGCGTCTTATATTATTAGCGAATAGAAGAGATGATTAATTATTATGAAACTTGATTTACCAAGAGAAACTGCTCTTAAAATACTATACGATATTAATAAATCAGGGGCATATTCCAATATTGCCCTTAACAAGTACCTTGAAGATAAAGCATTAAGTGGTCTGGATAAGGCTTTTATTACTGAGCTGGTTTATGGTACGTTGAAATGGAGACTATCAATTGACTATATCATTGATCAATTTTCCTCAGTGAAAATTAATAAGCTTTCTCCGTGGATACTCAATATCTTAAGATTGGGAGTATATCAGATTGTTTATATGAGCAAAATTCCGGAATCTGCAGCCTGTAATGAGAGTGTCAACCTTGCTAAAAGGTATGGACACTCTGCCAGCAGCAGGTACGTTAATGCTATGCTTAGAAATGTAGCAAGGTCAAAGAATAAGATAGTTTATCCCGACAGAAACAAAGATTTGATCTCATATCTGTCTATAAAATACTCACATCCTGACTGGATGGTCAAAAAATGGCTGGACCGTTTTGGGGAAAGCTTTACAGAGGAGCTTCTAAAGAGTAATAATGAAACTGCACCATTAACTGTTAGAGTAAATTCTTTAAAGACTACTAGAGAAGAACTTGAAAATACCCTTAAAAAAGAAGGGTTTGAAACTGAATCAGCCAAATACATTGAAAATGCTTTGACAATAAATAATCCATCTTCTCTTACAAAGATGGAGGCGTTTGTTAAAGGCTTTTTTCAGGTTCAGGATGAAAGTTCAATGATGGTCGGAAGGATTTTCGATCCTAAGCCGGGGGAATTTATTGTGGATGTATGCAGTGCTCCTGGAGGTAAAACTACTCATATTGCAGAGCTTATGGGAAATAGGGGACAGATTATAGCTAGAGATATTCACGAACACAAAATAAGATTGATAAACGAAGCTTCAAGCAGGTTGGGCATAGATATAATAAAGGCCGAAATTTTTGATGCATCAGAACAAGATGCAAGTTTGACGGACAAGGCTGACCGTGTTTTAGTTGATGCGCCATGCACTGGACTTGGTATTATACGAAGAAAACCGGATATAAAGTGGGCGAGAAACTCAAACGATTTAAACGAGATAGTAAAACTTCAGGAGAAAATACTTAATGCTTCTTCGAAGTATGTAAAGCCTGGAGGAGTATTGGTTTATAGTACATGTACCATAGAACCTCAAGAAAATGAGGAAATGGTTAAAAAATTCTTAAAAGACAATAAGGAATATACAATGGAAGATATATCGAAGCAACTGCCGGATGGATTAGTAAAAGATACAACAAAAGATGGATATATTCAGTTGTACACTAATAGGGACGGTATTGATGGATTTTTTATCTCTAAAATGAGGAAAAGGAGCTAAGCTTATGGACGGGAAGGTTGACCTTCTTAATCTTACAATTGAAGAGTTGGAGAATTTTTTTCTGGAAATGGGACAGCAGAAGTTTCGTGCAAAGCAGGTTTTTCAGTGGGTCAACAAGGGTGTTAAAGATATAGATGAAATGACTAATCTTTCAAAAGATATAAGAGAGAGTCTTAGGGCTTCAGCATATATAAATAAGCTTGAAGTTGTTGAAAAGTTTGTATCAAAGATAGATGGTACGACAAAATATCTTTTTAAACTTATAGATGGGAATATAGTAGAAAGTGTATTGATGAAATATGAGCATGGTTTTTCTGTTTGTATTTCTTCACAGGTAGGCTGCAAGATGGGATGTAAATTCTGTGCTTCTACTGGAGTAGGATTTTTACGGAATCTCACTTCAGCTGAAATGTTGGATCAGGTCTTAACTATTCAAAACGATGCAGGAAGTAGAGTGGGAAACGTAGTTGTAATGGGAATTGGAGAACCGTTTGATAACTACGATAACCTCGTAAAGTTTATAAGATTGATAAATCATAAGGATGGTATGAATTTAGGTGCGAGACATATTGCTGTCTCAACCTGCGGTCTTGTACCCGAAATTTTAAAACTATCCAAGGAGAATTTACCTATAACTCTGTCTATTTCGCTACATGCAACTAATGATGAGGCGAGAGAAAAAATTATGCCTGTTAATAAAAGGTATTCTATTGACAAATTGATTGAAGCATGTAAGATATATACAGAGACTACAAGTAGGCGAATAACATTTGAGTATGCCTTGATTGATGGGGTAAATGACCTGATTGAATATGCCCAGCAGCTTTCTAATCTGTTGAAGGGTATGTTATGTCATGTTAATTTAATACCTGTAAATAGCGTTACCAATACTGGTTTTAAAAAGAGCAGTAAGGAAAGAATTTATAAGTTCAAGGAGGTTCTTGAAAAGCGTGGCATTGAGACTACTGTCAGAAGGGAACTTGGTGCTGACATTGATGCAGCTTGTGGTCAGCTTCGAAGAAGCCTTATTGAAGCTGTTAAGGAATAGACGTTTTTCATTGGTATGATTACGCAGTAGTTTAAACTATAAAACATTTTACGTGTTTTCTGGGGAGTGGTATAGTGAGATTTGGAGTGGAAAGCGATAAAGGTAGAGTAAGGGAAATGAATGAGGACAGCTATAAAGTTATTACAGGGAAAGACGGTATACCTGATACCTTTATTGTAGCAGATGGAATGGGTGGACATAACTCGGGAGAACTAGCAAGCCGTATGGCTGTTGACCTTTCTGAAGAGTATTTGCTTAAATACTTACAACCTGATGAAAGTGAAGAAGGCATAGTATCCTTTATTTGCAGCATGATGGAAGAGGTTAACAAAAGTATTTACTTTAAAGCAAAGGAATCAGATGAAAACTATGGTATGGGTACTACTTTTGTTGTCGGTATTCTCTTAAAGGGAAAACTATTTATTGGGCATGTAGGTGATAGCAGAGTGTACCTTATAAGAAATAGTTCACTAGAAAGGCTGACTACTGATCACTCATATATTGAAGAGCTTATAAAAAATGGTTCGCTAACCAGAGAGGAAGCAAGGAACCATCCTAAAAAGAATGTAATAACCAGGGCTTTAGGTTGTGAAGAGAACGTTGCTGTTGATACATATTCAGTTGATGTAAATGATGAAGACATATTTATTTTGTGCACTGATGGATTAACTAATATGTTAAGTGAAGATGAGATGTTATCAATGATAAAAAATAATGATGACCCACAGTATTCATGCAGTGAGTTGGTTAGACTTGCAAATGAAAAAGGTGGAGAGGATAATATAACAGTTATCATTGTAAAAAATTCTTAATCATTCTTAAGCAAACTATTAGCATATATATATCTTTATAGAATATTGTATGTTTTATCCTTTATTTTAAATATGTGAAGTGGGTTTTGATTGAATCTGATCAGATTTAATATCAAAATGCCATAAAAAGAGGTGTTGTTATGGAAGGTCGCATACTTGGTGGAAGGTATGAATTAATAGAGAAAATTGGTGGGGGCGGAATGGCCCTTGTATATAAGGCGAAATGTAAACTTTTAAATAGGTTTGTTGCAATTAAATTGTTAAGGCCGGAGTTTACGGCAGATGAAGAATTTGTTAAACGCTTCAGAGTTGAGGCTCAAGCTGCAGCAAGTCTTTCTCATCCTAATATTGTATCTATATATGATGTTGGAAAAGAAGATGATATGCATTATATAGTAATGGAGTATGTTAATGGTATAACATTAAAGGATTATATAGTTCAAAATGGTGCGCTGGATTGGAAAGAAGCAGTAAATGTAGTTATCCAAATATGTTCTGCTATTGAGCATGCGCATAAGAATCATATAGTTCATAGGGATATAAAGCCGCATAATATTTTACTGACAAAGGATGGAATCGCAAAGGTTACAGACTTCGGTATTGCAAGAGCTGTGACGTCTTCAACAATAACTGTTGCTGGAAGTACAATTGGTTCCGTTCATTATTTTTCACCGGAACAGGCTCGAGGAGGTTTTTCGGATGAGAAATCAGACCTTTATTCATTAGGAATAGTCTTGTATGAATTGGTCACAGGAAGGCTTCCTTTTAACGGAGAATCACCCGTTGCAATTGCTCTTAAGCATATACAGGATATGCCTGAGGAACCGTCCAATATCAAAAAGGATTTGCCGAAGGGTGTAAATGATTTGATAATGACTGCAATAGAAAAGGATCAGAAAAACAGATATCAGTCAGCTTCAGAGATGTTGGATCACTTATATAAGGTTTTAAAAAATCCTGATATGGAAATAATTATTGGAGATGGTGATACTGTTTATGATAGTCCGACAGTAAGGATTCCGTCTATTGGAGAAAAAACAGCATTACTTGAAAAGGATTCTCCTAAAAAAACAGGTGAAGACAAAATGGAAAAGAAAAGGGATAAAGACAAAGTTACTACTATACTGGCGATAACTACCTCTATAATTGTTATAGCGGTTATTGGGTTTATACTAGGTACAGTTATTTGGCCTACATTATCAGAGCCGGACGAATATGTTGTAAAAGATTACACTGGAATGAACTATTATGAGGCGAAGGCTGATTTGGAAAACAATGAAATTAAAGTTGAAGTGAACAGGAAAAATGATGAGGATGTTGATAAGGATGTAGTATTGTCCCAAGATGTAGCCAAAGGTACTGAGCTTAAGCAGGGAGGGTACAGCAAGGTCGTTCTTACTGTGAGTGATGGTCCTGTGATGATTACAATAAAAGATCTTACAAATATTGACTACCGGGAGGCTGTAACTCAAGTTGAATCTCTTGGCCTCGTGGCTAAAGTAGTGGACGAATACAGTGATGAAGTTGCAGAGGGAATGGTTACTAGAACAGAACCCGGCGAGGGTGATGAAGTGAGACGTGGAAAAACTGTAAGAATTTACAGAAGTGAGGGGCCTGAAATTAAAACAACAACGGTTCCGGATTTGAAAGGAAGAACTAAAAGCGAAGCTAAGAACCTTTTAGCTGAGAAAAATTTAATAGTTGGAAAAATTTATCCTGAAGATAAGACCAATGCTGTCGATAAAATAATCAAGCAGAATCCTGAACCAGGAGAGAGTATAGTTGAGGGAAAACCTGTAGATATTTATCTGGAAGAGAATATTCCTGCCGAAGGCCCTGGTGACAGTGGTAATAATAATGGTAACAGTGGTAACGCTGATAAAGTTGTGGCTAGACAGTTAGTATTAACCGACGCTGATCAGTATGGAGAATTTATAAATGTTCTGGTTAAGATAACCAGATCTGATACAAATACCGAGGAACAGTTGTATAGCGAAGTTATAAGTAAGACAAACTTCCCGCTGACATTATCTATTCCTATACCAAAGGACGGCAGCACAGAGGTCAAGGTTTTCTTAAACAGTGAACCTGAACCATATACACAATTTACTGAGCAATATTAGGTTTTAATAAAGAGAAATTTATAACTGGTGTTTCAAAAAAGTTATTACAACAGGGTATTGTGTAAAGGCATCTGTATAATGTAATTTTTTGAAACACTATAAGAGGAGGAAGAAGGATTGCTGCCAGGCATAATCATTAAAGGTATTGGAGGGTTTTATTACGTAAAAACCGAGTTTGGGCTATTTGAATGCAAAGCAAGGGGCATATTCAGGAAAGACTCGTTTACTCCATTACCTGGGGATAAGGTATCAATCTCTGTTTCAAACCAAGATGAAAAAGTGGGAAACATCGAAGAGATTTTTCCACGGGATTCTCAGCTTATTAGACCTGCGGTTGCAAATGTAAACCAAATAGCAATTGTAATTGCAATAAAATCACCGCAGCCGGATTTTACACTGCTCGATAAGCTCCTTATAACTGTCGAGCAAAAGGATATAAGCGCTGTTATTTGTATTAATAAAATTGACCTTGATAAAGATATGGAATATAAAAATGTAGCTGAATCTTATCAAAAAGCAGGTTACAGGGTTTTAGCACTTAGTTCTGCAATTGAGACAGGGTTTGACGAACTGGAAAGTGCTTTAAAAGATAAAACGACTGCTTTTGCTGGGCAATCAGGAGTTGGAAAGTCCACTATTCTTAATAGAGTATTGGATTCATATGTAATGGAAACCGGCAAGGTTAGTGACAGAATTGAAAGAGGCAGACATACTACCAGGCATGCAGAACTTATAGAGCTAAAGTCGGGTGGATTTGTTGTTGATACACCAGGATTTAGCTCTTTTGAGTTATCTGGTCTTGAAGCTGGTGAACTTCAAAATTTTTACCCGGAGTTTAGACAATATTTTGGGAGATGCAAGTTTACCGGTTGTATGCATATAAGCGAACCAGAATGTGAGGTAAAGGCTGCACTTGAAAGAGGAATTTTAGATTACGGAAGACATGCGCGTTATGTGGAGTTTTGCAATATGTTAAAGGAAAAACAACGAAAAAAGTATTCTTAGATTTTTATTGAAAAGGAGTGTTCAAGATTGATTAAAATTTCACCATCCATACTTTCGGCAGATTTTTCGAAACTGGGTGAAGAGATTATAAGAATAGAGAAAGCTGGTGCTGATTTAGTACATATCGATGTTATGGACGGACATTTTGTTCCTAATATAACACTCGGGCCTCCTATTGTTAAGGCATTGAGGAAGGTAACGAATTTGCCCTTTGATGTGCACCTAATGATCCAGGATGCTGATAAATATATTGATAGTTTTGTTGATGCGGGTGCAGATATAATTACAGTTCATGTTGAATCATCCTGTCATCTTCATCGTACCATACAGAAGATAAAGCAGCATGGGATAAAGGCTTCTGCAGCTTTAAATCCGGCTACTCCGCTTAATGCGCTTGATTGGGTTTTAGATGAGTTGGACATGGTTTTGCTTATGACTGTTAATCCGGGTTTTGGTGGTCAGAAGTATATTGATTCTGTTACTCAAAAAATTAAGGCTTTAAGAGACAACTTAGTATGTAGAGGGATCAACGTGGATATAGAAGTAGATGGGGGAATTGACAGTAACAACATATACAAGGTTACTGAAGCAGGGGCTAATATTATCGTTTCAGGTTCTACAATATTCAATTCACCAGATACGTCCCAAATAATCAGGGAACTGAAAGAAAAAGCATTCTGATAATAGTGCTTTTACATAACAAGTTTTGAATATATATAATGCTAAAAATGCCATTTAAGGCATTTTTGTTTCATAAGCAGGAAATTTACAGGGTGATTTTTAATATGGTTGCAATAATTGTATGTAGTGGGAGCATAATTGATTACTCCTATCATGAAAAATATTTTAATATAGCGAAGTCTATAATATGTGTTGATGGAGGAGCTAAGCATCTAAGAAATTTAGAGTTGGTTCCTGATGTTTTGATTGGTGATCTTGATTCCATACAAAAAGAAGATCTTGAATATTTAAACAGTTTGAATGTAAGGATTATAAAATACCCAAGTGAAAAAAATATGACAGATACTGAAATTGCTGTCGATTTTGCTGTTGAGAGTGGATACACTGAAATAATTATTATTGGTGGTATTGGATCAAGACTTGACCACTCATTGGCAAATATTTTTCTGCTTAAGCAGATGCTAAGCAGAGGAATAAAAGGTATGATTGTCAATGAACATAATGAGATCATGCTAGTCAAAGACAGAATTTTTGTTATGCGCGAAGAGGGGTATAAGCTGACTTTGCTTCCCTTAACTAACGTTGTGGAAGGAATAACTACCAAGGGATTGTATTATGAGCTGAATTGTGAAGATATTGAGATGGGATCAAGCAGGGGAGTTAGCAATGAGTTTTTGGATGAAACTGCTGAAATTACAATAAAAAAAGGTTTACTAATGGTTATTAAGTCGAGAGATTAGACACATAGTGAAATGTTACTTTCGATTCTTCAGTTAATCTGATTGGAACAAAAGCTTATATTGAAAATTTGATGAGAAATATAAAAACGAGAGGGGCTAAATGCTCCTCTCGTTTTTGATAAGTTTGTTTGAGCACTATTTTCCAAGGTTATAATCCTTAGCTAGGGCTTCAAAGGCAGGGAAGGAATTCTTTATAGTCTCTACACTTACACAGTAAGCCATTCTAAAGTAACCTGGTGCTCCAAAACCTTTACCCGGTACAAGAAGAAGGTTATACTTGAGCGCACTTTGAATAAATGCCACATCATCTTCAATTGGGGATTTTGGAAACAGGTAGAAGGCTCCTTGCGGTTTTATACACGAAAAACCAAGACTAACCAGTTTTTCATATAGAGTATCACGTCTTTCCTTGTATATATTAACATCAACAGAAGCGTCTAGTGTTGCACCTATAACTTTTTGGAATAGAGCAGGGGCATTGACATAACCCAAAGAACGATTACAGGTTGCAAGACATGCAACAACAAGGTCAACATCCTTTATTTGGGGATTTACAACAATATACCCTATTCTTTCTCCAGGAAGAGATAGTGATTTACTGAAGGAATTTACTACAAAAGAATTTTTAAACATCTTCAAAATACTTGGAACTTTTATATCGTCATATACTAGTTTGACATAGGGTTCATCAGATATAACACAAATAGTTGAATTATATTCTGCTTCCTTCTCTATGAGGATTTTGGAAATTCTTATCAAAGTATCCTCGCTATAAATGTGCCCAGAAGGATTATTAGGTGAATTTATAATAATAGCCTTTGTTTTTGCAGTAATCTTTTCTTTTAATATGTCAAGATTAGGGTCAAAAGAGTCTTTCAAAGGAGGTATTATAACGGATTTGCCGCCATGGTTGTCCACATAAGACAGGTACTCTACAAAAAATGGAGCAAGTATTAATACCTCTTCATCAGGATTTAAAATGGATTTTAAAACTACATTTAACCCACCAGCAGCACCGCAGGTCATCATAACGTGCTGTGAATTAAGCTGGAGACCCGTCTCCTTACTAACACTGTCAGCAATCTTTTGCCTGACATCTTCATAACCTGCATTGCTCATATAACCATGCATTCCGGGCTTGTCCTCCAGAATCATATTCTTAATAAATTCCTTAACCTCTTTTGGCGGTTCAGGATCTGGATTACCCAATGTAAAATCATAGACCTTGTCTTTTCCATAAATCTTACGAAGCTTTTCACCTTCTTCAAACATGGCCCTTATCCATGAAGAACTGGAAAGACTACTAACTATTTTTTGTGATAACATTTTAAAGCCACTCCTTATTTGTTTTTATATTTTATAGTTCTAATTTTGTTTTCATCAGGTGTTACGATTATGGTTTTATAGTTGGTGTAAATTACCATTCCGGGCTTCGCACCGTTTGTTTTTTTTACGTTTTTTACTTGAGTATAATCTACTTCAACATGAGAGGATAATTTTCCCTTACTGTGGTATGCTGCTATTAAAGCAGCTTCAAGTAGAGTATTTTCCGGTACATCCCCCGATTGTTTCTTAACAATTACATGTGAACCGGGTATATTTTTTGTATGAAACCATATATCGTTGGAGGAAGACATTTTTAAAGTCAAAAAATCGTTTTGGATATTATTTCTACCTACAAAAACGTCAAAGCCATCAGATGATTTGTATAAAAAAGGTTCTAAGGCTTTTAGGTTTTTCTTGATTTTTGATTTTCTGCTTTGATTTACGTATCCCACCTCAACAAGTTCCTGTCTTATTTCATCTATTTCTTGAGTGGTAGTTGCACTTTCAAGATTTTGGAGGACACTTTCAAGATACTCAAGCTCTCTAAAGGCTTCTTCCAACTGAGTGCTTGTAAAACTATAGGCACTTTTTGCCTTGGTGAATTTCTTGTAATACCTTTGAGCGTTTTCCTGGGGCAGCATATTTTCATCAAGAGGTATATCAACATATTCACTATTTTCGCTATAATAATTAAGTAGTGACACTTGCTTTGAGTTTTTGGGTATGCAATATATATTTGCAGTGAGAAGCTCTCCGTAAAGCTTGAGTTTTTCACGGTCAGCTACATCCCTTAATGTTTCCTGATGAATAGATATTTTTTTATTGCATCGATCAATTCCATTATTTAGAACCTTTGTTAGGTCACTTTTCTTTTGAACGAGCCTCTCAGCAGTGTCTTTTGATGTATAAAACAAATCCAGTGTACTGCTGATAGAAGGGATATATTCGATATTTGAATATTGTGTTATTTCTAATGAATGAAAATCTATTGGTTTGCTTTTAGTCTCATCAGCCCATGCAATACATGGGGAAAAACTTGAAACAGCTATATTTGATATAATCTTATTTAAATTGTATTTGACTTTTTCAAGATCTGTATCTGATAAGTCATCAATTATAGTTCTTCCATCAATTTCAGCTCTATGGCATACTTCCTCGCAAAGAAGGGGACTAAATCCCTTGATATTGTTTAAAAGATATTTAGAAATACGAAGTTCACTGTGGTTTTTTGCATTCTTGAAAAAGGAATCAATATCCAGTGTTTCAGGACTCACTTTATCCTGTGCGGGTGGCAGTATGTAGGGCCTTGCAGGCATAACTTCCCTTACTCTGCTAATATCACTGTCTATATGCTTGATAGAGTCAAGTATTATATCTCCATCATTGAGCAGCATTATATTGCTGTGTTTTCCCATTATTTCAATCAGAAGTTTTTTATATGTAGTATCTCCGAGCTCATTTACTGCTTCAACATGAACAGAGATAATTCTCTCAAAGTCATAGAACTCAACTTTTATTATCTTGCCTCCAGATAAATGCTTTCTTAGGAGCATGCAGAAAACAGGAGGATTTGCAGGATTTTCCTTCGATAAATTGGTTATATGAATCCTTGGATAGCTGGCATTAGCTGAGAGAATCAATTTAAGATTCTGACCTTTAGTCCTTATAAGGATTAATATTTCGTCCTGTTCGGGTTGGTATATTTTTTCTATACGTCCACCAACAAGGATATCAGATAATTCGATTACTACGTTTTTGGCTACTACACCATCGAAAGGCAAATTTCACACCTCATTTCTACTATACTATTCATTTAAAATAGTATAACACTTCATAAGCGTATTAACAAACAAAATAATGGATTTAAAGGGATTTCCGCCTATAAATCGGGAATTTTATTGTGAATTTACTTCCTTGCATTTCCTTTGATGTAACATCTATGGTACCATCAAATTCTTTTACAATTCCATAGGTTATTGAAAGCCCGAGTCCTGTGCCTTTTCCCACTTCTTTTGTTGTAAAGAAAGGATCGAAGATCTTATTTATTATCGATTCAGGTATGCCAATGCCGTTATCGGATATTTCAATAATTTCATCCTCTTCATTGGTATATATCCTGATAGTTATTTTTTTATCAAGTGATTTAATCCAATCGGACGCTTCACTTTCCTTTTTGAGTTTTCGGCCAAGTTTTTCCAACTCTCCTATGGCATCACGGGCGTTACCTATCAGATTAAGAAAAATCTGTTCCAGCTTGTTATGGTCTGCAAGTATTAAGGGTAGGTTATCAGCAAGGTCCAGTTCTACAGTAATATTCTTTTTTATAAGCTGTTCGCCTATAAGTTTAAATACATCAAGCAGAGGTTGCTTTACGTCAACTTCTTTTTTTGTGTCATCTGATTGCCTTGCAAACGTTCTTAAGTGCCCAATTATTTTGTTAATTCTTTCTACCTGATCAACTATGGAATTCAGTTTTTCAGACAGCATCTCTTCAGTTAGTTTATTACGGTTTTTTGCAAGGATCAGACCCTGAGTTATAAGGCTGATTCCTCCTAACGGCTGATTAATCTCGTGAGCTATCCCGGTTGCCATTTCTCCAAGAGTAGCAAGCTTGCCGGATTGAATTAAAAGTGCATCTTTTTCTCTAAGCTGTGAAGTTCTTACCTTAACCATTTTTTCAAGATTGTCGGCGTATTCTCGGATTTCTTCTACCAACCTTTTTCTTTGTATGCCTGCAGTTATTTCATTAGCTATCAGACCTAGTATTTGTGTCTCTTTAATAAGAAACTCCCTCTTTAAGGTGGGTGCTATAATATGAAGAATGCCTATCAGAGAATCATCAGAGGTGAGCGGAATGTGAATTATATAATTGTCATTCTCATTAAGTTTTCGTTTATTAATACATTTTAATATGTCATGATCTTTGAGTAATTCAGAAGTTATCACGAACTGTGAGTAAGTTTCATAACAACTTTTTATGCTTTCGGGAATATTGGCTTCATCCGGGTAATATATGCATTCGTGATTGCAATTTTTGCCACTAAGTCCAACCTGAGAGTTAATATAAAAATTATTGTTTAGATAGTCAAACAGGCATATAAATGCTATAGGGACATCAAGAATTGCGCTTACAGTAGTACAAATAGAAAGACACATATCATCTAAAGGGCGGGGAGAGTTTACAATTTGTGTTATCTCAAGCAGTAAATCTCTAAACTGTTCTTCATACATATATTTTGTTATATCTCTGACTAGGATTAAAAGACCGCAAAACATGTTTTCTTCGTTAGTTCTATGTGAAATAGCTATAGATACCGGTTTAATTTGCCCATTTTTGGTTGTTGCACTCATTTTATAGTCAATTATATTTCCCTTAAAATCATTCTCAACAAGAAAAAGGAAGTCGCTATCAATTCCGGCTTTTTTGTTCAGATCGTGTGGAAGATGCTTTCCAAGCATTTCATCAGGAGAATAACCGTAGATAAGTTCAGCGCCCCTGTTCCATAAAACTATCCTGTTATCTTTATCAGTTGCAATAACACCATATTCAGAAGAACTGGTAATTATGCTTTCAAACAGTTGTATGGTATTGTCTGGATCTGAGAAAATATGATATTTCATTTGAACCTCCGATAGCTGCATAATTAGTAGTATTATTTCATTTATTACTTACCTCAATTCCCAGAAGGGTAATATCATCGAAAAATGTATTTTTTGAATAGTCTTTAACTGTTTGCACTGTTTTTTTAACTATATTTGGCAGGGGAGTATCTTTATTTTCTTTGAGCAGTGATAAAAGGCTGTCTTCACCAAATACGGGTGTATCTTCAGTTGGAGTCGCTTCAACCAATCCATCAGTAAATAGCCAGATTTTATCACCTGGGCACAGCTGATTGACACAGCAGCTGTAAGTAGCATCCTCAAAGACTCCAAGAATAGGACCGGTAGATTCTAAGGGGATATGGCTGCCATCAATTCTTACAATATATTGCGTTATGTGTCCTGCCGATACTGTGTAAATGATTTTGGTTTCTTTATCAATAAACCCTAAAAGAAGGGTGGCAAACACGTTTTGTGCAGTATTGGACAAAAGTACCATGTTCAGGTCGAGAACTATTTCTGGAAATCTACGTTTATTTATGCCTTGCTGGTAATTGTACTCAATATTTTGAAGAAAGCTTTTAATAATCGTAGATATTACGGAAGCAAGTATTCCATGACTGGAGACATCAAATACATAGAAACACAGATAATCTCCAATATCAGCTACGTCGTACATGTCACCGCCAACAGATTCACAGCTTTTATATTCGACAGCGAAATTGAAACCACAAATAGAAGGAAGTTTTTTGGGCAGCATATTAATTAATATTTTCTCAGCAGAATCGTGAAGACCCTGGAGATAGTTCTTATGCTCTAAAAGCTCCCTATGGATTCTTGCATTTTCCAAGAGAAGATTCTTCTTATTTACGGCATTATTAATTGCAATGGTAAGGTTATCAGCAGTTACTGGCTTTTTTAAATATTCAAAGGCTCCTTCTTTCATTGCCTGAATTGCATTTTCAAGGTCTCCATGACCTGTAAGTATAATTACGCCCATTTCAGGCATTATCTTTTTTATTTCTCGGAGCATTTCCATCCCTGATAAATCAGGCATTTTCATATCAGTAAGTACAACATCAATAGTTGTATAGTTATTTTTAAAAAATTCAAAACCTTCCTCACTCTTTGAAAAGGTGATTACCTCATTGTTATCAAGTTCAAGAACAAATTTTATATTATCCAGGATAGTTCTTTCATCATCTATAACAAGTATTTTAGACATAGCATTGGCTCCTTGAAGTATTGATTAAAATTATCAAAAAAAATCGAACTACAAAATAAAGTACTTGAAGCATCAACAGCAAGTTATTAATTAGCATATACTTAAACTATTATAACAATTTTTATTTTGAATTTCCACATATGAAAAGTTATGTTATAATGTTATAAAGTAATTAGGATATTCTAAATCAGACAATAATTTTATAAGGTAGTTTAATAAAAACCTGATTTAATGCGCAGTTGAAGTATATATTAATAATTAATTTGTAGACATGTAAGTGATATTTAGAGGTGAAAAATGGTTATCGGAGTTTGCAAAGTAGTTTTGGCAATAGATGAAGCTTTTTCATTAAAGGAAAAAAGGCATATAGTAAAGAGTTTGGTTGAAAGGGTTAAGTCAAAGTTCAATGCATCAGTTGCAGAGGTTGATCTTAATGATAAATGGCAAAGAGCTGTAATTGGCATATCGTGTGTATCAAATGAATCAGGCCATGCAGACAGTATGATGGCCAGCATTGTTAACTTTATTGAAAATGATGGAAGAGCAGTGCTTTTTGACTATAGCACTGAAATAATTCATATTGACTAATGAAATAACTAGCAAAGACCAAAACGATCTTGCTCGACTAAGCATTACTCTGAATTTATAGAATGAAACCATCGATAAAGCCTTTATTTTCTTATTTGATTAATTTATGAAGCAATTGTCGTAAAATCGAGCGGAACTAAATGTCGCCGGAATTATGATTTAAAGGAGAAATCAGAATGTATAAATCTCTTGAGTCTCAAATTCAACCAGACGGTGAGATTACCAGAAGGACGAGAACGTCAGATTATATATCAATTATTATACCTTGTTATAATGAGGGGAAAGTGTTGCATGTTTTACACAATAAATTGTGTGAGATAGCCCAAATGATGCCGGAAGTTAGTTTTGAATACATATTTGTTGATGATGGTTCAAAAGACGAAACATTAGAAATAATTCGTGCACTTGCAGCAAAAGATCAAAAAGTTAAATATGTTTCTTTTTCAAGAAATTTTGGAAAGGAAGCAGCTATGTATGCAGGAATGGAGATGGCAGCGGGGGATTATGTTGCTATCATAGATGCCGACATGCAAGATCCTCCAACGATGATACCTCAAATGTATAAAGGAATCAAAGAAGAAGGATTTGATTGTGTAGCTGCAAGGAGAGTCAACCGAATTGGTGAACCAAAGATTCGTTCTTTTTTTGCACGACAATTTTATAAAATCATGAGGAAACTCAGTAATACTGAAATTGTTGATGGTGCCAGAGATTTTAGGTTGATGACACGTCAAATGACCAATTCTATATTATCTGTTTATGAATATAACCGCTTTTCTAAGGGGATTTTTTCATGGGTTGGTTTTAGTACCAAGTGGTTGGAATACGAAAACGTTGAACGTGTGGGTGGCGAGAGCAAGTGGTCATTTTGGAAGCTGTTTCTCTATTCCATTGATGGTATCGTTGCGTTTTCTACTGCACCACTTGCATTGTCATCTTTGCTGGGAATTTTCTTATGCCTGATTGCATTTATAACCATCATTTTTACGATTGTGAGGCAGCTAGTTTGGGGAGGATCGGCCTATGGTTGGTCATCAATGGTGTGTATTATTCTGTTTTTATCAGGTATACAGTTGTTTTGTATAGGTATTTTAGGTCAATACCTTTCAAAGACATATTTAGAAGCAAAAAATCGACCTATATATATTGTGAGGGAACAGAGTGGAGGCAATGATGAATCAAAATAAAAATAAAACGATAATTACAGCCTTGCTTTGCTTTATGCTACCTGCGATTATTACGCTTATAGCATTTGCAAAAATGGGAATGGCACCGTTTGGTAAAAGTTCGACAATGATCATGGATATGGCCGGACAGTATGTAGAATTTCTCTGTGGTTTGAAAAATGGGGATGTTTTCTTTTCGTGGTCAAAATCGCTAGGTGGAAATTATATAGGTGTTTTTACCTATTATGTATCAAGTCCTCTATCACTTCTTACACTCCTGTGCCCTAATTCTCAGATGCCCATTGGTGTATTGTTTTTGACGGTTCTGAAGATTGGATTGGCAGGGCTTACATTCAGTTTTATGCTGAAGTACAAATTCGGAAGATATGATCTGTCTACAGTATTGTTTTCAATGTTGTACGGACTTATGTCTTATAACATAGCATATTCCATGTGTATCATGTGGCTCGATGGTGTAATTTGGCTGCCTGTGATAATTATTGGAATCGAAAAAATCCTCAAGGGCAAGAACAACTGGATTTTAACGTTTGCACTGTTTGTATCCTTCATATCAACATATTATATTTCATATATGATTGGTATTTTTACGGCTATATATTTTCTTTACCGTTGCTTGGAGGAAAAACTTGGTGTAAGAGCGATTCTGCAAAGTTTGCGTAAGTTTGTTTTTAGTGTTATTGTAGCTGCTTCTTGGGGGGCTTTTTTACTCCTACCAACTTTGGCATCCTTATTCCAAGGTAAAATCGGTACAAGAGGTGTAGATTACAATAGTAAATTCAATTTTTCTATGCATGACTTCTTACAAAAGTTGCAGCCAGGGAGCTACGATTCTATTACAAACTCTGGTAGTCCTTTTATTTATTGTGGAATTATTGCGTTGTTACTGTTCGTGATCTTTTTCGCTTTAAAGAAAATAAGCCTGCATAGCAAACTTCTAACAGGGCTGTTTACTCTCTTGTTGTTTTTTAGTCTATGGATTTGCTCATTGGATAAGGTGTGGCATGTATTTCAGTTTCCAAACTGGTTTCCATACCGGTATAGTTTTGTATTTTCGTTTTTGATAATACTCACGGCATACAGAGCTTTTTTAGAATTAAAGCTGACAAAGCCACTTATTGCCTTAGTACTTCTTATAATATGCTCAGTTGATATGTACGGAAATACTATTGCTATTTTTAAAGGCCTGAACAATGAATTTGGTTATGAAAGTTATGAATCATATCATGAATATAAAGAACGGATTACACCTTTAGTTGCTGAAACAAATAAGGATAAAGACGGTTTTTTCCGAGTTGGTGCAACTTTTGAACGAACCAAGAATGAATCTATAGGTTTTGGCTACAATGGAATTACTCATTATAGTTCGACTTATAACAGATATGTAAATAATTTACTACAAAAGATGGGGATGGCTCAATCTTGGATGTGGAGTTCATATTTTGGTTCCACAATGGTAACAGATGCAGTATTTTCGGTGAGATATGTTATATCGGAGCATCCCGTTTCACCATACTATAGCCCTGTGAAAGAAAGTGGCTCTGCAAAGCTATATCACAATTCCAATGCGCTTTCTATTGGAACTGCAGTAAATGAACAGTCGCTATTTGGATTCCAATTTAGTGATAACTCTTTCGAGTCACAGAATCGACTAATTAAGGCTTTAACTAATTCAAATGATGATTGCTTTAATTATTTAGAAAACACTGCTACGGATATTGGAAATGCAGTAGAATATAATTTTGTTTCAAATGGTATGCCGGTTTATGCATTTTTTACAACTAGCGAAGGCGATGGCGACCTTTTGGTTAATGGTGAAAATACAGCTAAATTGTTTACAAATGAAACAAGATGCGTTCAATATATAGGAACTTTTAATGAAGGAGAAAATGTTAAAGTAGCAGTCAATAACTCGGGAAATATTGAAGGGAAATTGTGCTATTTGAATAAGGAAATCTATGAAAGATCTGTGGCTGCTCTAAAATCAAAGGAACTTCATGTAGATAATTATCATAATGGTAGTGTTAGTGGTACGGTTAGCGCAAATGAAGGTGATGTACTTTTTACTTCTATACCGTATGATCAGGGGTGGAGGGCATATGTTGACGGTAAGGAAGTTGAATTAAAGACATTTGCCGATTCACTGATTACTATACCACTGACTGCTGGTACACACAAAATCAAAATAACTTATACACCTGTTGGGTTTACCGAGGGTATATGTATATCTTTAGTACCTTCGCTTTTAGTATTAATGTTACTTCTGGTAACGAAAAAGCTTCCTGTTAGTAAGCCAAAGTAGTCATCTGTTAAATGATTGCATATAGATAGAACCATTGACGCTCGCCTTAAAACGGCGAGTTTTTTGCTGTTCTTCTAAATTTTTGGAACTTTTTGCTATCTGTTAAAGAGTATGTGTTCATATGAGTAATTTTTGGCAGAGGATATTACCAAATTAAGTGCAGGCCTACATCTCACTCAGGCCAAGTTTTCTTAAAACCCAAACAATAAATTTTTGCAATTTTGTTCGTGGTTTTTCTATAGGAATAGCTACACCGTTGATTACTCTATAACATAATTCCGCTGAAATAAAATGGACAGCACCAGTATCAAATTGTATTCTCAATGCTATATTATCATTTTTTTCTTGAGTATCAACAACTATAGCTTTTCTATAAACATCTTTTGCACAGGGGGCAAACACGGTATCACCAATACTTACCAACCTATATATGCGCCTTTTTTTTCTTGATTTTTTCATGTATAATCACTTCACTATTAGAAATATTCTATTTCTAATATATTCTTGCGTCCCTTTAAAATTGTCAGTTTTATTTCTATTAGTGAAGTTTTTTGAAGTACAAATGGGTTAATATAAGATGGAATAACGAAATTTATTATAAAAGTTAATAGTATATTCACAAATTAGTAATTATTTAAAGGTAAAATAAAAATATAATAATGAAAAACATTTTAAATATTTTTCCCTCCAATTTAGAGCCACAGATGATGGCTCTTTTTGCTTGCAAAAAATAAATCCTGTCAGCAGTAATACTTAAACAAACCATAAAGGATTCAAGTAAGTGGAGGCCGCAATACTGTATATAGATTTTAAAATTAATAGATTATTCACAATTTATTAATTAACTAGAGATAATATAAATACAACAGGTCGGAAGACCTTTTAAATATAAATTTACTCCCTTGAAGAGAGCTTAATCAAGCTCTTCTTTTTTTGAATTTCCCAAATAAAAAAGTGGAAGGAATACACTTTCTTAGGCATTAAAAAAGGTTGACTTTATCAATCAACCTTTAACCAAACTTATTTAATATTGTACTATCATGCGCTTTTTCATGTTCTCATAAATGCTCTTATACATTTTAAATGTTTTAGCTGCATCAACATCGTCACAATTCATATCCGGATGATATTTTTCGAGAACTCCATTCCAGCCGATTCGTAATATCTCCTCCTGAATTTCGTTGAACTTTGTTACCAGCTTTTGTTTATCCTGAGATGAATCCATATAAAATTCCCCCTTAAAAAATAAAATACTATATATAAATTGCATAGTTAATATAGTATAGTTGTAACACATTCTCTGTCTTTATCTTATTATAAATTATACCATGAAAGTTTTGTACTATCAAGATACAACTTATGTATTGATTATAAACCAAAATCTCAGAGGTAGTTAGCCTAAAGTACATCTGCTTTGAAAATCTATCAAATTAAAAAGCTTAAGAAAGTGAAATCTTAAGCTTTTAGCATTGCAAAAAAGCAAAACTTTAGTATAATCTATTTTTTTTATTTAAACTTCCTGGATAATTGTTTTATAAAATGATTACCTTCTCTTTTTTGACTTTGATTTTAGTTCCTCTAAATTTTTGTTGGCAGAACGCATAAGAAAGAAAAATGAAACACCCAACAAAGCTGCACCTGCAAGCAAATAAATCCAATTCTGAAAAGATGCCATACCCATTTTCACCTCCAATAATATAAAAATTTTATCATAAAAGTGTCTTAAAATCAATTAGAAGAAAATAATTGATAAAATTAACTTTTTTAGAGAAACTAAGACTAAACTAAGAAACTAATCGGGAGTAAACATGAGAGTTGCAGTAATACTTGGGGCAGGCTTTTCAAAAAATTCCGGGCTGCCTGTTCAATCTGAGATACCGGAATTACTGGTTGAAAGCTGCTATAAGGATGAATTTGAAAATGCGATTTCTTTAGTATTAAAAAGATTTTATGAAGAAGTCTTTAGTTATTCAAAGGGCTCAACAATGCCAGGTTTGGATGACATTTTGACCAGTATAGATATAGCTACAAATTCAGGACATCATCTTGGTATAAAATATTCTTCTATACGCCTTAGGGCTGTTAGAAGATTTCTGGTTTATAGGCTGTTTACAATTTTGAAGGAGAAATATAGTTATTCTGAAGACGTTAAGAATTTAATTTGCAAGTTGATAGCAAATTATAGTAAAGTAGATTTTATAGTTCTTAACTGGGACACTGTATTGGAAAACTATATAAAACTTATAAATCCGGTTATTGCTATAGATTACTGTAATGGTGGTAAAAGCTGGAGAAAGGAGATTGGTGACACAACAGAACCTCTGAAGATAATTAAAATTCATGGTTCAAGCAATTGGCTGTATTGTGATAACTGTAGAGTGTTAATTAATGATAACTATGATGATATTCCACTGATAAAGAAAGCGGGTTTTAAAACAATGGATTTTGAGTTGTTTGATGAATTTAGGGCAATCAGGCCTCAAACCAAAGACAGTGAGAATTGTTTTATTTGCGGAGATAAAATATCATCGCACATTGCTACTTTCAGCTTCAGAAAATCTTTTAGGGAGAGCTCTTTCCCAGAATTATGGAATCAGGCAGAGGATGCATTGACTGGTGCGGAGAAATGGATTTTTGTAGGGTATTCACTGCCACAGGCGGATTATGAGTTTAAACACCTTATGAAAATATCAGAACTCAAATTAAGCCATAGGAAAGAAAGAAAACCTGAGATGGCTGTTGTCTTACTAAACAGTACAACCACTGTTGCAACATATAAGAGTTTTTTTGGAGACAGAATAAGCACGATATACAACGGTGGAATAGAGGAATATCTCAAATATAATTAGAAATAGACTTAATATTTTCATACTTTATTGCTATAATATGACGTAAGGAATCGCTTATATATTATTTTCGATTTTTTTAAATAAGCTATTTGGAGCAATAGAGTTTAAGAAAAATATAGCGGAAGGTATTGGTCATAAATACTAGAAAAATATGTTAAGGAGTTATTAAATTGAACATCAATAATGCAAGATTTGAAAAAGGGGCTGTAAAGCCTGAGCAGTATCCTGACAATGATATACCGGAGGTAACTTTTGTTGGCAGGTCTAATGTGGGAAAGTCATCATTGATAAACGCTCTTCTAAATAGAAAGAGTTTGGCAAGGATTGCTTCTAAACCCGGCAAGACAAGGGAAATCAATTTCTATAATATTGATGATGTCTTGTATTTTGTTGATTTGCCAGGGTATGGTTATGCCAAGGTTTCAAAAGACATTAAGTCTGCATGGGGAGAGTCAATAGAGACTTATTTGAATGAGAGCAAGAAGCTTAAACTTGTTGTTATGCTTGTAGATATAAGACATTCACCTTCTGAGGATGATCAAATGATGTCTAAATGGCTGACAAGTTCATCACTGCCGTTTATAGTTGTAGCAACTAAGAAGGACAAGATACCACGGTCGAAGGTAAAAGAAAGACTTTCAGATATTTCAAACACTTTGGAACTTGGCAGTGGTAATATGTTGATTCCGTTTTCTTCGGAGACTAAGGATGGCCGGGAAGAAATAATGAATTACATTGCTTCTCTTGTCTGATTAAAAAATTTGGAAACTTTTATATTTACATATTTCTTTTGGTAATATATAATGTCGTCAAATGAAATTGAATATTTGCTGGGGGTGCCGTTAGGCTGAGAAAGAGCATTGCTCTTAACCCTTTGAACCTGATGCGGTTAGTGCCGCCGTAGGGAAGCTTGTGTAGATTTACAATGAATTATAACGCTTGCCTATATGTGCAAGCGTTTTTTAGTGCTTGAATGGGGGTGAGATTGTTGAAAATTACATTAAACGGCAAGAATACAGAACTTGAAAAAGTAATGACTATGTTTGAACTGCTTGAATTTAAAGGTATAGAGCCTGAAAGAGTTATAATTGAATACAATTTTGATATTTTAATTAAAGATGACTGGAAAACCACTGTATTGAAAGAAGCTGATAATGTTGAAGTGCTAAGATTTGTTGGGGGAGGTTGATAAAATGGAAGATAAGTTGCTTATTGGTGGAAAGGAGCTATGCAGCAGGCTGTTTATCGGTACGGGCAAATTTCCATCAAACCGGATTATTCCACAGGTTGTTAAAAGCTCGGGCGCTCAGGTTGTTACAGTTGCTTTAAGAAGAATAGATTTTGACTCTGAAGAAGAGAACATGATAAATCACATACCGAAGGATTGTATTCTGATGCCAAATACATCAGGTGCCAGAGATGCAGATGAAGCTGTAAGGATAGCAAGACTTGCCCGTGCAATGGGATGTGGAAATTGGATAAAGATTGAAGTGGTATCAGACAATAAATATCTTTTGCCGGATAACTTTGAAACTATCAAGGCAACAGAGATGCTGGCAAATGAAGGGTTTGTAGTACTTTCATACATGAGTCCGGATCTTATGGCAGCTAAATTGCTTAAGAAAGCAGGAGCATCAGCTGTTATGCCATTGGGAGCTCCGATTGGAACCAATAAAGGACTCAAGACAAGGGAACTGGTGAAAATTTTGATTGATGAAATAGACTTGCCGATCATTGTTGATGCAGGTTTAGGCAAGCCATCCGAAGCAGCTGAAGCAATGGAATTAGGTGCTGCAGCAGTGCTTGTCAATACTGCTATTGCTACGGCCGGTGATCCTGTTAAGATGGGAGAGGCTTTTGGACATGCGGTTTTGGCAGGAAGAAAAGCATTTCTTTCAGGTGCAGGTGCTGTTAAGGATTTCGCAGAAGCATCTTCACCACTGACAGGATTTCTTGCATAAGGAATGAGCAAAGTATTTCCATCCAGCATTTGAAAAGAGGTGTATTAATGAGTTTTTACGAAAATTATGTGGAGTATAAGAATTTCAATTTTGAAGATTTTTTTAGCAACCTTACTGATGATTATATTATAAGTATTATTAACAAGGAGAGAATAAGCGACCTGGAATTCCTTGCTCTTTTGTCGGATAAGGCAGGAAGACATCTTGAGGATATGGCCCAAAAGTCAAAGAGGCTTACATTACAGCATTTTGGAAAGGTAATTTTCCTTTATACCCCCATTTATGTGGCAAACTACTGCGTTAACCAGTGTGTATACTGCGGGTTTAACATATCAAACGACATTCTAAGGAAGAAGCTCACATTAGATGAGGTTGAAAAAGAGGCGAAAATTATATCCGAAACTGGTTTAAGACATATTCTGCTTTTGACAGGGGAGTCTAGAATTCATAGTTCCGTTGAGTACATTAAGGAATGTATAATTGTTCTCAAAAAGTACTTCAGGTCCATATCCATAGAAGTATATCCTTTGGATATAAGTGAGTACGAAGAGCTTATTGGAGCGGGGGTTGACGGGTTTACGATGTATCAGGAAGTATATAATGAAGATATTTATAAGGAACTTCACCTCAAAGGACCGAAGAGGAATTACAGGTTCAGGCTTGATGCACCTGAAAGGGCCTGTATTGCAGGAATGAGAAGTGTAAATATAGGTGCTTTGTTGGGGCTGGATGATTGGAGAAAGGAGGCATTTTTTACAGGATTGCATGCTGACTATCTGCAAACCAAATATGCGGATACCGAAATTAGTGTTTCTATGCCCAGAATGAGACCACATAATGGGGAATTTCATCCGAAGTTTAATGTTGATGACAGGAGCCTTGTACAAATAATGCTGGCGTTCAGATTGTTTATGCCCAGGGCAGGGATAACTGTTTCAACCAGAGAATGCGCGGAGTTTCGTGATAATCTCATTGGGCTCGGAGCGACAAAAATGTCCGCAGGTTCATCGACTGAGGTTGGAGGACATACGCTTGAATCTAAGAGTGAAGGACAATTCGATATATCTGATAAGAGAAATGTTGAAGAAATGAAAAAATCGATTTATAGTAAGGGCTATCAACCTGTATTTAAGGATTGGCAAGCAATTTAGAAATAATCAAATATTTGCTTTTTGTATTGTACTCGTGCGAGGGCAAGTAAAAAAATGAGAGTAGTATTCTATTTATCACTCGGGATGGTGAAAAAATGAATAGTTTTGAGAAGGGCTTATCAGATTATATAGGACATGACAGGTTGAGTAAAATTCAACAAATAAAAATAGGAATAGCAGGTGCTGGAGGTTTGGGATCAAACTGTGCGTTTAACCTTGTAAGAAGTGGATTTACAAAGTTTAAAATTGTGGACTTCGATTTAGTAGAGCCATCAAATCTGAACAGACAATTTTATTTTTTGGATCAACTTTATCTTCCGAAAGTAGAAGCTCTCAAGTCAAACCTTTTGAAAATTAATCCTGATATTGAAATTGATATTCTCCAAACAAAAGTAGATCGTGAGAACATAAAGGAGATATTTAAAGATTGTGATGTTGTTGTTGAAGCCTTTGATAAAGTTTTTTACAAGACAGTTATGGCAGAAAGCTTTTTCTCATCAGGAAAGTTGCTTGTTTCGGCATCCGGATTGGGTGGGTGGGGGAGAAGCGATGATATCATTGTAAGGAAAGTGCATGAAAGGTTTTATATTGTAGGAGATTTTGAAAGAGAGGTAAATGAGAACGTTCTGCCAATCTCACCGAGGGTTAATATTGCTGCTGCAAAACAGGCGGATGTAGTCCTGAGTATTGTATTAGGTGATATTGAATGAATAACTTAGCAAATGGTGCTTTAAGAAAATTGATTTATTGACAGTATATTACATGAAGCGTTGCCAGGGGGAACATTTAAATGAAATGTAGGATGTGATGAAATGGAAAAAATTTGCTGGGTAACTGCCAAAAAGGATATGCTTGATACTGACCTGTACTGTATAACTGACGAGGAGCATTCTAAAGGCAGAAACAATATAGAGGTTGTAAAGGAAATGATTGGTGCTGGTGTAAAGATAATTCAGTATAGGGAAAAGAATAGAAAGCTTTTACATAAGTATAACGAATGTTTGAAGATTAGAGTAATGACGAAAGAAGCCGGAGTTGCATTTATCGTTAATGACAACATTGATATAGCAATGCTGGTTGGAGCAGACGGCGTTCATATTGGACAGGATGATCTTCCTATTGAAAAGGTCAGGGAGCTTGTAGGAAATGATATGATAATAGGATTATCCACTCATTCTCCCCGGCAGGCAGAGGATGCGGTAAGGCGGGGAGCGGATTATATAGGAGTTGGGCCTATATATAGAACCTATACCAAGAAAGATGTATGTGATCCCGTTGGACTTGAATATCTGAAGTTTGTTGTCCAAAATATATCAATTCCCTATGTAGCTATAGGAGGTATTAAAGAGCACAACTTGGATGAGGTGATAGGCAGGGGTGCAAAATGTGTAGCTATGGTAACTGAAATTGTAGAGTCAGACAATATTAAAGAAAAGATAAAGACTATAAAAAATAAGATGAAAAGGGGTGCTTTATAGATGTATACTACTCAGATGGATGCAGCTAAAAAAGGTATTGTGACAAATGAAATGGAAATTGTAGCTAGGAAGGAAGGTAAGGATATAAAAGAGCTCCAAGAACTTATAGCTCAAGGTAAGGTGATAATTCCTGCAAACAAAAACCATCATGCTATAGATCCAGAGGGCATTGGTGAAGGTCTTAGGACAAAAATAAATGTAAACTTGGGAATATCAAAGGATTGCTGTAGCTTTGATCTTGAAATCGAGAAGGTGAAAAAGGCGATTGAGCTTAAGGCTGAGGCAATAATGGACTTGAGTTCTTATGGAAAAACGCAGGAATTTAGAAGGAAGCTTGTTAGTATATCTTCTGCCATGATTGGAACAGTGCCGATATATGATGCAGTTGGTTTTTATGATAAGGAGCTTTCAGATATAACCGCTAGGGAGTTTTTAGAGGTAGTTGAGAAACATGCTGCTGACGGTGTTGACTTTATGACTATCCATGCAGGTATAAACAGGGAAACAGCTAGACGCTTTAAGAAAAACGGAAGGCTCACCAATATTGTTTCAAGAGGCGGCTCACTCTTATTTGCATGGATGGAGCTTACTGGAAATGAAAATCCGTTTTACGAATACTATGACACAGTACTGGAGATATTTGCAAAATACGATGTGACAATGAGTCTTGGAGATGCTTGTAGACCTGGAAGCATAAATGATTCAACGGATGCATCCCAGATTGACGAACTTATTGCATTAGGAGAACTTACTAAAAGAGCATGGGAAAGGAATGTTCAGGTTATGATAGAAGGGCCTGGGCACATGGCAATTAATGAAATTGCTGCAAATATGATACTCGAAAAGAGATTATGCCATGGGGCACCATTCTATGTGTTAGGGCCTCTCGTAACTGATATTGCTCCAGGCTACGATCATATAACAAGTGCAATAGGTGGAGCTATAGCAGCAGCCAATGGAGCTGATTTTCTTTGCTATGTCACACCGGCTGAACATTTGAGACTTCCTGATATTGACGATATGAAGGAAGGGATAATAGCCTCAAGGATAGCTGCACATGCAGCAGATATCGCCAAGGGAATAAGGGGCGCTAGAGACTGGGATTACAAAATGAGTGAAGCAAGAAAAAATTTAGATTGGAATAAGATGTTTGAACTTTCAATTGACAGCGAGAAACCAAAAAAGTATAGAGAAAGCTCTATGCCCGAACATGAAGATACATGTACTATGTGTGGCAAAATGTGTGCAGTAAGAAATATGAACAAGGTGTTAAAGGGAGAGAAACTTAATATACTTTAAGATAGTTTGAAAATAACTTACTATGGGAGCAAAGGGGGTTTGCCCCCATAGAGTGGTATAAAATTTTGGAGCTTGTAAAATTGAAATCTTAATAAAAAACTGCAGCTGGTTTCTGCCGCAGGCAAATAAAATGTATAGAGGAAAAGTACGTTAACCGTACAGTTATTATTATATAGATATACTAATATTAAGTTAATGGGTAATCTATACAATAATATTGCTGGTTAGGTAAATTTTTCTGTCTAAATTATATAAATGAAAGTTGGGTTATATTGTTGAATATTGTTGAGCATGCAATAAAGTGCAAACAAAAAGCTACGATTTATTGTCGTAGCGTATTCAATCTATATTGTATAGAAGGAATGTATGAAAAAGTATCAGTGTATGTAATAAGTATATAATATTTGAATGGAAATGTTAATGTAAATAGTTCATAAATAATAATGAATTATTGCTTGGTCTTTTGTGAAAAAGTATCATTATGTAATAGCAAAGTTGAAAATTATAGGTAGTATAAATGTATGAAAGAACAAATTTGTGCGCAAAAAATACATAATTGGGGATTAATAGAAATTAGACATGTGCCGTAACATTCTAACACCTTATTTCAGGCATTATAACTGGATTAAGCTGGGATTACCGCTAGATAAAATAAACAAAGTACCAAATCTACCATGATTGTGTTATAATTGTTTAAAAATAGTAAAAAGTGGAGTTGCGCCAGAAAATTCAACATTATACAGATAGTATTAGTAATGAAGAACTTGATAAATTGAGTTCGACAGGACGATGAAAGGTGAAATTATTTAGAACAAATGAATAATTCAGGAGTTGGAGGGTTTGGTATGATAAGTCTTGAAAGGTTATTGTCAATTGAAAAAAATGATATATTGGAAGCGTCAAATAATCTTAATAGCGAGGAATTAAATCAACTTATAGAATGGTTATCTGAAAAAGATGATAAAGTAAGGTATCAAGCTTTTCTTCTTCTACAAAGCCGTTCTGGTAGCTTTGATGATATTTATGGTTATTGGGATGTTTTTTATAAAAAACTTAAAAGTGAAAATTCATATCAGAGAAGTATTGGTTTAATGCTTATTGCTGAGAACGTTAGATGGGATAATGAGAACAAATTTGAAGAAATTATTGATGATTACGCTCTGCTTTTTAATGATGACAAACCAATTACTGTTCGGCAGTGCATCCAGTCATTGAAGAAAATTATACCATACAAAAAGCAGTTGCATTTAATAATTGCGGATAAAATCATAGGTATTGATATATCAAGCATTAGGGCAACAATGCAAAAACTTGTTTTATTAGATATTTTAGAAGTTCTTACAATGATAAGAAAGTACCAAACAAATGATAAGATAGAAAGCTACATATTTAAAGCATTAAGCGGTGGAGTTCTTGATAAAAAAGCAATAAAGCAAGTAGAGTCAATGATGTTGTAATTATCGTAAACTTTTTGTGATTCATTCCTTGGGCATGAATGAAAAATTATTACGAAAGGTATGATGTGGAGTTAAATGAGTAAAAAGTATAAATGTGGTTATTTAATTAGCGCAGTTATAATTCTTTTAATATTAACTGTTATATATTTTCAAGTAAACCGAAATAGAGCATTAGAATTCAATTATGAAGATGTAGTCAAGATTGAGTTAAATACATCAGATGGAAAGACATCGGATATTAGTGATAAAAATATTATTATTAATATTTGCAGTTGGCTAAATGCTACCCAAAAACTCAATAATCCACCAGCTTGTTTTGGGTCAGGAGATCCTAGGATTACAATATACAAAGAAACAGGAAATTTAGATATTTATATTGCAGGAGATGGGTGTAGTAATGTGCGTTATAATGGAACCTATTTTTCTATACCGGAAGATATTAATAAGAAATTAAGAAAACTATTTATTGATCATAGTCTTAATATTGTGCAAAGAAGGAATGGCCGGTGAAATGAAATATATATTTTGTATTGATATCTTGACTTAAAAACCCAGTGACAGTATAATTCAAGTAATTTCGAAATTATACAGAGAGGTATGCATATGAAGAAATTCTGGCCATACATAATGATTCTATTACTTATAACAGCAGGTTGTGCCAATACTGCAAGCGTTGGACCTGATGCTAATTTGCAGAATACGATTGTCTTAACTCCTCAAATTACGAGCAATACACTGAATACTTCTGCTCCCACACCAGTTGGAAGTTCCCGTATGCTTAATAATATTGATCTGATATTTATACCGCATGAGATAAAACCTCTTATAGAGGGCACGCCTGATAAAAGATGGGTAAAGGGTAGCAGCGTATATTACGGTGATTTACCAGGTAAGAAAAAAGCAACCCTTAGTTTCTATTGTGAAAGCCAGTCGGATACATTAAAGGATGTTTATGCTTATCTAGAAGCAGGAGGTAAAGTATATAATTTAGGCCTGATCAGTTGTTTTGGGTTTGACGGGATAAGCCAGGTTGAACTGGTAGATCTTACAAACGATGGGATTAAGGATTTTTTCATAATGGGAGGGTCAGGAGCTACTTGTGAAACTGCGTGGGTCATAGGATACAAGGATGGTAAATGGCACTGCTTCCTGGATTATAGTAATTTAAACATTAATGATCTGGATGAGGATGGCAGACAGGAACTTACAGCAACATCTAGGGGAAGTCTTCCTACATTCGTAGAGATATTCAAGTGGAATGGGAATTGCTTTGAAAGCGCTGATGTTACAACATGCACCAAAATGGAGTATTCTACCTTGTATAATAAAAACAGCAGGTGGATTATTGAATCTGGTAATGCGAATGAACCTTATTATTACATATACAAGGGCAGTAAACTCAAGCAGATTTTCTTAGGAGATTGAGCCGTGGGAGGAAAAACTTTCATGTATGGTTCTTGGGAGAGAAATAGGCTGTAAAGCTATTTGACTTATCCGGCTATGACAAGCATTACAAAAAAGGTTGTGCAATATGATCGCACAGCCTTTTTTTGAAGTAGTTAGTTCTTATTTGCCAGACAACTGCTGTTCAGCCATCTGAATAAGCTTTTTAGTAATATTTCCGCCTACTTTACCTGCATCTTTAGCTGATATATCACCATTGTATCCTTGCTTTAAGTTAACGCCAACTTGTGATGCGATTTCATATTTCATTTTGTCAAGAGCATTTCCTGCGCCTGGTACAACTTTTTGATTGTTATTGTTAGCCATAATTGATTCACCTCCTTGTTAGCACTAACTGCACTAAACCTTCTTAAGAAGATAAGAATAATGCAGATATTAATTAAATCCAGGTTAGCCAAAGTAAACTTACTTAAATTGCTTTAATGTTATTTACCTGTACAACATTATTGTTAGACAAAAACTAATTTTTATGATATGAATTTTATAGCAATTTTTTTGAAGGATTTTCAAATTAGATTGTAGAATAATTAAAAGTAAGGGTTAAAGTAGCAAAAGCAATTTGGTTTAAGCGTGGAGGTCTTATGTATAATGTAAATGTCAAAGGTGAAGATGTTTATTTAAAGAATATTACTCCCGTAAACCTTGAATATGTACTTAAATGGTATAATGAAGATGATTTTAAATATGCAACAGGCATTGAAGGGCCAGTTACATTGAATCAGTTGACAGTGTTGTATAATAAAATTCAACAGAGCCAGGATCACTTTTTTTCGGGCATTTTTATTGCTGCTACTGGAGAAATGATAGGGGTTTTAAAGGGGCAAATCAAATTTAACAATGGATCAGCAGCCTGGATTAATACGCTTATTATAGATCAAGCCTTTCAGAGTAAAGGCTATGGAACAAAAATTGTTAATTTGTTTATTGCTTACACAAAAATGAAAAGTAATATTCAAAGAGTATATTTAGCTGTTGCAGAATGTAATAGCAGGGGGGACAAGTTCTGGAGCCGCTTGGGTTTTGAAAAGTATGGAAGGATAGATGAATGTATCAGATTAAGCGGAGAGGTGCAAAACGCAATAATAATGCATAGGCTAGTGTAGGAGACATAATTGATATCTATTCTTTATGTGTTAATAATCCTAAATAAGTAGTCGATATATACTATGTTCATTATTCTTAATTTGGGACTTATACATTATGTTAACAGATAAGGGACCGTGTTATAATTGACACAAGAGATGTTTAGCGGGATATTAATGGTTTGACAAAGAAAAGACATACATGTATAATTATTTTGTCAATATTATAGAAATGAAAAGTCCTACGATATACCCAAATGAAGCTGATAAAGCTGACTACTATAAATAAAAGAAAGATATAAAGTAGGAGGTTAAGTATGTTAAGGTTCAGTAAAGCAATTTCGTGTTTGGCAGTATTAAACCTTTCAGTTTTTTTAACGTTTTCGTTTTCTTATGCAGATGCCGTCGATGATAGTAAGGTTGCTGAAAGCACTTCAAATGTTCAGCAGGATTCAATTATATCAAACAATATAGCAGGGAAAATTTTTAGGGATTCTGATGCAACTATTCTAGAAAACTCAGGCAAGTGGTACAAGATTAGTATTAATGGTAAGACTGGTTGGGTGCACGGAGATATTTTCCCTGTGGAAAGTATAAAGTCGACCCAGAAAGCAAAAGATTCAGAGAAAACGGAAGATTCAGAGAAAGCTAAGGATTCAGAGAAAACGGAAGATTCTACTGATAAGAATCAGGAAGTGTCTACTGAGACGACAGAAAATACCGATAAAGCTGAAAATGTGACTTCATCAAAAGAGACTGAAACTGTTGCTGTAGTGATAAAAGGGATTATTGATGGAGATGATGTTAATGTTAGAGAAGGTCCTGGGAAAAACTACGGTGTAATTTGTCAGGTGGATAAGGGTGAGAAAGTAGAGATTTTGGAGAGTGCACCTGAATGGTATCATATAAAGACCTCAAGTGGTGTAAATGGTTGGGTATACAGTACGTATGTTTTGACTGATTCCACACTTGCATCAAGAGGTGGAGATACCACTAGCTCCGATTCTTCAAGCAAGCGCGCTGAAATTGTTGAGTATGCAAAGCAGTTTCTTGGTGTGAAGTATGTTTATGGAGGTACTTCGCCAAATGGTTTTGATTGTTCGGGATTTGTATGGTATGTTTTTAATCATTTTGGAATTAGCTTAAATCGTGTTGCTTCTGATCAGGCAACACAGGGTTCAAAGGTATCAAAGGCTGAATTGCAGCCTGGAGATTTGGTTTTCTTCGATACAAATGGAGGTATGAATAAAATTAACCATGCAGGAATATATATAGGAAATGGCTGCTTTATTCATGCGTCTTCGGGAAGCTCAGCCAAAAAGGTAGTGATAAGCAATATAACCAGCGGTTTTTACAATGAATGTTATATGACAGGCAGAAGAGTTCTTGAATAGTACATTATTTTTTATTAAAAAGCTCCTTATAATACAGGAGCTTTTTTGAGTTAGAAAATATGATAAGAAATAGCTGAAATGTTACTTCACAGTTATCATATGGTGAATCGTTTCGTTACAGCCATACTGATTTTCAGCATTATTCAGCAATTGTTCTGGGGTGAATGTATGAATAGGCCGCTTGTTTTTTTATGCATTTCTTTTATGGCAGGGATATTATTTGCTCATATAACTCAATCTTATCAGTTTGTTTTCTATTCGGGCATTCTTCTTATACTTATTGCTCTTGCTCTGTGGAAAGTAAAGGACATGTTTGGGTTTTTACTGGCTGGTATTGTAATTTTCTATCTTATGGGATCTTTATACTATTTGTATACATACAATCAAAATACATATAAATTCAGCGATTATGCCGGTGAGCAGGTATACATCAGAGGTTATATTGATTCGGCGCCTGATGCAGATAGCTACAAAGTAGTTTATGAGCTTAAGACAGAAGAGGTTTCTATTGGAGATTGGTCTTCAGAACCGGATAGGTTAAAAGGGAGGATACTTTTAACTACACCTAAGGGTGATGGTGGCTTTATAGATTATGGCAGGGAAGTTATGGTTAGCGGCACGCTCAATATTCCTAAAGGGAGTACAAATCCTGAGGGGTTTAATTATAGAACATATTTGAGTCATAACGGTATTTCTGCAACACTTTTTGCCATGGAATATAACTTGAGACTTGGAGAAGAAAACAGGGGTAATTTTCTTGTTAAACTTGGGCTATATATGAGGTCAAGAATAGTTTATGTTATAAATGAAAGCTTGCCGCCTCAGCAGGCTGGACTTCTAAACGGTATGTTGATAGGTTACAAGCAGGATTTGAGTGAAGAGGTACAGGACGCCTTTAGTGATTCTGGCTTGTCGCATATTATGGCCGTTTCAGGTAGTAACGTCGCGTTTATCATATTGCCTCTTGTTTTTATATTCGGTAAGCTCAAAATCCGGCAAAAGTATGCCAATATATCAATAATTGCAATTCTAATGATATTTACCCTGATTACTGGATTTGAACCCTCAGTTCTTAGGGCTGTAATTATGGCTGCTGTAATTTTGATAGGGCAGATAATTTGGAGAGAGACGGAGGTTTTTACAAGCATATCTTTTGCTGCATTGTTATTGCTCTTTTATAACCCTGGAATCCTTTTTAATATAGGCTTCCAATTATCTTTCGCAGCTACCATATCTTTAGTCCTTTTTTACAAATATATAAAAGAAAAGCTCAGTTTTAAATTTCTTCCGTCCTTTGTTGTAGATGTATTGGCAGCTACAATATCAGCACAGATAGGCGTATTGCCAATAACAGTATTTTATTTCAACAAAGTTTCGGTTGTATCTATTCTATCGAATTTACTTGTTGTACCTATAGTCGAATTTATAACAATCCTTGGATCACTAATGGCTCTATTGGGCCAAATACATGTTGGGCTTTCCATACTTATAGGATATATAAATAACGTACTATTAAGTTTTGTGCTTCTTGTAACCAAGTTTTCCGCAAGTATGCCATGGTCTGTGATAACACTTACTACGCCTTCGGTAATATTGGTTATTTGCTATTATGCAGCTATTACATATTTTTTCTGGTACAAGCCAAAGTTTAAAGCAAAATTAAATGTAAAATACTTTGCGCTGGCAGCCTTGTTGGTATTTGGAACAATTGTGTATGGAGTAATAACTCCTAAGGAACTTGAAGTGACATTTCTAGATGTTGGGCAGGGGGACTGTGCTCTGATTAAAACGAGCCAGGGTAAGACTGTATTAATAGATGGGGGAGGATACAGCAGTGCAACTAATAAAAGTACAAGTGTAGGTGAAAATATTGTACTTCCTTTCCTGTTGGATTGCGGAATTGGCCGACTTGATCTGGTCATCGCAACTCATGGGCACGACGACCACATTCAAGGATTGATATCGGTACTCAAGGAATTAAAGGTTGATAATTTGATTATACCAGAAATTACTCTGGATGCAGGGCTCGAAAGCATATGCAAGATTGCCGGTCAGGAGAAAATTCAATTGGAAATGTGTGCTAGCGGAGACTCGATAAAGCTTGATAATATGACATATCTAGATGTTCTGGCACCTAAAAAAGGTACATATATTGAAAAATCGCCTTTAAATAATAATTCATTAGTGCTAAAATTGCATTATAAAGATATCAGCATTCTATTTACAGGAGATATTGAAAAAGAAGCTGAGGACATTCTGATAAGTGATAATATTGATTTGAAGGCGGATGTGTTGAAGGTTGCGCATCATGGATCTTCAGGCTCAACATGCAGTGAGTTTTTAGAACGTACAAGACCTGATGTTGCAGTAATAAGTGTAGGAAAGAATAACTTCGGACATCCTTCGGATGATGTATTACAAGTACTTGAAAACAGCGGGATTATGATGTTCAGAACGGATTTTGATGGTGCAATAGTTCTGAAAACATACGGCAAGGATATTAAAATAAAAAGAACAGTAGAGCGGGCAGGGTGAATTATATGAGTATTGATGTTCTAAAGGAAGAACTTAAAAATAATAAACTGGGGAATCTGTACCTTTTTTATGGACATGAGGAATTTTTGAAGAAATACTATTTGGAGAGTATTGAGAAAGCTATCCTTGATAATGACCTATCAATGTTAAACAAGATAGTATTAGAGGGGAAATTTGAGATGCAAAAAATTGAGGATGCCTGTGAAACTTTGCCTGTTTTTTCGGAAAAGAAACTGGTTCTTGTTAAAAATTCCGGCGTATTTAAGTCTGGTAAAGAAGGGGCAAAGCAGCAAAGTGCAAAGGATGATCTGCAAAATTACTTAAAAAATGTGCCAGCCTATACGGTGGTTGTATTTTATGAGGAAGAGATTGATAAGAGGCTCAAAACTGTTGATGCTGTGAAGAAGAATGGGCTGATCGTAGAATTTGCTTTTCAAAAGCCGGCAGAGTTGGTTAAGTGGGTCACAAAAGTTTTGAAGTCGAATAAGAAGGAAATAACTATTGAAGATGCGTCCTATTTAATTGAGATTTGTGAACAGGGAATGACCGAAATTCTGAATGAAGTAAACAAGCTTGTTATGTATGTAGGGGATAGGACAAGGGTTACTATAGAGGATATAGAAAAAGTATGTACCAAATCGGTAAAGAGCAGGATATTTGATTTGACAGATGCTGTTGCAGAGAAAAATATTGATAAGGCACTTAAACTCTTAAATGATATGGTTATACTAAGGGAGCCACTTCCTAAAATACTTTTTATGATTACAAGGCAGCTAAGGCATGTGTTGGAGATGAAACTCCTCTGCAAGGAAGGGTTAAGTGTTAAGGATGCTTCCGCAAAAATAGGAATTACTCCATATGCAGGTGGAAAAGTATCCAATCAGGCTAAAAGCTTTAGTATTGAAAAGCTTAAGGAAGGAATAAAGGAAGCTTTTGAACTTGATTTGGCGATAAAAACAGGGAGAATAAACGATAGGATAGCAGCAGAATTACTTATTAATAAACTGGGAAACGGTTAGGGAAACAGGAAATTTTATGTTGAAAATTATTTTTTTATATCTATAAGTTTAAGCACATGTATAAGGGTGAAATAAAAATTTCTGGGGCATTAAGCCCCAGAAATTTTAGGATATTTGCCACGCAAATTCCTCAAATAAAAAACGTACTTTTATGTACGTTTTTTTTATTATTTTTTATTTGCAGCGTTAAGTGCCTTAGCAAGTTTTGACTTTCTTCTCGCAGCGGTGTTCTTGTGTAATATATTCTTTGCTGCTGACTTATCTATAGTCTCAATTGTACTCTTGAGAACAGTAGCAGCTGAAGCATCATTAGTAGCGATAGCTTCTTTACACTTTTTAATAGTAGTCTTTAAAACTGACTTTTTAATACTATTCTTAAGAGTCTTAGCCTTAGTAACTTTAACTCTTTTTATGGCTGATTTAATATTTGGCAATCCATTCACCTCCTGCGAGTTAATTAACAAGTTGTATTTTAACATGAAAGAAAATAAAAAGCAAGGTATTTAAAATGAAATGTGTGAAAAAATATGAATATGATTTTTAAATTAACGATTAAGGATAATTAACAAACGATGAAAGGAAGAGTCTGATGATTCAGAGTAGAAATATTACAACTGACTTAGCGCTTGAAGCTCATGAGTTTGTACAAGAGCAGGAACAAGCAAAGGGTGCTGTGCAACAACCGGATCTACCCGGCGTAGTTGTTGAACATGCAGGTACCCAAGATATTAAAATTACCAGGGTAAAGGTAACCTCGCCGACAGGTGAAGCATCAATTGGAAAACCGATGGGAAACTATGTAACACTTGAAGTTCCAAGACTTAAGGAAAATGATCAGGTATTGTACGAGGACACCTGTAAAGCACTTTCACAGGAACTTGTAAGAATACTAAATCTTAGTGAAAAATCTACTATTTTAGTTGTAGGGCTGGGGAACTGGAATGTTACTCCGGATGCTTTAGGACCAAAGGTTACAAGTGGGTTGATGGTAACGAGGCATCTGCTCGAATATGTACCTAAACAGGTAGATGAGGGTGTTAGACCAGTATGTGCCGTTGCACCTGGTGTGCTTGGTATTACTGGAATTGAGACTGGAGAGATTGTAAAAGGCATTGTTGAGAGGATAAAGCCAGATGTCGTAATAGCTATTGATGCGCTTGCTTCTAGAAGGATGGAACGCGTGAATACAACTATTCAAATAGCGGATACAGGAATTTCACCAGGGTCGGGCGTTGGAAATAAGAGAATGGAGATTTCGTTAAATACGCTGGGAGTGCCTGTAATTGCTATTGGAGTCCCAACAGTAGTTGATGCTGCAACAATGGCAAATGATACAATTGATCTTGTAATAGATAGCTTACTAAATGAGGCTCAGGAAGACAAGCAATTTTACAGTATGCTCAAGAACATTGACAGAAATGAGAAATACCAACTGATACAGGAAGTATTGGAGCCATATGTAGGCAACCTCATTGTAACTCCGAAGGAGATTGACGATGTAGTTGACAGAATTGCAAAGGTTATAGCTAATGGTTTAAATATTGCACTACATCAGGGAATAACATTAGATGATGTTAACAGATATTTGCAGTAGTAGAGGAACGTAATTGATTTGGAGCGATATTTTATAAAAGTTTAACTGAGGGAGGGAGAACCTCCTTTTTTTTGCTGTTTTTTTGGTTGTACTATTAAAAAATATTTCAGCTATTTTTTAGCGTAAAGATGTGTTAGCAAAAGCAAAAAAACTAACCTTTGATTAAGTACTAAATAAAAATACATACTATGTAAATAAATTCATATAGAAAAAAAATCATTTTTGTACGATAATAATTGTGAACTAATTTTAGATTCTTAGGGTTTATGGATTACTTCATACAAAATAATTTGTTTTGTGCAAAAATATCAAGTGTGCTGAACCGCATTTTATTAGGTCAAATATGTATCAGATATAAAACCCATAAGGGTTTCTGGAGATGCAGGATGGATATCATATTGAAATTTCTAAAAAAAGCATATGATTCATATGGAAAGCTACCAATGAGAATTAGGTTCCTTATTGTGGTGTCTTTTTTCATGATACTTTTCTTAGTAAGTGTAAGCCTCAAACAGTAC
The DNA here is from genome assembly GCF_000179595.2 of Acetivibrio cellulolyticus CD2. Lineage (NCBI taxonomy): Bacteria > Bacillati > Bacillota > Clostridia > Acetivibrionales > Acetivibrionaceae > Acetivibrio > Acetivibrio cellulolyticus. The sequence goes on along the minus strand of NZ_JH556659.1, from coordinate 1,083,683 downwards.
CAATATAAAGAGGAAAAAATATATGGTAACCCCAATCATGTCCAAAACAACTCGAAAAATGGAAGTAATCCGTCTGTCATTGAGGAGGAAAATACCATTCCTGAGCCCAAAGAGGTTAAAGTTGTTATAGATCCTGGGCATGGAGGAGAAGATCTTGGAGCTACAAAAGGCGATTTGTGTGAGAAAAGATTAAATCTTGATATTTCTAAGAGAACGGGTAAATTGCTTGAGAATTTAGGCATCAATGTCATATATACGAGGGAAAAGGATGTTGCAGTAGGTCTTGATGAACGGGTGAACATTGCTAATAATCTGGATGCTACACTATTTATAAGTGTACATAATAATTATATGCCTAATGATGCTGGATATAAGGGAACAGAGACTTTATACTGTCCCCCTGTTACCACTGAAGAAAACAAGATGGATGGAATGAAACTTGCTACTATTGTTCAGAGGAAACTTATAGGAAACCTAAAGACTGTAGATAATGGCATAATATACAGACCAAATCTTGTCGTACTCAGGAAAACAAATATGCCTGCTGTGATTGCAGAGATTGCATATATATCCAATTCTTCAGACAGAGCAAAGCTTGTAGATGAAGATTTTAGAGAAAATGCAGCGGAGGCTTTATCGGAAGCAGTTATGGAGGCTTTGGAGTATATGAAGGCAGAGAAAAATGAAAACGGTGTATGGATGATTATGGACTAAGCGATGGCCAAAGTTATATTTCAGAATTTCTAAACCAAACCAAAATAAAATCGGAGAGTTATATAAAAAAAGAAGGGAAATCCCTTTCTTTTTTTGTTTCTTAAATGTATAATTTTTAGTAAATCTGTTCTTAGTAGTACTCAAAAATTTGTTTAGGTGGTATACATGAAAAATATATGGAAGTACCTTTTAATTCTAGCATCGCTTGTTATTTTGTGGAATCAGACAGTTGCAAGTCCTTTTAAAGTGCTTTCCTCAATTTTCCACAAAATTGGACATGCCTTGGTGTCAACAATATTTGGTTTTGGCGGAACGGCTTTCAATATTGCTTTTGTGAACAATGGGGATGCGATAGTTGATACACGTAGTTGGATTACCTCATTTGTAATAGTTAATAGCGGCTATATTTCAAGTATATTGTTTTCCATGCTCATATTGTATTTGAAAAGAACCCCTGCAAAGAAGTATATGGTTGGCAGCATAACAATAATATATCTTGTTTTTTCTATAGCATTTGCTTCTTCAACTGGAGCACTGGTAACCTCGTTAGCTTTCTCAGTGATTACAATTCTGATATTGATGATTGGGAAGGATACCCTAAATGATTTGATGCTGGATGTCGTTGGAATGTCTTTGGCGGCATATGTTATATATGATACATTTGTTGATACAATTTTACTGAAGCTAAACGGGCAGCTTTCAATCATGAAGAGTTGGAGTAACCAGCCTCCGAGTGACATAGTAAAGCTTGCCGATCTAACCGGTTTTCCAATAGTTGTGTGGGGATTGATCTGGTTGGCTATTGCAGTTGTATCAGTTAATATGCTGTTGATAAAATCTGGTGGAAAGAAAAAATGATAACAGTTGGAGGGGCATATGGATATAAAGAAAAGAATTGAAGAGTTAAGAAAGACGATTGAGTACCATAACGATAGATATTACAATCAAGATGATGCTGAAATTTCAGACTATGAATATGATCAACTTTCCCTAGAGTTAAGAAAACTTGAACAGGAGCACCCTGAACTTGCTTTAACTAATTCACCTACGCAGAAAGTAGGGGGGACTGCTAAACGTGAATTAAGAAAAGTTCAGCACGATGTACCTGTAATAAGCCTTCAGGATGTATTTTCAAAGGAAGAAGTATATAGCTTTGTCAATAAAATGATTCAAGAGTTGGGTGACCCTACTTTTGTTGTTGAAAGAAAGATTGATGGCCTTTCGGTTGTTTTACGCTATAATGACGGTAATTTGGTAGAAGGAATAACCAGAGGTGATGGACTGGTTGGAGAATCTGTGTACGAAAATTTATTGGAAATTCAGTCTATTCCCAGAACTATTCCAACCAAACTGCCTTATTTGGAAGTACGTGGAGAAGTATATATGTCTGCTGAAGCTTTTGAAAAAGCTAACCGAAAGCAGGAAGAAACAGGCGGAAAAATTTATCAGACAGCGCGGAATTTGGCAGCTGGCAGCTTAAGGCAATTAGACCCAGGTATTGTCAGGGAGAGAAATCTGGATATATATGTATTCAACCTTGAAATATGTCAGGGGAAGGATTTTTCATCCCATTCTGAAAGCTTGAACTGGCTTTCTACGCAAGGGTTTCCAATTAGCCCGGAATTTATGATATGTAAAACGGCCGATGAAGTATGGGAATGTATATCAAAGATTGGAGAAACCAGATGGCAGCTTTCATTTGGAATTGATGGAGCTGTAGTTAAGGTTGATAGTTTGGATGATAGAAAAAGGTTGGGTATAACGAGTAAAGTTCCAAGATGGGCTGTAGCTTTTAAATATCCGCCGGAACAAAAGGAAACCGTTGTTGAGGATATAAAAGTTCAGGTTGGACGTACCGGGAGGCTTACGCCTTTAGCAATCTTAAAGCCGGTAAAGATAGCGGGAACCACTGTATCTAGAGCTACACTACATAATCAGGATTATATTGATTCAAAAGATATTCAGATTGGTGATACGGTAATTATACAAAAAGCGGGAGACATAATACCGGAAGTATTAAAAAGTATTCCTGAAAAGCGTCCTGACACGGCTAAGAGGTATATTATTCCGGATAAATGCCCTATGTGTGGTGCACCTGCGCTACGTGAGGAAGATGGAGTTGAAATTCGCTGCACAGGTTCAGCATGTTTTGCTCAAGCAATAAGAGGAGTTATATATTTTGCATCTAAAGATGCCATGAATATTGAAGGGTTTGGACCAAGTTCAGTAGAGGCGTTAATGTCAGAAGGGTATATTAAGGATGTAGCTGATATTTATCTTTTGAAAGATAGTCGTGATGAACTAATAACAAAAGGTATAGTAGGAAAGGAAAAGTCAATCGACAACCTTCTAAAGGCTATTGAAAAGTCAAAAGACAATGATATTGACAGGCTTATAACTGGTTTTGGAATTAGGAATGTAGGTAAACAAACTGCAAGGGTACTAGCTGCTAATTTTCAGGATATTGAGTCTCTTGAAAATGCAACTTATGATCAGTTGATAGTTTTGCCTGATTTTGGTGATATTATGGTTAAGGATATTCTTGAGTTCTTTTCAAAAAGCGAAAATCTTTTGTTGATTTCAAAACTAAAGCAAGTTGGTATTAATATGTTATCAAAAGCGTCAGTCAACAAGAAGGATGATCGTTTTTCAGGAAAAACCTTTGTATTGACCGGTACTTTGCCATCTATGACAAGAGAAGAAGCAACTGAGTTAATCCAAATGCATGGAGGAAAAGTTTCAGGAAGCGTATCAAAAAGGACATCGTATGTTCTTGCTGGTGAAGATGCGGGAAGTAAGTTGGCTAAAGCTCAAGAATTGGGAGTTCAGGTTATTGGTGAAGAAGAACTTAAAAATATGCTGAATTGATGGGGGCACTGTTTTTACATTAAAGGCCTGAAGTGAAATTATTGCTGAAGTTATATTTTTAGCATTCCTAAACATTAAATATTATCAAGGAGCTTGTTATGGATAAAGACTTTTTGATATATGTAATTTGTATTGGTCTAATAATATTACTGCTTGCAGTGATATTCGTGCTTGTGAAAATTTACAAAACGCAGAACATTAGTCCACCATTGCAGGAGAAAATTGAAGGTGGAAATGTAAGTGTTTTTTTTGATACCAGTAATAACGTGACTGTAATTGCATATGCAAAAGACAAATATGGTATTGGCAGGGCTCTTGAAAATCCACAGTGCTTAAATGCTCCTTATAGTCCTGAAAAACTTGGAGAAACAATAAGAAGCTCCATGGCACTTTACAAAAAAGGTTTGCCGTGTAATAGCGGCGAGCTTATGAAGAAACTTGATTTCAAGGATTGGAAGGATTTTTCTAAAAACCGGAGGAGTATATCCATATACTATAAGCAGGGCGTTGGAATTGTTTTTAACACAACAACACGAACAAGTGACGGTGCGTACCGGTTTAACATGAACACTTATGATATCACTTTGCCGGAAACTGTTGAAAATAAGGATTTGGGGAATATGATACTAAGATTACTTGCAAGGTGCAGGGCTTAGTAGTTTTTTAGTAATAAGTGCTTTGGAAAGACGTTGTATAATATACTGATTTTTTTAGCTATTTTATAGAAGCGAATAGCATTTTATGGTTGACGTGGTATTAATTAATCTCTATAATTAATTGATGTACACTTAAACTTATTAACATATTTCCCCTTCCCTAAGGGAGAGGAATGGCCCTTTACAGGGCCTTTTTTTGAGGCAAAATGGCTGTGTTATGGAAGAAAAGTATTTGGTTTGCAGCATGCTTTAGGATAGCCGAAGTTATATTCTCAGCATTCCTAAATAATACCCAAAGGTATAATTGACGTAGTCTGGTACATTTTATATAATAGTCATTATGAAAAGGAGGGAGACTTGTGAAAATAACCAAAGATACTATTGAACATGTAGCAAATCTTGCAAGGTTAAACCTTACTGAGGACGAAAAGTCAAAGTTGACTTTAGATATGGAACAAATTATATCTTATGTGGACAAGCTCAATGAGCTTGATACATCGAAGGTAAAGCCCACAGATCATGTTATACCGATAAGCAATGTATTTAGGGAAGATGAGGCAAAACCATCATATCCCAGAGAGAAGATACTGGAAAATGCACCTTCCAGTGAAGATGGGTGTTTTAAAGTTCCCAAAATTGTTGAGTAAAATTGAATAGTTGAATGTGTTGAGATGCCTCTTCACAAAAATTAATTCCAAGACAAAACGAGGCATAATAAGATTAAGTACATTGTTAAAATTATTGGTTTAATTTTAATAAGTACTTGGATAGGAGGAAGAAAAGTGGAATTATACGAACTTACGGTTCACGAAATGAGTGATTTACTGCGGGGCAAAAAGGCAAGCGCTGTAGAGATTACCAAATCATTTCTAGATAGAATTGAGAAGATAGATTCCAAAGTCGGAAGTTACTTATCTGTTTTAGGCGAAGATGCCGTCAAAAGAGCTTCGGAAGCTCAGGAAAAAATTGATAAAGGTGAAGCAAAATCCACTCTAGCAGGAATACCGGTTGCTTTAAAAGATAATATTTGTACAGAAGGAGTTAAGACGACGTGTGCGTCACAAATGCTCCATAATTTTGTACCGCCCTATAATGCCACTGTATCTAAAAAACTTTTGGCTGATAATGCTGTTATTATCGGAAAGTTGAATATGGATGAGTTCGCAATGGGTGGTTCTACCGAGAATTCTCATTTTAAGCCTACGAGAAATCCATGGGATCTAGAAAGGGTTCCTGGAGGATCAAGTGGAGGTTCAGCTGCTGCAGTAGCCGCAGATCTTACAGGATTTGCGTTGGGTTCTGACACTGGTGGATCTATAAGACAACCTGCATCATTTTGTGGTGTTGTAGGTATGAAGCCTACATATGGAGCTGTATCACGTTTTGGATTGGTTGCTTTTGCTTCGTCTCTTGACCAGATTGGACCTTTGACAAAAGACGTTACCGATTGTGCCATTGCATTAAACTGCATAACCGGATATGATCCAATGGATTCTACTTCTGCAAAAGTAGAGTATCCTGACTATACAAAAGCTCTTGTAAATGATGTGAAAGGTATGAAAATTGGAATACCCAGTGAATATATGGGAGAAGGTTTGAATCCTGAGGTCAGAAAGGCAGTTTTAGATGCAGTAGAAGTGCTCAAAAAGCTTGGCGCAGAGTGTGAAGAATTTTCACTTCCGCTTACTGAATACGCAATTCCTGCTTATTATCTTATTTCTTCAGCAGAAGCAAGCTCAAACCTTGCAAGATATGATGGAGTAAAATATGGATATAGGGCTCCAAAATATACTGATCTTCTGGACCTTTATAAACAGTCAAGAAGTGATGGATTTGGTACAGAGGTAAAAAGGAGAATAATGCTTGGAACCTATGCGTTAAGTTCAGGCTATTATGATGCGTATTACAAGAAAGCATTGCAGGTCAGAACATTGATTAAAAATGGCTTTGATGAAGCGTTTAGTAAATACGATGTTATTTTAGGACCAACTGCACCTACAACAGCATACAAGCTGGGTGAGAAAGCTGATAACCCTCTTGAAATGTATCTTGGGGATATCTATACTGTTTCAGTAAATATTGCTGGACTCCCTGGGTTGGTTGTGCCATGTGGGTTTGACAGCAAAGAACTTCCTATAGGGCTCCAATTCATAGGAAAACCTTTTGATGAAAGTACTCTTTTAAAAGTAGGTTTTACGTTTGAGCAAAATACAGATTACCATAAAAAGGCAAGGATTTGAGGTGAGTTAAGAGATGGAATACGAAATAGTGATAGGACTTGAAGTTCATGCTGAGCTTTCAACTAAATCAAAAATATATTGCTCCTGCACAACTGAATTTGGAGGAGAACCAAATACTCACGCCTGCCCTATTTGTACAGGTATGCCTGGAGTATTGCCGGTTTTGAATAAAAAGGTTGTTGAGTATGCTGCAAGAGCCGGTCTTGCTACCAACTGCCATATTGCAGAATTCAGCAAGCAGGACAGAAAGAATTATTTTTACCCTGATTTGCCAAAGGCTTTCCAGACCTCCCAGTATGATCTTCCAATATGTTCAAATGGGTATATCGATATCGAAGTTGAAGGATATACAAAGAGAATAGGTATTACAAGAATTCACATAGAGGAAGACGCAGGAAAGCTTATGCACGATGAGTGGGATACTGGCTCGTTGATTGATTACAACAGGTGCGGGGTGCCGCTTATAGAAATTGTATCTGAACCTGATATGAGGTCAGCCCAGGAGGTCAAAGCATATCTTGAAAACCTTAAGGCAATATTGGAGTATATTGATGTATCTGACTGCAAGATGCAGGAAGGCTCATTGAGGGCAGATGTTAATCTATCAGTAAGGCCGGTGGGTCAAAAAGAGTTTGGTACAAGGACTGAGATGAAAAATTTGAATTCCTTTAAAGCTATTGTTAGGGCTATCGAAGGGGAAACAAGGAGACAGATTGAGGTTATCGAAGATGGTGGAGTTGTTGTACAGGAAACAAGGCGCTGGGATGATGTCAAAGGCATGAGTTATGCAATGAGGAGCAAGGAAGAAGCACACGATTACAGGTATTTTCCGGAGCCTGATCTTATGCCTATAGTTATAGATGAAAAGTGGAAGCAGGAGATAAAAGACAGCTTGCCTGAGCTTCCTGAAGCAAGGAAAAGAAGATATCTTGATGAGTTTGGACTTCCTGAATACGATGCATCAATACTCACAGGTTCAAAGGTTCTTGCTGACTTCTTTGAAGATGCTGTTAAGAAAGTTAGTAATGCTAAGGCTATCAGTAATTGGATAATGGGGGACCTCCTGAGGATACTTAAGGAAAAGGAGATGGAGGTTGAACAAATTCCTTTCCCTGGTGAATATCTTGCAAAGCTAGTTTTGCTTATTGAAAAGGGAACTATTAGCGGTACTATAGCCAAGAAAGTATTTGAAAAGATGTTTAACCAAAGTAAGGACCCGGAGGTAATTGTAAAAGAAGAGGGATTAGAAGTTGTAAGTGATGAAGGTGCACTTGTAACAGTTGTAAGGAAGATACTTGAAAGTAACCCGCAATCTGTAGAAGATTATAGGAATGGTAAGGAAAAAGCGTTTGGTTTCCTTGTCGGACAGGCAATGAAGGAGACAAAAGGGAAGGCTAACCCTCAACTTATTAATAAAATACTGAAGGAAGAGTTGGAAAAATAAGACTAATGCGGCTGAAAGTGGAGCCGCATTTTTTATGCGCGTTAGTAAAAGGTAGAGTTAAGTATTTGGATTTAATTAGCTCTCAGTTGTATACAAAATGAAAAAATAAATGAACTCAATCTTGTATACAATAAACATTTTGTATATAATAAATAGCTGATGGAATAAAGGTTTCAAGGTATCTGATACTATTACCTGGTGATAATTATTAATAATAATTACTCGGGGCAACCTAAATAAAGAGTCAATTAAAGTAATTCTATATTTATCGAATAAATAGACTGAAAGGGGTAAAACAATGGGTTTTTTAGAACAAATTATCGAAAGAGCCAAGTCTGACATTAAGACAATTGTGCTTCCGGAGAGCACAGATTTAAGGGTGGTAACAGCAGCATCTATGATTTCAAAGCAAGGTATTGCAAATGTAGTACTTGTAGGGGATGAAAGTGAGATTAAAAAGCTTGCAGGGGATCTTGACCTGTCAAAAGTTAAAATTGAGAATCCGCAAAATTCTGCAAATTTTGAAAACTTTGTTACTGCTTTTTATGAACTTAGAAAATCAAAGGGAATGACTATTGAAGAGGCAAGAAAAACAATGAACAACCCTCTTTACTATGGAGTTATGATGGTTAAACAGGGACAGGCAGATGGTATGGTAGCCGGTGCAATAAACTCAACCGGTAATACATTAAGACCTGCTCTTCAGATATTGAAAACTGCACCAGGTACAAAGCTGGTATCAGCATTTTTCGTCATGGTAGTTCCGGATTGTGAATATGGACATAACGGAACTTTCATATTTGGAGATTCCGGGCTGGTTGAAAATCCTAATGCAGATGAACTCTCTGAAATTGCAATAGCTTCTGCAAGTTCATATAGACAATTGATACAGGTTGAACCACAGGTTGCGATGCTTTCATATTCAACATACGGAAGTGCAAAGAGTGAACTGACTGAAAAGGTTGTTAAGGCTACCCAGCTTGCAAAAGAAAAAGCACCAAATCTTGCTTTAGATGGCGAATTGCAGGCTGATGCAGCACTTGTTGACGCTATTGCGAAGTCAAAAGCCCCAGGCAGTAAAGTGGCGGGAAAAGCGAATGTTTTGATTTTCCCTGACCTTAATTGTGGTAATATTGCCTATAAGCTTACTCAAAGACTTGCAAAAGCTGAGGCATATGGTCCAATAACACAGGGTATAGCAAGACCTGTAAACGACCTGTCAAGAGGCTGCAGCGCGGAAGATATTGTTGGGGTTGCAGCAATTACTGCAGTTCAGGCTCAAAAAGCATAATCCAATCTTAATTATAGAATAGGAGATGTCGTAATGAAGGTTTTAGTTATAAATACAGGTAGTTCTTCATTAAAGTATCAGCTTATTGATATGACAAATGAAAGCGTTCTTGCAAAGGGAGTTTGTGACAGGATTGGCCTTGAACATTCATTCCTTAAGCATTCAAAAGTCGGAAGTGATACAGTTGTAATTGAAAAGGATTTATACAATCACAAAATTGCTGTACAGGAGGTGTTAAGTGCTCTTACTGACAGTAAAACAGGTGTTATAAAGAGCATGGATGAGATATCTGCTGTTGGACATCGTATAGTTCATGGAGGAGAAAAATTCAAGGAATCCGTTATAATTGACAAAAAAGTAATGGATGCAGTAAAAGAGTGTATAGAGCTTGCACCTTTGCATAATCCTTCAAATATTGTAGGAATCGAAGCTTGTCAACAGATTATGCCAAACATTCCTATGGTAGCAGTTTTTGATACTGCATTTCATCAAACAATGCCAAGCCAGGCATATATATATGCCCTTCCATATGAATTATACGAGAAATACCGCTTAAGGAAATATGGATTCCATGGTACTTCACACAAATATGTAGCTTATAGAGCAGCTGAAATGCTTGGAAAACCTATAGAAGAATTAAAATTAGTTACCTGTCACTTGGGCAATGGTGCAAGTGTATGTGCTGTTAAAAACGGAAAGTCTATAGAAACCTCAATGGGATTCACTCCTCTTCAAGGTTTGTGTATGGGTACAAGAAGCGGATCTATTGACCCGGATATTATATCATTCCTAATGAAAAAAGAAAAAATGACTATTAGTGACATAAGCGATTTTCTAAATAAGAAATCAGGGGTACTTGGAGTTTCAGGTGTAAGCAGTGACTTCAGGGATGTTCAGGCAGCAGCTGAGGCTGGAAATGACAGGGCGATGCTTGCTTTGGATATATTCTGTTATAGGGTAAAACGCTTTATTGGCGATTATATAGGATTAATGAATGGTGCGGATGCAGTAATATTTACAGCTGGAATTGGTGAAAACAATGGGCTTATAAGAGAAAAAGTAGTAAGTGATATGGATTTCTTGGGAATAAAGATAGACCCTGAAAAGAATACTGTAATTGGTAAGGAAATAGATATAAGCGCTGCTGATGCAAAAGTTAAGACGCTTGTAGTTCCTACTAACGAAGAGCTTGCAATTGCAAGAGAAACTATAAAACTATTGAAATAGTTTTTTAGGATTGAAGAAAAAGAGTTAAGGAATAGCCGAAGATATATTTTCAGTATTCCGGAGCATTCATACGCTCCATATATGGGACAAGTTTATTATAAAACTGTGTTTCATATATGGAGCGTATTTATTTAAAACATAACAATTAAATCTTCTGTTTTAAAGGTTTGTCTGATAAAATGAAGAGGGTGATTTACGTGAAAAAAGGAATTGGACTGCTGTATATAATCTTTCGTGATATATCAATGCTGGTTACATTTGTTTTAGCACTTTACCTTGAACGGGCAGTAGGCAGCAGGTTTTATTTGATGCTGCTAATTTTTACGTTGCTTTTTAGCTGGCTGCATGTAAGGGAAGTATTTAAAGGCAAATTTGAAAAGTTTTTGCCATATTCCTTTGTTCTTGACGTTTTGATGCTGGTAATGCTTGATGAGAGTTCAAAATACCTTGTTAATCACTACTTTAATGTTTATTACTTTTACGTTCTGATTGCAGCGGGTTTTATGTTAAAGGAAAAGAGCATGCTTTTTGTCAGCTTGGGGGTAATACTTGCTGCATTTATCAAGTACAGTAGGTTTTTTGAAGCAGTTTTCTGTGGGAACAAGCCAGCAAATATGACTTTTATCGTTTCATACATTTTCTTTACATTTATGGTGTTTATTACTGTAGGGGTGTTTTTTAACTACTCCAGAATGCTTTCGGAACAAAAAGAAAAACTAGATGAACTGAATAGAGAACTGACTGGTGCAAACTCCTTGCTGGAAGAAAAAAATAGAAAAATAAAGGAGCTTACCATATTTGAAGAGCGAAATCGTATAGCCCATGAGATTCATGATAGTGTCGGCCATAATCTTACCGGATTAATTATGAATCTGGATTTTTGCAAAAAGATAGTGGAAACCAACCCGTCAGGTGTTGCGGAATACTTGGGGAAGAGCAGGCAAATTGCCAAGGAATGTCTTGAGGATATAAGAAAATCTGTAAGAGCATTAAAGAATGCAGAGGTTGAACAGCTTACATTGATAAAGTCTATTGAAGAACTAGTGGAGAGTTCGGTTGATAAGTTTAATATAGAAGTTTTGCTTGATATTAAAGGTGAGAAATTTAACACTCAGCCGGAATTTAATCTTGCGGTTTATAGAGCTTGTCAGGAGGCCATAACAAATTCTATAAGACATGGCATGGCTGATAAGGTTGAGATAAGCATAATATATGGTAAAAGAGAGTTTTCAATGTTCATTAAGGATAACGGTACGGGAGCCAAAGAACTTAATTATGGAACAGGTCTTACAGGTATGATGGAAAGGTTCGGGCTTTACAATGGGGTTGTTAGTTTTTACAAGAACGGCGGTTTTATGATAAATATATCTGTTCCTATGGAGGGAATAATTAATGAGTAGAATAAAAGTTTTAATAGTTGATGACCAACCGGTTGTTAGAGATGGGCTTAAAATGATACTATCTTTAGATAGCGAAATTGAAGTTGCAGCGACGGCATCTAACGGTCAAGAAGCTCTTGACCTTTGTAATAGTGGTATTGATGTTGTACTGATGGATATTAGGATGCCCGTTATGGATGGTGTTAAAACTACAAAATTGATAAAGGAATCATTTCCAAAGGTTAAAATAATAATTTTGACAACATTTAATGACGATCAATATATTTTTGAAGCGTTAAAAAATGGAGCAAGCAGTTACTTGCTAAAAGATGTTGAGTCAGAGGAAATTATAAATACCATAAAAGTTATATACTCAGGGGGGGCTGTTCTGCATAACAATATTGCAGCCAAACTTGTAAACAGACTCTCTGAAAGTCAGGATAGTGCTAATCAACTTGAGGAGTTAACTTCAAGGGAACATGAAATAGCAAAGCTTGTTGCGGAAGCTCTTTCGAATAAAGAGATTGCTGCAAAGCTTTTTATTACTGAAGGAACTGTCAAAAATCATATTACCAATATACTTTCAAAATTGGATCTTAATCACAGAACGAAGATTGCTCTATACGTAATCGAAAACAATTTATAAGCTTATTTGCAGGCAAGATAGCATATCAAAAGCGGAAGTAATATTGCGTGTATCTTTAATGCGTTTTTAAATTTATACTGTCTTAGCTATGCAAAACATGACTAAAGTCATATATGAAACATGACTTTTTCTAGATGATGGTGAATCGGGTTTTCTCTATAATTAAGATGTAAAGATAAAGTTTATAAATTTTTTGAAAGGTGAGTGCTATTATGAAAAAACTTGTTATACCTGTGATTGTTGTGATGTTTATGTTTTATACTGTTGCATGTTCTATGCTTGGTTCAACTACTCAAAAATATCTGGGGGCGCTAAACAATACTCAAAAAGCTGATACCATGCAGTCGAAAACTGAATCAAAAATTACAATTGATTTGTCAAAGGCATCAGATGAGGCTAAAAAGAACTTTGAGAATTTTAAAGACATTACATTTAATGTTGACGAGACTGTGGATAATAAGAGCAAAAGAAGTGAAACAAATTGCTTTATTGGTTTTGGTAAGTATTCATGGGGTACAAAGCTTTATATTGACGGAGATAAGGCTTTCTTAAAAGTTAATGATAAATACGCAAAGATGACTCCTCAAGACAATGGAACAATTGTTTCAGCAGATGGTAAGATAAATAAGGAATATCAAGAGCTTGGCAATGAACTGGCTACGATTTGGAAAGATACAGTTCAAAAAGAAATATTAACCGGGGAAGGCAATTTTATTGAAAGTACTCCTGATGGTGATGTAAAAATAACACAGCTTTCGTTGGAATTGAATGATGAAAAATCCAAGAAAATACTGGACAGTTTGGCAGGAGTGTTATCTGGTAGTGAAATTGCTAAAAAAACTGCAATTGAAAATGTCAAGAAGTATGGAAACTACGAGAAATCCGATGAAGAAGAAAAGAAAGAGGTAATCAATAATATAAGTGAATGGTTTGACAAACTTCCAGAGAATATGAAGGATTATAAGGAAAAATTCAGTATAGAAAATTTGAAACTTACTGCAAAAATTGATAAGGACTCATATATAATAGATGAAACTTTTCATGGCGAGATCGTAATAAAGTATGAGGGCGAGATCAGAATCAGCTTTGATATCAATACAACAAGGTGGAATATAAATAGAGAAGTAAATGTAAATATACCTGAGATTAGTGAAAAAGATTTGATGAATGAATCAAACTTCGATGAGGAAATGGATGAGACATTTTCTGAATTATTTGGAAAGCAAGATAAACAGTAAAGTGTACGTTTTTTTAGGAGATCACGTAACAACATGATCAAAGCAATTTGGAGGAATCATTTATGGGATTAATAGAAATCAAAAATGTGAGAAAAAGCTATGGAAGCCTTAACGCTGTTGATAATGTAAGTCTTAATATTAATGAAGGTGAAATATTTGGACTTTTGGGACCTAATGGAGCAGGGAAATCTACCCTGATATCTATTCTTTGTACACTTCTTCCACCTGACAGTGGTGAAATATTGGTGAACAATCACGATTTAAAAAAAAGTTCTGCTGAAATAAAAAAAGTTCTCGGGCTTGTACCTCAGGAAATAGCATTATATCCTACGCTTACAGCAAGAGAAAACCTAATGTTCTGGGGAAGAATGTACGGAGTTGGTGGAAAGCTTCTTCGAGAGAGGGTTGATGAAGCACTTGAAATGGCAGGTCTTAAAGATAGGGCAAAGGAAGTTATTGAGTCATATTCCGGCGGAATGAAAAGAAGGATAAATATAGCTGCGGCATTGCTGCATCATCCTAAGATAGTAATTATGGATGAGCCGACAGTCGGTATTGACCCGCAATCACGAAACCATATATTAGAGACGGTTATAAAGCTTAACAAGGAAGGAATGACCGTAATATATACAAGTCACTATATGGAGGAAGTTGAGTTCCTATGTTCAAGAATTGCGATTATGGATCATGGAAAAGTGATAGCTTCCGGCAGTAAGGAAGACTTGCAAAAACTTGTTGGAAGTAACGACACTATAAATATTTCCATGACTAATATGAAAGCTTCTGTAGAAGGAGAATTAAGAAAAATAGAGGGAGTTATGAATTTGACTATGGTTGACGGTAATCTGAGTATTGCCGTCCAAAGTGTTGATGCAGTCCTGGCTAAGATTATTTCAACTTTAGATGCACATAAGTGTAAAATTCAAACTATAGATATAAAACAGCCAAACCTTGAAAGCGTGTTTTTGCATCTTACAGGAAGAGCTTTAAGAGATTAGGGGTGAAATTATGATCTTACAAATAGCGTTAAAGGACCTTAAAGTTATTTTCAGAGACAGAAAAGCTCTTGCCATAATGCTGCTTATGCCTGCTGCAATTATGTTGATTCTGGGTTCTGCCTTAAATCCAATGTTCGAAAGCACTCTTGCTATTGAAAAGTTTTCGATTGCTGTTGTTGACAAGGACGGAAGCCAGAATTCACAGTATTTTTACCAGAATGTGCTCAGGGGTCAGATGGCAGATATGTTTGAAACTTTTGTAGTTAGTGAAGAAAAAGCTAATGACATGTTAAAAAAAGAAATTGTTCCTTCAATAATTATTATTCCTGATGAATTTGAAGAAAATATCTCAAATAAACGGCCTGTTGAGATTGAAGTTAAATCAAGTGTGAATGACATTTATAAGACAAACATTGTAAAAACTGTAGCTGAAGGATATGCAAATGGTTTCTCAAGATCCAATACAGTTGCCAATGTGCTGGAAGAAACACTAAAAGATAAATTGAATACGATTGATAAGCCTTTTAGCAACATGTCTGACAGGGATGCACTTATGTTGGACCTTGGAAGTAAGTTAGAGGATAATCTTATTGAGTTTAATGAAGCTGATCAGCAAAAAAACAAAATTGTAACAGGTATGCAGTATTATTGTGCAGGAATGTTGTTGATGTTTGTTTTGTTTGGAGTAAGCAATGGTGTCAGAAATATGATTGAAGAACGGGAAACAAAGACTTTAGGAAGGCTGATGACAACTAAAGCAGGAAAAGCTTCTATTCTTGCGGGTAAGTTTTTGGGATTGCTGTTTATTACCCTCACACAAGCCTTAATACTGATACTTTTTACTGCTATTGTATATCGGGTAAACTGGGGAAATTCTATTGGGGGAATACTTATTGTCACAATAAGCTGTGTTTTTGCAGCATCAGGCCTTGGCATGATGATAGCTGCCATAGCTAAATCATCTAAAACAGTAGAAGGAATATCGCAGATGGTAATACAGAGTTTTACACTTTTAGGTGGTGGGATGATACCAATATATATAATGCCGGATGCTGTTAAAACTTTGTCTAAACTTACTGTGAACTGGTGGGCTGTAAACGGATATTACGATTTAATGTTGGGAAGCAGTGTTATGACGGTTTTGCCATATTGTGGTGTTTTGGTTTTAATGGGAATTGTTTACCTTGCAGTTGGAATATTCAGGTTTAAGACCTAAGGAAATCCTTCCATATTACTTCCACTTTTTGCGTGGCTATTTGACTTCAAATAAGCCTTAAGCAAAAAATAGTAATGAAAGTTATTTGGGAAGCTTTCCTAAGGAATAGCAGGAGGGAAAAATATGAGAATACTAAGTATTGTGAAATATGATTTTATAAAGCTTTTGAGGAATAAGGCAGCTTTGATTCTCATGATAGTGCTGCCGGTGCTGGTAATCTTTTTTATTGGATTGGCATATGGCAATACAGGAGAATCAACTGAAAAATCCAAAATTCCTGTGGGAATTGTTAATTACGATAACAGTGAAATGGTAGCTGAGCTTATGGAAAGATTTGGAAAGAATGATACCATCAGAGTAGTGGAGATGAAAGAGGATGAACTGACTGAAAGTGTCAGAAATGCCTCTGTTGAAATGGGATTTATAATTCCGGATGGCTTTGAAGATAAGGTTTTAGCTGGGAAAAAACCTGAAATGCAGCTGTTAAAGCTCCCTGCATCGGCCGATTATGGAGCAGTAGAAGGAGTGTGGAATGAAGCTTTTAGTAAGATGCGTATGTCTGATATTACAGCACGTTATGTAGTGGATAAGATTGGAAACATAAGCGCTGAAAATGAGGGAATAGTAATTTCAAAGTTTGCAGAAAAAATGGATAATGAGCTTGCAAAAGCACCCATTATTTCCGTTAGGGAGACAAGAGTTTCAGGTGATACTCAGAGTACCGATTATAACGCAAAAAATAGTAGTATAATTGGTATAGTGGTTATGTTTATTATGTTTTCTGTTGTGTTTGGTATAGGAGATATACTGGAGGAAAAGAAAAATTATACATGGAATAGATTAAATACAACTCCAACAAGCAGAACTACGGTAATGCTTGGTAAGGTTATAGGAGAATTTCTTAAAGGGTGGTCTCAGATAGCAATACTGATGCTGTTTGGTAAATTTGTAATGGGAGTTGATTGGGGAGATTCCCTTTTCTCGAATTTTCTTATATTCAGTGTATATCTTTTATGTGTGACAGGACTCGGAATTCTTTTAGCAACGTTAGTGAAAACTAATGCTCAGTTGGGAGCATATGGATCTATAGTGATTGTAACCACATCAATGCTTTCTGGATGTTACTGGCCATTAGAACTTGTTCCTGAGTTTATGCAGAAGCTGGCTATGTTTTTTCCTCAATATTGGGTAGTGAGTGGACTCAAAAACACTGTAAATGCAAACTTGGGAATTGGCTCGGTTGTTATTCCTTTGCTGGTATTGATTTTAATGGGTTTAGTATTTTTTATACTTGCTATAATGAGTGAAATGCTTAAGGGTGGGATTAATAGACTAAATAAAAGAGAAAGTTGATTTGGGAAATCACTATAACTGAAAAATTCCTTATGTGTCGTTATTGACAAAAGTTTCATTAGTTAGTATAATATTTTCTGTCGGTTTAAGAGGTGACTATATGAAGGTTGATATATCAAATATACTTAAGGTAAATGGAGCATCGTTAGATGTTGAGCTTGAAGAAGTGCTTGAAGACTTTACAGCATTAGGTGACGAATTTATTTTTGATTCACCTGTCAAGTTCAAATGCAGATTTACGAATATGGGCGGCATTGTGAAACTGGAGGGGCATTTTACGACCGGGTACGTGGTTAAGTGCTCAAGATGTTTAAATGATGTCAGGTCATTAGTAGAAGCAGACCTTAAGGAAGAGTTTGCTGAAGAGGGGCAAATCAAGGACGATGACAGTTATGAATATACAGATAAAGTCATTGTGCTTGATAAGGTTTTGAAAGATAATATAATCTTAAATCTCCCTGCTAAGCAGATATGTAGCGAAGACTGCAAAGGTTTATGCCCGGAGTGCGGTACTGATCTTAATAATGAGACATGCAGCTGCAGCAAGGAGGAATTAGACCCTCGTATGGAAGCTCTTAAGGATTTCTTTAAAAATTAGAAATTACTTAATTTATATACAAGTGACGTTTGTATGGTGATGAGGAGGTGTGTTATACATGGCAAATCCAAAACGTAAATGGTCTAAGGCAAGAACAGGTAGTAGAAGAGCTCACTGGAAGTTATCGGCACCTAATTTGGTAGAGTGTCCGCAGTGTCACGATCTAAAGATGCCTCACAGAGTTTGTAAGCAATGCGGTTTTTATGATGGTAAAGAGGTTATTAAAGTTGGATCCTAAATAAATTTTAGTAAAAAGCAGCAGTTTATACTGCTGCTTTTTACTAGGAAAATTTATTTAACAAGTGTATTAAAATCAGGTGGGGCTAAATACCCTAAAGATTTTTATTTATTATGAGAAAAAATAAGCCTCTTTTTTAGAGTATATTCGGAGGTAACTTTTGAAAGAACAGATTATACCTGTGAAGAGTGTTTTGCCAGGAAGCATTGCAGAAGAAGCCGGAATTGAGGCAGGGGACGCAATCTTAAGTATAAACGGTGAAAAAATACGAGATATTTTTGATTACAGATTTTTGATTACAGAAGAAAATTTGTTAATTGAGATCTCGAAGCGAGATGGCGAAATATGGGAAGTAGAAATTGAGAAAGAAGAGTATGAAGATCTTGGAATTGAATTTGAGAGCCTGATGATTGATGAAGCGAAAAGCTGCATGAATAAGTGTATTTTTTGCTTTATTGACCAACTTCCCAAAGGTATGAGGGATACTCTCTACTTTAAGGATGATGATTCCAGACTTTCATTTTTTATGGGTAATTATGTTACTCTTACAAATATGAGTTTTGATGATATAGACAGGATAATAAAGTATAGAATGTCTCCTATCAATGTGTCTGTTCATACTACAAATCCCGACCTTAGAGTATTAATGCTTAAAAATAAAAATGCCGGTGACGTCATGCTAAAGATACAAAAGCTGATTGATGGCGGAATTGAAGTCAACTGTCAGATAGTTTTATGTGCGGGAATTAATGACGGGGAGGAGCTTGACAGGTCGATTAGTGAACTGGCATCTCTTTATCCGGGGGTTAATAGTATTTCTATCGTTCCAGTGGGCATTACAAGATATAGGGAAGGGCTCAGTTCTCTAAAGCCTTATGATATGGATTCATCCTTAAAGGTAATAAAGCAGGTGGAAGGCTGGCAGAGAACTTTTCTAAAGAAGTATGGTTCCAGGATTACATATATTGCTGATGAATTTTATATTATGTCAGGAGAGAAGCTTCCAGATTATGAGGCATATGAGGATTTCCCTCAGATTGAAAATGGAGTCGGATTAATTGCTCAATTAAAGCAGGAGTTTTTAGAATGCCTTGAAGAAATTGATTATGAACTGCTTGAGTTAAGAAGCGTTAGTATAGCTACAGGAGTTTCTTCTTATGAATATATAAGGGAGATGTCGGAAACACTTGAAGATAAATACAAAAAATTGAAAATTAATATTTATAAAATAGAAAATAGTTTTTTTGGGAAAAATGTTACAGTAACAGGTTTACTTACAGGGCAAGATATATATGAACAGTTAAATGACAAGGAACTGGGAAGCGAGCTGTTAATTTCAAGATCAATGCTGAGGTCGGGTGAACAGATTTTCCTTGATGATTACAGTGTGAGTGATCTTGAAGAAAAATTAAATATTAAAATAATTATTGTTGAAAATAGTGGTAAAGATTTTATTGAGAAAATAGTGGGAAAAACTTTATAATATACGAGAATGTAAAAGTATAATTGGAGGGGAATATTTTGCCTAAACCGGTAGTTGCAATTGTTGGAAGGCCAAATGTAGGAAAATCAACTTTTTTTAATTATCTTGCAGGAAGAAGAATATCAATAGTAGAAGATACACCTGGTGTTACAAGAGATAGGATATATACAGAAGTTGAATGGAGAAACAGAAAGTTTACTCTCATAGATACTGGAGGTATAGAACCATATTCAGAGGATAAAATTATGCAGCAGATGAAGAGTCAGGCTGAAATAGCTATAGAAACTGCTAATGTAATTGTATTCATGGTTGATAGGAAAGATGGTCTTACTGCCTCGGACAATGAGGTTGCTACTCTTTTGAGAAAATCTAAAAAGCCTGTTATCCTTGTTGTAAATAAGGTTGACAGGGTTGGGGAACTTCCGGCTGAAGTATATGAGTTTTATAACTTAGGGATTGGAGATTTAATGACAGTTTCTTCGATTCACGGACTTGGAATGGGGGATTTGCTGGATGAAATCTACAAATATTTCCCTGACGAGACAGAAGAAGAATATGATGAAGAAGTCATAAAAGTAGCTGTTATCGGAAAGCCGAATGCGGGTAAATCCTCTCTCATAAACAAGGTTTTAGGTGAGGATAGGGTTATAGTAAGCGATATACCTGGAACTACAAGGGATGCTATTGATACGTATGTAGAAAATGAAGAAGGCAAATTTGTCTTTATAGATACTGCAGGTATTAGAAGACAAAGTAAGATAAACGAGAATATCGAAAGGTATAGCACTATAAGGTCGTGGACCGCTATTGAAAGGGCGGATGTGTGCCTTATAATGATTGATGCTGAAGAAGGGGTTACAGAGCAGGATACAAAGATCGCAGGATATGCTCATGAGCAGGGAAAAGCCTCAATTGTTGTGGTGAATAAATGGGACTTGGTGGAGAAAAATACGGGCACTTTGGAAGAATATCGTAAAACAGTGCTTGAAAAGCTAGGGTTCATGTTATATGCGCCAGTTATGTTTATATCTGCAAAGAGTGGGCAACGTGTAAATAAAGTTTTCGAACTCACAAAATTTGTTGCCAACCAGTCTGCATTAAGAGTTTCAACCGGTGTGCTCAATGATTTGCTTAATGAAGCTACTGCAATGGTTCAGCCACCATCTGATAAAGGTAAGAGACTCAAAATTTATTATATGACTCAGGCTAGTGTAAAGCCACCAACATTTGTGTTGTTTATAAACAGTATTGAACTGATGCATTATTCCTATGAAAGGTATTTGGAAAACCAGCTTAGAAAGAGCTTTGGATTTGAAGGAACACCAATAAGGTTCATGCTTAGAGAGAAAGACAGGGAGTGATCGTTGTGGATGTATTTGTTAAGGTCTTTTTAGCTTTGCTGATAGGGTATTTGCTGGGAAGTGCAAATACATCGCTTATAGTAGGCAAATTTTATGGAGTAGATGTCAGAAAACACGGAAGTGGGAATGCCGGGCTGACCAACACAATGAGAACCATTGGCAAGGTAGCCGCACTCTTTGTTATTTTAGGAGATATATTAAAAGGTGTTTTATCTTGCCTAATAGGATATTATATCTTAAAGGATATACAGATTGCCAGTTTAGTATCATCTATTGATATCCCGTGGAATGTGGGGATGTTTTTTGGCGGGTTAGGTGCTATTTTAGGACATAACTGGCCGTTATATTTCGGGTTCAAGGGCGGAAAGGGAATACTGACGACATTTTCAGTTGTAATGATGACTGCTCCGTACATAGGTCTGGTATTACTTGGAATATTTGTTGTTATAGTTGCAATAACCAGATATGTTTCTCTTGGATCAATAATTGGTTCTGCGCTGTTTCCTGTTTTTATAGCTATATTTTACACAAATGCGGTGTTTGTCATATTTGCAGCATTTGTAGCTATACTTGCGATAGCCAGACATAATCAGAATATTGTTAGGCTAATAAATGGAACTGAGTCAAAATTTGGTTCAAAAAAGAAAACAGAAGGTTAGGGGGATTGTTATGAATAGAAATATAGCTATTATTGGAGCTGGAAGTTGGGGGACTGCGCTTTCGATATCGCTCTCAAAAGTTGGGCATAGCGTTAAAATGTGGTCAGTCTTCAAAGAAGAAGTAGATATGATTAATAACGTGAGGGAACATATTGATAAACTTCCCGGTGTTCTAATTCCTGATGGGGTATTGGCCACTAACGATGTTGAAGAGGCAATAAGCGGCGCTGATGCAATTGTAATGGTTATACCTTCGCAGACGATAAGAGCCAACGCAAAGGATATATCAAAACATATAAAGAACGGAATGATAGTGGTATCTTGTTCAAAGGGTATTGAAGAGAGCACAGGTCTTAGACTTTCGGAAGTTATAAAAGAGGAGATGCCTCAGTGTGAAGTAGTTGCCCTATCAGGTCCGAGTCATGCTGAAGAGGTAGCAAGGGATATACCTACAACGGTTGTTGCGGCATCGAATAACCTAAAGGCAGCGGAGTTTATACAGGATATTTTTATGTCTCCAAAGTTCAGAGTATATACAAACTCAGATATAACAGGAGTAGAACTTGGAGGAGCCTTGAAAAATTCTATAGCACTTTGTGCAGGAATATCGGATGGACTTGGGTTTGGTGACAATACAAAGGCTGCTTTGATGACCCGTGGAATTGCAGAAATAACAAGACTGGGTGTTTCTATGGGGGCAAGGAGGGAAACTTTTGCAGGGCTTGCCGGAATTGGTGACCTGATTGTGACCTGTACAAGTATGCACAGCAGGAACAGACGTGCCGGGATCTTAATCGGGCAGGGGAAAACGTTGCAGGAGGCAGTGAATGAAGTAAAAATGGTTGTAGAGGGTGTTACAACCACTAAAGCAGCTTTCGAACTTGCGAAGAAAAAAGAGATAATAATGCCTATTACAACTGAGGCGTATAATGTATTGTTCAATCAAAAAAATGCAAAACAGGCTGTTGCAGACTTAATGATGCGGGATAAAAAGAATGAAGTTGAAGTGTTGGATGAAAGTGTTTGGATGTAAAAATGAAACTTAAATATTAGTAAGTAAATATTGGGATAATATAGCACCATTCAGTTTTAGGACATTTGCTTTAAAAACTTTTCAAATATGGACCGGTAAAAATGATAAGATTACCGGTTCATATTTTTTTTGTCCTTTTTGTAATAATAAAACATAACAGAAAATATATTTATATTGATAAGGGTACTAGTACTTAAAACTTAAGTTGTATTTTTATAAACTAAAAGCAGTATTTTGGGGGATATTTCCACAACTCTTAAAGTGCTGGCTTAAGTTTTGGGTGAATTGTTTTGCCATTGATAGTTTCAAATAAAAGTAAGGGGGGTTTGCGGGTGGAAAAATACAATATATACCAGCAAATATCAGAAAGGACGCAAGGAGACATTTATATAGGTGTTGTAGGACCTGTAAGGACTGGAAAATCAACATTTATTAAAAGATTTATGGATTTGCTGGTTTTGCCCAACATTGAAAATGAGTACTCCAGGAACAGGGCGAATGATGAACTGCCACAAAGTGCTTCTGGGCGCACAATAATGACAACAGAGCCCAAATTTGTACCGAATGAAGCAATTCAGATTGTCCTTGATGAAAATGTGCAGTTTAAGGTAAGGTTGGTAGACTGTGTTGGATACCTTGTTAGAGGTGCATTAGGACATATGGAAAATGATACACCGAGAATGGTATCCACTCCATGGTACGAACATCAAATACCCTTTGTTGAGGCGGCTGAAATTGGCACAAAGAAGGTAATAAACGAACACTCAACTATAGGGCTTTTGATTACAACAGATGGAAGCATTACGGATATAGACAGGGAAGACTATGTTGAAGCTGAAGAACGAGTGGTAAAGGAACTGAAGAGTATAAACAAACCGTTTGTAATTGTTTTGAATTCTAAGGACCCTTCAAGCGAAGAAACAGAACAGCTTAGATTAGAACTGGAAGAAAAGTATGGAGTTCCAGTAATAGGAACAAATTGTGCACAGCTAAGGATTGAAGATCTAAACGGAATAATGGAAAGAGTACTCCTTGAATTCCCAATCAGTGAAATAGGTGTAAATATTCCAAGATGGATTGAATGTCTTGATGACAACCATTGGTTGAAGGTTGACTTGATTAATTCAATTAAGGAATCTTTCAGCGGAATAACAAAGATCAGGGAAATAAAAAGCAGTATGAACAGGTTTGGAGATTATAAAACGTTCATCAAAAAAGCGCAGATTGACAGAATAAATCTCGGCACAGGAAGTGCTTTAGTTGATATCAGTGAAACAGATGGTTTGTTTTATAGTGTGTTAAGCGAAATGACAGGGCTGGAGATCGAAGGAGAGCATAAACTTATCAGTCTTATGAGGGAAATGGCAAAAATCAAGAAGGAGTATGAGAAGGTACAATTTGCACTTCACGAGGTTAAATTAAAAGGCTATGGAATTGTGACACCGCAAATGGATGAGCTTTCTTTGGAAGAACCTGAAATAGTCAAGCAGGGTAACAGATTTGGGGTAAAACTTAGAGCAAGTGCTCCTTCAATTCACATGATTCGTGCTGATATTGAGACAGAGATAGCCCCTTTGGTTGGTTCGGAAAAGCAATCTGAAGAATTGGTAAATTATCTGTTAAAAGAATTTGAAAATGAGCCTGAAAAGCTCTGGCAATCGAATATATTCGGTAAGTCTCTGCATGAGTTGGTAAGTGAGGGACTTCAGAATAAGCTTTACAGAATGCCGGAAGATGCTCAGCTAAAACTTCAGGAAACGCTTCAAAAGATAATCAATGAGGGAAGCGGAGGTTTAATTTGTATTATACTTTAATCCTCCAGGTAAAAACAAGCGCGGGTAAAATATTACTTTTCTAAAGTGGCTATTTGACGATAAAAAAGCCTTCAGCTTGTTTTATAAAGCCAAGTGTGGGTTATAAATCACTTTATTGACATTACTTATGTATTTTTTGGGGGGTAATGTCTTTTTATTTAGGTGAAGAATGAAGTGTTGTCAGCACTTGACATAACATAGGATTTGGTTTTATGATTAATTAAGGGTAAGTTATAGACATTGGTATATGCTGTTGGGAAATATTACATATATGCAATGTTTTACTAAAAACCCATTATGCGGTAATGTGTGTCAAAAATAAGTATAAAAGCAATCTTTGTTTGAATTAGTTGCGGCAGCTAAATTTGTTTATAAATTAATTATGATGTGATTAGTAATATATGTAAAGTGTGTAAAAATACGAAAACTTAAGAAGTGTAAAAATGGAGAAACCGAGAAAAAAACGGACGATCTGAAAGAAAAACGAGAGTGTTTTGGTCATATCGTAATAAATTGCTTAAAAATAGTAAATTTTTCATGTTGTATTTTTGAGGATAAATTTATAATATAATTTATTGTATAAGCAATATCTAATTATCATTAAAGGGGGAAAAAAAATTATGCTAAAAAAGGTAATTGCATTCTTATTAATTTCATCATTCTCATTAAGTTTTGTAGCATGTAACAAGAATGAAAAGGTGGAACCATCAGCGGCTCCAACTAGCAGTGAAGCAACAAAAGCTCCTGAAGCAGCTAAATTGACTGGCAAAATTGATTTCTGGTTAATGCCTAACAGTGCTGCACCAGACAAAGATTTGTTGTCAGTATGTAAAGGATTCCAAGATGCTAATCCAGATGTAACAATCACACCTACAGTTATTGACTGGGGTTCAGCTTGGACAAAGATCACAGCTGCTGCTACTAGCGGTGAAGCACCAGATGTTACACAGCTTGGAACAACTTGGGTTGGAGCTATTTCTTACATGAACGCTTTAGCAGATTTGACTGATAAAGTTGACTTCACTAAGTTCTCAGATGCAACTCTTGCAACTGCTGGACTTATGGGTTCTGACAAAAAGACTGCTGCTCCTTGGTTCTGCGAAACAAGAGCAATATTCTACAGAACAGATGCTTGTCAAAAAGCTGGCGTAGATCCTACAAAGGATTTCGATACTTGGGATTCTTTCAAAGCTGCTTTGAAGAAATTGAACAATGTTGAAGTTGATGGCAAGAAATTACCTGCACTCGGTATGCCAGGTAAAAATGACTGGAACGTTGTGCACAACTTTGCACCATGGATTTATGGAGCAGGCGGAGATTATATAGCAGCAGATGGAAAATCAGCTGTATTTAATTCTGCAGAAGCTTTAGAAGGTATCAAGTTCTATTCAGAACTTGCAGTAGAAGGTTTGATGGACAAAGCATCACTTGAAAAGAATACATCAGACGTTGAATCAGCATTTACAAATGGTGGTTATGCTACTGCTATATTAGGACCTTGGAATATAGCTACTCTCGAAAGCAACAAAAAGAAATTCGAAGCTAATCCTGCTGAAGGAAATAACCTTGTTGACAAAGTTGGCGTAGCAATGATACCAGCTGGTCCTAAGGATAGAAAAGCATTCTGCGGAGGTAGTACACTTGCAATATTTGATTCATCAGAGAACAAAGATGCTTCTGTTGCACTTATAAACTACTTAACTGATAAAGATGCACAGGTTGCTTATGCTACTATTACTGGTAACCTTCCTACAAACAAGGAAGCTTACAACGATGCTTCAATAGCTGATCACCCAATGCGTAAAGTATTCAAAGCTCAGATGGAATTTGCTAAAGCATACCCATCAATCGCTTCATGGGGTCCTTCAGAAACTTACTTCCAACAAGGTTTGAGTAAGATCTGGGATAACGCTATGGAAGTTAGCGGTAAGTATGATTGGGAAGTTTCCAAGAAAGCTGTTGAAGAAGTTATCAGCCAAGTTAATACAGTAATTTCACAGAATGATACTGGAGTTAAAAAATAATATATATATAGATTAAACTTTTAAATAAAGAGTTTACAAAAATAATTGAGT
Organism: Acetivibrio cellulolyticus CD2; assembly: GCF_000179595.2. Classification (NCBI taxonomy): domain Bacteria; kingdom Bacillati; phylum Bacillota; class Clostridia; order Acetivibrionales; family Acetivibrionaceae; genus Acetivibrio; species Acetivibrio cellulolyticus. The sequence goes on along the minus strand of NZ_JH556659.1, from coordinate 1,057,152 downwards.
TTAGTGCGGGTAGAATATACCACGCACTAACTCAATACTTTTATTGATATGGTTTTATATGTAAAATGCGAAAAAAATGTGGGAGCTTGATTATATGAATATTCAAATAAAAAAATCAGGTATAGGGGTTAATGGCAAAAAGGGGACGCAAAGTTATTTTTGGTATTCGGTAAAACAGAATAAATTTGCATATTTTATGATATTACCCGCAATATTGGCAATGCTTATTATTCATTTTGTTCCTATGATACAGGGGATTTATATTTCTTTTATAAATCTTAACATGGCTCATATGAAAGAATTCTTAGGTGCCCCATTCGTCGGTTTTAAGAATTATTACGATCTCTTTTTCGGTGGGTTGAATACAGGTTTCGGATTCGCTTTAAGAAATACTTTAATTTATACTGTATCCGTTACCTTTTTAACACTCGCATTAGGTATCGTCTTGGCGATGCTTTTAAACAGAGAGTTCAAGTTGCTAGGGCTTGCTAGAACTGCACTTCTTATGCCATGGGTTATACCTTCGTATGTTGTAGGTATAGTTTGGGAAAAGTTATGGAGGCAGGAAGGTTTAATAAATACTGTACTCAGTTGGTTGCACTTAATTGGACCTGATAAAGCTACATGGCCATTCTGGCTTGTTGGACCTCTGACATTGGTTGCTATTATTATTCCAACCATTTGGAGAGGTTTACCGATGTCAATGATTCTTATGTTAGCTGGTTTGCAGAGCGTTTCACCTGATTATTATGAAGCAGCTGAAATTGATGGTGCAAACGGCTGGCAGAAATTCTGGAGCATTACTTTACCTTTGTTAAAGCCTATTTTATCAATAAACATCATGTTTTCGTTAATAAACAATATTTATTCGTACAATATTGTTTCGATGATGTTTGGTAACGGTGCTGGGCAGCCCGGAGATTGGGGAGACCTCCTTATGACTAATATTCAGAGGAACTCATTCCAATTGTGGCAGTTCGGTCAAGGGGCTGCGGCTCTGGTAATTTGTATGCTAATTATGTTAGTAATCGTTGCTATTTGGTACTTAATCTTCAAAGATGATTTGGTGGTGAAATAATGAGAGTAGGATATTTTGAGTCAATAAAAAGGAAAAAAAGAATGACAGCAATGGCGGGTAATTTTGTATTATTTATATTTGCCTTGTTTTCACTGGCACCAATAGTTTATATGGTTTGTGCTTCTTTGATGAAGCATAATGAAATTGCAACTAGTCAATTAGGTTGGCCGCATCATTTTTATAACTACATTGAAGTTTGGCAGAATCTCCCGCTTGGAAAGTATTTTCTTAACAGTATGATAGTCTGCAGTGTTGTTACTTTAGTTGCACTTGTTATTGCGACGCTGTCAGGGTATGCTCTTGCTAAGTATAAGTTTCCAGGTTCGGGTGTAATTGGTATAATTGTTTTATCAACTCAAATGTTGCCTGGTATGATGTTCTTACTTCCTTTGTACATGAATTTTGTAAATATTCAAAATACAACGCACTTTAAAATGACAGAAACATTACATGGCTTAATATTTATATATTCTGCGTTTTATGTTCCTTTTAGTATATGGATTATAAGAGGATTTTTTGCGTCTATTCCTGGAGAATTGGAGGAAGCTGCTAGAATTGACGGATGCAACAAGTTTTCTGCATTCTACAGAGTTATGCTTCCATTAGCTGTACCGGGTATAATAGCAACAGCAGTATATATATTCCTCATGGCATGGGATGAATTGTTATTTGCCTGGGTTCTTGGTGTACAGACCGTTCCTGTTGGTATAAGAAACTTTATTGGATTTACACAGTCAAGATATGATTTGCTTTTGACAGCTGGTACAGTTGTTACTCTTCCTGTGTTGATAGCGTTCTTCAGCTTACAGAAGTATTTCATAAGCGGTATGACTGCAGGTGCTGTAAAGGGTTAATACTTGTTATAGCATTAAATAAAAAATGAGGATTAAAAGTTTTTTGGCTTTGGTAGAGTTTTCTATCAAAGCCAAAATTGTTTTTACGGGGATTATCGGGAAATATATTGAATAAATTTTACATACATCTTAAAATATATTTAATTAAAGAGATCTGCAATTAAGGGGTTAAGTGTTTTGATGTATAAAGACTTTTGAAAGCAATACAACAATTGAAATAAAGGCGGGGAATGAAAGTTGGCATATAATTTGAGTATTAATTATTCTATTGCGTTTTTTTTGGTAGTTTTAATCTCAGCGTCAGTACTAAATTTGCTTAAACAGCATTTTATTTTTCAAGTAACCGGAATAGCTTTTTTATTTATGTTTACAATTGTAAAGGTTTCAATGTTATTTAAAAGTGATTCAAACATAAAGTTGGCAGATTTGTATTATACTATTTTGCCAATACTTTCAGGAATTGGAGCATGCCTTGTAGCGATGGCACTTGGGTTTTGGATATTCCCTCCAATAAGAAGAATCCTTAGTGTGAAAAAAGATCTATAAAAGTATAATTTGATAGCTCTATTAGCCCCTTGAAAAAATTACATAAAGGATAAGTGAATGGCGCGAAGAAGTATTATGTAAATAAATTTTAGGGGATGTGGACATGAAAAGAGCGTTTTTACTATCATTAATTATTACTACCTTTTTGATTGGCATAGGAGAAGCATATGCTTCAGGTCAACTTTATTCAGGGGTTAGGGGAGTTACATCCAGTTTTAAAATTGCTGTTGGAGGCACAAAATTAGATTTAGAAAGAGACCCGGTGTTAATAAATGGCCGTACTGTAGTACCTGCAAGGACTGTTTTTTCAAAAATCAATGCAGACGTAGAATGGAATGTAATAAAAAATCGTTTAGTTATAACTAAAGACAATAATGCAATTGTAATGTATATAGGTTATAATAATTGCTATGTAAATGGTGCTAAGAAAGAAATGGAAGCACCTGCTATATTGGTAAATGGAACTGTCATGGTACCGATTAGGTTTGTTGCAGAAACTTTTAATATGAAAGTGGGATGGAATGAAGCAAATTCTACAGTTTATCTAGGGGATATTCCTGAAACAATTATTGAGGACGAAAATAATTCTTCAAATGTTAAAGGTCGTTCAGTTGTAATAGATGCAGGGCACGGAGGCGCTCAGACAGGAGCAGTATATGGCCGAGTAAAAGAAAAGGATTTAAATATTGATATTGCAAAGAGGTTGAATACAAAGTTAAGTGAGATAGGTGTTATTACCTATATGACAAGAGATGATGATTACAATGTGAGTCTTTATTCAAGATCAGGGCTTGCAAATAAAAAAGGTGCTGATTTGCTTATTAGCATTCATAATAATGCTGGGCTTAAAAGATATTCAGGAAGTATGTCACTATATTATCCAAGTTCATCTAAAACCAAAGGAAAACTTTCATCCTATGAATTTGCAAGTATTGTACAAAAAAACATGTGTAATACTTTAGGTTCAAAAGATATGGGAATTATTGCAAGGTCAGAACTGGCTGTACTGAGAACATCCCATATTCCTGCTGTAATAGCTGAGGTAGGATATATGTCAAACTCATCAGAACTTAGCAAATTAAAGACTTCAGAGTATAGAGAAAAGGCGGCCGAGTCATTAAAAAAAGCTGTTATTGAAAGCCTTCAGTTGATGTATGAGTAACTTGAAGCCTAAGGTGTTAAAAATGGCTCTTTGCTTCATCATATAGAACTTAATTATATTAAAGAAATTTTAGTGCAATAATATATATCAAATAATATTTAGATTGCATCTAATTTTATTTGATATATATTATTGAAGCATATACATAAAACTTGTTATATTCTCGTGTAAGATGTCGGGGTCCAATCTTCCTTTCTGAGCATCTATAAATAGATTCTCATAGGCTTCTAAAGCTCTTCTTATATGTTGTCTCTTTTCGTAGCTCCATTCAGGGCTGCTTTGAAACTCCTTTATATCATCGATATAAGTCTTTATAATCTCAAGCTTTTTTTCATTAGTCAAAATAAAAACCTCCCATATAGATATAAATGAAATCAGTCTTTAAGTATAGCATTTTCTTTTGGCACAAAAATATGCAAGGTAAAGTCTGTTATAACTATTTGGGATTTTTCAACACATAATATTGTGCATTTTTTCTAAACGAAATTCCTAAAAAAGTATTAATTTTTTTAGGAAGATTCCTCCACTATTTTAAGGAGATCTAAGGGCGTATTAATCACATAATCAGGTTCAAAGTTTATAAACTGAGACTTTGGAAATATAGTCCAATTTACCAGAACAGTTTTGATTCCTGCATTTTTTCCACATAGAATATCATATGGGCTGTCTCCAACTAAAAGGACTTCCTTTTTTTCAGCCCTAAAATGTGCTAAAGCTTTTAAGGCGGGCTCCGGGTGAGGTTTATTATTCTGGACATCATAAGCGCTTACTATATAGTCAATATATTTCTTATAGTCAAAGTGTTCTAATCCATGTAAGATTCCGCTGATACCTTTGGCTGAAACGATAGCATTTTTACAACCTAGATCTTTAAGTTTTTGCAGCATTATATCTATTTGAGGGAATTCCTTAGTTAGAGCTTTCTGATGTGATCTGTAAAATTCCTTATAGTATTCAACCATGGAGGGCCAATGTTCGGAAGACAGGCATTTCATTTGTTCCTCAAGAGGCTTGCCAAGAATACTGTTTAATTTATCAGTAGAAAGGCTATGATGAAGGTATTTGAGTGAAGTTTCATTAAGCGTGAGTGTTATTAATTCATTTGTATCTATAAGTGTTCCATCAAAATCGAATAGGATATATTTATACAATTTCATCACCGGGGTTTATTATAACATATCAAAACAGTTGCTGCAATTCATGTGATAAGCTTAAGAAAAAAAAGAGTAATTACACAATTTAAAATTATTTATTAACAAGAATTTTTTTAAAACAGTGTATAAAGGTAGTATAGGATAGTATAGGAATATAAATATTTTACTTATAATAATTTTTTGCTATAATATATAAAACATAAAAAATGGTTGTTGATACTATCATTTTTTGAGCCGATGTTACATTTTCATAATTCCTAATTAATGCTTAAGAGAGGTAATTATATACATGAATGAAAAGACAATACGAATTTTAGAGTTTAACAAGATAATAGATAGGCTTGTAACACTTACCGCGTCAAGTCTTGGAGCTGAATTGGCACAACAGCTTCTGCCGGAAGTTGATTTTGAAAAGATTAAAATAAATCTGAAGGAAACCAGTGATGGAGTGAACTTTATCTCAAGGAGAGGAAGCCCTCCATTAGGTGGAGTGAATGATATACGAGACAGCATTAGAAGGGCAGAGATAGGCTCAATTCTAAATCCCGGCGAGTTGATCCGTGTATCCGGATTATTGCGCGCTGTTAGAAATTTAAAGAATTATGCCAGCGGTGACAATATAAGAACTGGTGAAGACAATGTTGTTGGAGAATTAATTAATTGCCTCGAAGCAAGCAAAAGGGTAGAGGACAAAATTAATATGTGTATTGTGAGCGAAGAGGAGATATCTGACAATGCAAGCCCTGCGTTAGGAAATATCAGGAGGCAGATACGTCATGCTCAAAATTCTATCAAGGATAAACTAAACGACCTTGTCAGATCATCGAAATATCAGAAATACATGCAGGAGTCAATAGTTACTTTAAGAGGAGATCGCTATGTTGTTCCGGTAAAGCAGGAATACAGAAGTGAGATACCGGGTCTCGTACACGATTCATCTGCCAGCGGTGCAACCCTTTTTGTTGAGCCCATGGCTGTTGTTGAAGCAAATAACACTATTAGAGAACTTAAAATAAAAGAGCAGACTGAGATTGAAAGGATACTTCAGGAGCTTTCCTGTGATGTGTCTGAAATATCAATGGGTTTAAAGACAAATGTTGAATTGTTGGCAAAGCTTGACTTTATTTTTGCCAAAGCAAAGCTTAGTCTGGATTATAATTGTGTATGTCCTAAACTAAATAGAGAAGGCAGGACCGTTATTAAGAAGGGAAGACACCCTCTTCTTGATCCTAAAATTGTAGTGCCGATAGACTTTTGGATAGGGGATGAATTTGATACTCTTGTTGTTACAGGTCCTAATACTGGGGGGAAAACTGTTACGCTAAAAACAGTAGGCCTATTTACCCTTATGACACAGGCGGGGCTTCAGATTCCTGCCAATGAGGGTACGGAGATAAGTGTTTTTGGCAAGGTATTTGCGGACATTGGGGATGAACAAAGTATAGAGCAGAGTCTTAGTACATTTTCATCTCATATGAAGAATATAGTAAACATACTGGAAAATGTGGATAGCAGTTCACTTGTTCTTTTTGATGAATTAGGAGCTGGAACGGACCCTACGGAAGGTGCTGCTCTGGCAATGGCAATTCTGGAACATCTAAAGGAGAGAGGGTGTACAATTGTTGCTACAACCCACTACAGCCAGCTTAAGGTTTATGCTGTTACAACACCTCATGTTGAAAATGCATGCTGTGAATTTGATGTTGAAACCCTAAAGCCAACCTATAAGCTTTTGATTGGGGTGCCTGGCAGAAGTAATGCTTTTGCAATATCAAACAGATTGGGACTTATTGATTCAATAGTTGAACGTGCAAAGGGATATCTGACAAGTGAGGAAATCAAGTTTGAAGATATGCTTATGTCAATTGAAAAAAACCTTAACCAGTCTGAAAGTGAAAAAAGACAGGCGCAGGTTTTAAAACTTGAAGCAGAGAAAATAAGAAATGAGATAGAAGAACAGAAGAAAAGATTTGAGGATAGAAAGGAAAATATAGTAAAAGAGGCAAGGGAAGAAGCAAGAAGGGTTTTATTAGATGCTAAGCATGAGGCTGAAAATATACTTTCAGAAATGAGAAGAATTCAAAGGGAAAAGGAAAGCTCTCAAAGCCAGAAGGAAGCCGAAGATATGAGGCTTAAGATAAAAAATAAGATTGATAATATTGAAGAAGCTTTGAGTAAGCCTATTATCCCTAGGAACACGCTAGTTAAGCCGCCTAAGAACTTGAAACCTGGAGATAGTGTTCTGATTATCAACCTGAACCAGAAAGGAACTGTTGTAGCTCTACCTGACAAAAATGGTGAAGCTATTGTTCAAGCTGGAATTATGAAGATAAATCTTCATATTACCAATTTGAAAGTCATTGATGAACAGAAAGCTCAGATAAAAAGAACCGGAGCTGGAGAGATTGGCGTATCTAAGGCAAGGAATATCAGTACCGAGATAGACTTAAGAGGTTTGAATCTCGAGGATGCTCTTGAAAATGTGGATAAATATCTGGATGATGCAGTGATATCTGGTCTCGCTGAGGTATCTATAATACATGGTAAAGGAACCGGTATATTAAGGAGCGGAATTCACCAGTATTTAAAATCAAATAAAAGAGTTAAGTCATACCGGCTTGGAAAGTATGGAGAGGGCGAAACAGGGGTTACTATTGTTGAGCTAAAATAATGTTTTAGCTATTCATTAGCATAAAGTTGACTGTTATAACATGTTAAACATCAAATTACATCGTTTGGAAAGTAGAACATACAAAAGCATTGACAGGTGGCAAAAAAAGTTATATTTTATAAGTAGTTCGACAAACTACTAACTATATTAAGAGGACTCGTAGACCAGTAGATACGGGTCTTTCTCTTTGGTGTTATATTCTATTAAATCTCCTGAAATGTATAAAAATGTTATTTATACTTTATGCTTGCTCTATTTGCAATAAAATATTATCATATATATATCTGTATTAGCTTTTTTAGTACAAATATAATATATGTTGGAGTTCATATGAATAAAGGTTTAAAGCTATTTTTAAGGTTGTTGCTTATTATTGGGGGTACTGTACTAGGAATTTTTGTATTTTTTAATTCAATTCTATATATCGCACCATTTTTAATTGCATTTGCTTTATCGTCTTTAGTAGAGCCTTTGATTAAGTTTCTCATTAAGAAGGTGAGACTTAATAGAAAGATTGCCACAGTATTCTCACTTTTGCTGGTTTTAGTTATTGTGGGAGGACTGCTCGCGCTGTTGATATCAAGAATTTATCAGGAAGCACTGAGTTTGTATGACATGATGCCTCAGTATTCCATAGAGATTTATAATAATATAAGAAATTATATAAATAAAGCGTCGGATATATACTTTAAACTTCCACAAGAGGTAACTAAGAATGCTGAAGGTATGATAGCAGATTTAACGAGTACATTATCAGGTATAGGAAGTAGATTTGCAAAAGGAGTATTTAATACTGCTATATCAATTCCACAGGCTATAATTTTTGTTATTGTCACTATACTCTCAACGTATTTTATGGCAGCTGACAGGGAAAAGATTTATAATTATATTAAATTCAATGTTCCGGAATCATGGGTAGATAATGTTGTGAGCATAAAAAACGATATGTTCGCAGCACTATTTGGCTATATTAGAGCACAGCTTATATTGATGAGTATTACATTTGTTGAGTTAAGTATAGGTTTTGGCATTATTGGTGTCAGGCAAAATTTACTGTTAGGGTTATTAGTTAGTATCATAGATGCGCTGCCTATTCTTGGAACTGGAGGGGTTTTGATTCCATGGTCTATCTACAATTTCATCACAGGTGATATACGAATGGGCATTTCGCTGATAATACTTTATGGAGTGGTATTAGTGGTAAGACAGATGATAGAGCCAAAGGTTTTAGGCCAGCAAATAGGGTTACATCCGTTAGTGACTTTGCTCTCAATGTATGTGGGATTAAGGGTGTTTAGCTTTATAGGGATGATAATTGGTCCAATAACTATTTTGCTTTTGAAGAATATACTGCAAGGAATATTTAAAAAGAAGTCGTTCAAAGAATATGTAAAAGAGTGTAAGAGTTCTTGATGTATCAAGAAGGCTGTCATTGACAGCCCTCTGCTTTTAATTCTTTACCCAATTTCTTTATAGCTTTCTTTTCAATTCTGGAAACATAGGATCTCGAAATACCAAGCATTTTCGCTATTTCCCTTTGAGTTTTGCTGGTACCGTTTAAGAGCCCATATCTCAGTTCAAGGACAACTTTTTCCCTGCTCTTAAGTACTACCTTCATTTTGTTGTATAAACGCTTAACCTGCATTTTTAGCTCTACTTCTTCCACAACTGATTCAGCTTCATTTCCGATTACATCAATGAGTGCAATTTCGTTCCCTTCACGGTCAACACCTATTGGATCCTGAAGAGAAACTTCACTCTGGATCTTTTTGCTGGATCTAATCTGCATCAAAATCTCATTTTCAATGCATCGGGCAGCGTATGTTGCCAGCCTCGTTCCTTTTTCATGATTAAATGTTGCAATTGCTTTAATAAGGCCTATAGTTCCAATGGAGATGAGGTCATCGCAGTCGCCGATTGTTGCATTGTATTTTTTAACAATATGAGCTACTAGCCTCAAATTCCTTTCAATTAGGATATTTCTTGCTTCTTCATCTCCTTCTTTAAGAAGCTTGATATAGTGCTGTTCTTCATCAGGACTTAGTGGCTGTGGAAAGGAATTTACATTGGATACATATCCAAAAAGAAAGAATATATTTCTGATTGCTTCAAGAAGTAATGTGCACGCTATTGTAAACAAGGTAGGGGCACCTCCGATAAATAAGCTACCTTTTAATTATATGAGTATTTATTTTACAAGGTGCAAGTACATTGATAAAAAATATTTATAAATTGATTGGGTTAAATACTCCGAATTTTATTTGACGTTCACAGAAATATCACAAATCTGTCACAATTACATCATTTAGTATTTGTATAATTATTAGAAGAGGATTTATAATTAATATAGAGCAGCCTGACATTTCAAACGTATAATGTCATTAGCATTGCCTTTATAAGCTATGAGGAGGGTTTGGATGAACGGGATGAAAATATTAATAGCTGACGATGAAGCAAGAATGCGAAAGCTGTTATCGGACTTCTTAAAAAAAGAAGGATTTCAAGTTTTGGAAGCCAAAAATGGAAAAGAAGCATTGGATATTTTCAATAGTGACCAGAGTATTGACCTGATTATATTGGATATAATGATGCCGGAATTAGATGGCTGGTCGGTTTGCAGACAAATCAGAAAAAGTTCGCGTGTACCTGTTATTATGCTTACTGCAAGAAGTGACGAGTCTGATGAGCTTTTTGGGTTCGACCTTGGAGCCGATGAATATATTACAAAGCCTTTCAGCCCAATGATACTTGTTGCGAGAGTCCAGGCTTTATTAAGAAGGTCTGGAAATGCGGAGTATTCGACAAAGTTGTTTGATGGACTTGAAATAAATGAGATTGGCCGGGATGTATACATAGACGGTGTTAAACTTGACTTAAGTCCAAAAGAATTCGAACTTCTTGTCTTTTTAGCAGATAATAAGGGAATAGCCTTATCAAGAGATCAGATTCTGAACTCCGTTTGGGATTATGACTATTTTGGAGATGCCAGAACAGTTGATACACATATAAAAAAGTTAAGACTTAAGCTTGGTGACAAGGGGGACTTTATTCAAACAGTCCGTGGACTGGGTTACAAGTTTGAGGTGAAGAAATGAAGTATTCAATTCGTTTTAAACTGGCTAAGGGATTGATAAGCCTTGTTCTTTTTTTTGTTGCGATGTCATGGATTTTAAATAATGTATTTTTGGAAGATTATTACCTGTACAATAAAAAGAATACATTGATAGATAACTTAAAGAAGATAGATGAACTGTACGAGCATAACAACGATACAATGTATCTTGAACTCGAAAAGATTGAGAGGATGAAAGGTCTTCATATAGTTATTGTGGATCATGATTTCAATATTGTATATGATTCCATGCAAAAAAAAGCAGGTTCATCACCAAGAACAAGGTTCAGACAGCCTGAGCGGAATATACAGAATGCACCTGAGTTTTTTATTAAAGCAAAGGAAGAACAGCTTAAAAAAGAAGGAATAATTATTGAAAACGGTAAGGATATAAGAATGGGTTCCAACTTTTTAAGCGTGTTTTCAACATTATATAACGGAGACTATATTTATTTAAATACTGCTGTTGCAGCTATTGAGGAAAATGTCGACGTGGCCAATAAATTTTTCGTTTTTACAGGGGCAATAACCTTGCTGACAGGGGGTATTTTTATTTTCCTGTTTTCGAGGAAGTTTACAAAGCCCATTCTTCAGCTAAATAGTATTGCACAGCGTATGTCAACCTTAGACTTCAGTGAACGATACACTGTAACAACAAGAGATGAAATTGCACAGCTAGGTCAGAGTATTAACTCCTTGTCAGAACAGTTGGAGGAATCTATAACAGAGCTTAGAGACGCCAATGAACAGTTGAAGGAAGATATTGAAAAGGAAAGAAAAATAGATGAGATGCGAAAAGAGTTTATATCCAGTGTATCTCATGAACTAAAGACTCCAATTGCATTAATACAGGGCTATGCAGAAGGTCTTAAGGTAAATGTCAATGATGATGAAGAGAACAAAAACTTTTATTGTGACGTTATTGTTGATGAAGCTTGTAAAATGAACAAGCTTGTAAAACAGCTTCTCGAACTTTCACAAATACAGTCAGGAGAACTGATTTTAGACAGAAGTGATTTTAAAATACTTAACTTGATTGAACAGGTTGTAAAAAAGAACGATTTGATTTTTAAAGAGAAGGGCATAAGTTTAAGCATTGAGAAAAGTGTTGATGTTATGGTAAATGCAGATTATGACAGAATTGAACAGATTTTCAGCAATTATCTTAACAATGCCATTAACCATGCAGACAATCATAGGATAATTAGAGTTTCAGTGAATACAGCTGGATCAAAATGTGTTGTATTGGTTTATAATTCTGGACAAAATATTAATGAAGAACATTTGGAAAAGATATGGACAAGTTTTTACAAAATAGATAAGTCTAGAACAAGGGAATATGGAGGAACCGGTTTGGGACTTTCGATTGTTAAAGCTATACAGCAAGCCCACAGTAATGATTATGGCGTAAAAAATGTTGAAGGTGGCGTTGAATTTTGGTTTAACTTGGACTTGGTGGAAGAGTGCTCATAAAAGAGCCACAATAATTTCAATATAAAATCTCAGAAGGTGGTTATATTAAGGAAGTGAATGTTATCTACATTTCGCCTCTTTCGAATGAAGAGAACGAGGCAAGCGAAGGGAATTCAGACACTAACTTAAAATCAAGGGGAGATGCAAAAATGAAAATATGTAGAATATTGCTAGCTGCTGTATTAGCAGGGAACCTTTTTGCCACTGCGGCATTTGCCGTTCCGGTTGATTCAAAATCATCAACTCCCAATGCAAGTCATCAAAAAGACGGTGATGTTACAAAGGACAAATGTATTAAGCCGCGATGCCATAAGGGGAATGATGAAATGTGTAAAGACCCGATAAAAGCATTGGAAAACAAAAGAGAAGAAATCTTAAAGCTTGAGAAGGAAGGTAAGATTTCAAAGGAAGAAGCAGATAAGAAGATCAGGGAAATTGATGCAAGAATTAAAGATATTAAGGAATTTAATAAGCTTCCTGTTGAACAAAAAAGAGCAAAGCTAATAGCTAAATTTAAAGAACATATTGGTTTGAGAGTAAAGGAAGGCAAGATAACGCAAGAAAAGGCAGATGAAATAGTTTCTGAATATACAAAGAAGATTCAAGAATGGGATGGCAATGGATTTCCACGATTTTTTTATAAGGGGCATATTAAAAAAGAACATTAATTATTGCTCCTCAAAATTTAATATCCAATCAGCTATGATTATGAATTATAGCTGATTTTTTTATCACTGTAATTAATTCTCATAAACAGTATCTGGCATAAATATTAACGCTAACTCTTAAAAATACGATAAATAATATGGGCTGAAGGAAATATTTTTCACCAATTGTTCATCAAGAGTTCACAATGAATTCATTTGGCAGGGATATAATTTAATTAATACTTACTTAAGCATTAAAAAGGAGTTGTTAACAAAAATGGCACTACTATTCAAGAAAAAACGAAATAACGTGGCAGATAGTATGGCTGCCCCACTTTATTCTACAAAACCAAAGAAGAAAAAAACTCGCAAACGTTTAGCTATCTTAATTTCGGTTGTAATTGTTTTTGCTATTGCGGCATCTGCTTTTTTCCTTAATACAAGGAGAATGCAGCCAGCTTCAGCAAGCTCTTATACGCTTGAAAAAGCCGAGTATCGTGATCTGAAAGTTTCGCTTACAGGTACAGGAACGTTGGAGCCTGCCGATAAGTACACGGTAACGACGCTTACTTCAGGTGATATTTTAAAGGCTGATTTTGAAGAGGGAGATGTTGTCAATAAGGACGCTGTCCTTTATGAGATCGATAGTTCAAATATATCAACAAACCTTGAGTCTGCCCAAATCGGTCTGAATGAGAGCCGTAAAAACTATGAACGAAAACTGGAAAGTCTCGATGATCTCTTTGTACATGCTGATGATAGTGGGACAATTGTTTCGATAGATGTAAAAGTCGGTGATGAAGTTCAAAAAGGCCAGACGGTTGCAACTATAAGGAACAGTTCTGTTATGAGTCTTAAGCTTCCATTTGGAGTAGAGGATGCTAAAAAGTTCACGGTCGGCCAGAAGGCATCTGTGACTCTTGATGGTTCCTTTGAGGTTCTACCTGGTACTATTTCGGAAATCAATGCAGTTGATGAGATATTAACAGGAGGAATGCTGGTAAGGCAAGTAACTATAGATGTAACAAATCCGGGCGGAATTCAATCCGGACAGCTGGCTTCGGCAGTGATAGAAAGTATTGATTCCAGTGCTAGTGGAGCATTTACATATAAGACTGAATCCAAAGTGGTTACTGAAACTTCAGGAGAAGTTCAGAACATAAAATTTAATGAAGGAGACTATGTTGATAAAAATCAAGTAGTAGTTGTGCTTGACAGTGCTACTCTTGAGGATGAAATAGAAAGTGCAAAGAATAATCTTCGCAAAACAGAACTATCTCTAGACAATCAGAAAAAATCGTTGGACGGTTACACTATCGAGTCACCGATTGGAGGAACTGTTATTGAAAAAAACTACAAAAAAGGTGATAAAGTTGAATCCGGAGCGACACTTTGTACGATTTTTGACTTGAGCTATCTCAAGATGACTCTTAACATTGATGAATTGGATATATCAAAGGTAAGCGTTGGACAGAAAGTTAGTATTACTTCGGAATCCATAGCAGATAAAAAATATGATGGGGTTGTTACTAAAGTAAACATCAATGGAACAACTTCAAGCGGGAATACAACTTATCCTATTACAATCCAGATTGACAAAACAGATGGATTGCTGCCAGGAATGAATGTTGATGCAGAAATCGTGCTTAAATCCTATGAACACGTTCTGTGTGTGCCTTCTGAAGCTGTCGTACGTCAAAATAAGGTGCTTGTACCAACTACCGATGCAGATGCAAAATCTGATACAAAAACCGATGCAAGATCAAATACAAAATCAAATACAAAACCAAATACAAAGTCAAATACAAAGTCAAATACAAAATTTGAGGCACCAGAAGGGTATAAATATGTAGAGGTTACTACTGGTGTATCGGATACTGATTACATTGAGATCAAGAGTGGGTTGTCAGAAGGTGATGAAGTTGCTATCCAAAATCGTACTGCCAACAATCAGATGGGTATGATGATGGGGCCAATGGGCGGCGGAATGACAGGCGGCCAAATGGGTGGCGGAATGCCAGGTGGCGGTCAAATGGGCGGTAGTCAAAAAGGTAACTGGCAAAGGAGTGGTGGTCAAAGTGGCAGCTCTCAAAGAAGCGGCGGCCAACAAGGCGGTGGTTCTGCGGGAGGAGGCGGCATGAGATGATGCCACTCATTGAATTCAAAAATCTTTTCAAGATATACTTAATGGGAGATACTGAAGTACGTGCAGTTGACGACATTTCATTGCAGATTATGCATGGAGAGTTTGTAGCTATTGTAGGACAGTCAGGATCCGGTAAGTCTACCTGTATGAATATTATAGGTTGTCTTGATATTCCTACATCCGGTACGTATCTTTTAGACGGGCAGGATGTGAGCGACATGGATGATGATGAGCTTGCGGAAGTCAGAAATAAAATGATTGGATTTATTTTTCAGCAGTACAATCTGCTACCTAAACTTTCTGTGCTGGCAAATGTCGAATTGTCCATGTTGTACGCAGGGGTTTCAAAGAGCGAACGGAAAGAACGTGCCATTCAAGCACTTACTCGTGTTGGGTTGGAAAACAAACTGAATAACCTCCCAAGCCAGCTTTCTGGTGGACAACAGCAGCGTGTGTCTATTGCCCGGGCGTTGGCAGGTAACCCGTCTGTCATATTGGCAGACGAACCAACAGGCGCTCTTGATTCCAAGACCGGTAAAGAGGTTCTTGAACTTCTTAAGAAGTTACATTCAGAAGGGAATACGGTAGTCCTCATTACCCACGACAACTCAATTGCGGCACAAGCACAGCGGATTGTTCGTCTTGCAGATGGAAAAATTATATACGATGGGCCATCCAATGAAGATAATTCATTAGTTGGAGCCAAAAGGGAGGAGGAGCATGCATGAGTTTTTTTGAATCTTTTCAGATGGCAATAGGCAATATACTTGCAAGAAAGGTGCGTTCCCTTCTCACTATGCTTGGTATAATAATAGGTATTGTAGCAGTTATTGTTATTGTAGGTCTTGGAAACGGTATGGAGAATTACCTGGTTGACACTTTTAAGAGCATGGGTACTAATTTACTTACTGTTAATATAACAGGACGTGGTTCCACCCGTAATGTTTCTACTGAAGATATGTTCAAAATTGTGGAGGAAAATCCGGAATATCTTGAGAGTCTTTCTCCGAATGTAAGTGTAACAGGACAGGTTAAAATCGGTTCCGAAACCACGAGTGAAACCACAGTAACCGGTGTTGGCGAGGCCTATATGGATATGAAGGATTACAAACTTGCTATAGGCCGCTTTATTAGCTATATAGATACAGTAAACCGGAACAAGGTTGTTGTCATTGGAAAGTATTTAAGTAATGAATACTTTAATGGAAGAGGTATAGGAGAAACACTTCGAATCAATGGGCAGAAGTTTGAGATTGTAGGTGTACTTGATGCTGAAACTGATGATGTTGATGAAATTGATGAAGGCAGCACCGATGATGCAGTCTATATTCCATATAGTACTGCTACAAAGATGTTTGCCTCATTTGGTGCGAGAACAAGTTATTCTTTCGCTGTAAAGAGTGATGATCTGGTTTCAAAGGCAAAAGACCTTATAGACAAAAAGCTCTATGATGTATTTGAAGATGATAATGCATATGTAATAACAAGCATGTCCGAGCTTCTCGATACTATGACCTCGATGATCAATATTGTTATTACGATCCTTGCAGTTATTGCAGGTATATCACTTGTTGTGGGTGGTATCGGTATTATGAATATAATGCTTGTTTCAGTTTCGGAGCGTACAAGAGAGATAGGAATACGCAAAGCACTTGGGGCAAAACAAAAACACATTATGCGTCAGTTTGTTATTGAAGCGTCTACTACAAGTGCGATTGGAGGGATTATAGGTATAATAATTGGATATGCATTGTCAAGTGTAGGCACTAAGGTGATTTCAATGTTGACAGAGACGGATATAATTGTAACCCCGTCTACGGCTTCGGTGCTCCTTGCATTTGGTATTTCAGTCGGTATTGGAATGTTATTTGGATATCTACCGGCGAAAACGGCAGCGCGTCTTAATCCTATTGATGCACTTCGTTATGAATAAATATTGTTTGGTTTAAGATACGAATAAAATTCTATAAAATGGAGGTTAGATACAATGAACTATAAAGTAAAATTAGCTGTTTCAGTACTAAGTGCTGTAATTGCTTTAAATGTTTCAAGTGTTGCCTTTGCTGCATTTTCAGATGTATCCCCAAAGGCGTCGTATGCAGATGAGGTAAACCACCTGGCATCTTTAGGAATCATAAACGGAAATGAAAACGGTGAATTCAAACCCAATGACATGATTACTAGAGAGCAGTTTGCAAGGCTTATTATTGCAGCGGCAGATGAGGATTATAAGGCTGATATATATAAGAAAACGACAGTTTTCCCTGATATAAGTTCTTCGAGATGGTCATCCGGATTTGTAAACGCAGCGGTAAAATTGGGGTATATGAAAGGAATGCTTGACGGTAAGTTCCATCCTACTGAGGGTGTTACATATTCACAGGTTTGTACTGTTTTAGTGAAGATGCTTGGATACACCGATTCCGACCTTTCTGGTACATGGCCTCAGAGTTATTTGGTAAAAGCCAAGGAAATTGGACTTTCCGATGGAGTTAATTTTACCAGTAATGATCAGATGCCAAGATGGGCTGTTGCAGTAATGCTGGACAATTTGCTTGACTCTTCATTGAAGTCAAACCCTGCGAAGAAATTTTCTGAAACAATTGACAGTTATGCTCAATATATTGTACTTGCTACGTCTGAAACATCTTCTTCAGTATCTGAAGGAGAGGTTTTAACGGATAAAGGGACCTTTATTATCGGAGATGCCAGTATAAAGCTTGAACTGGGTAATAAGTACAGATTGAATGTAGATGACAATACTATTTATGGTGTATACAGCAATATGAGTGATTCATTGAACCTAAGCATTGACAGTATCAGTAGTACTACCATTACATACAAAGATGCCACCGGAACCCATAGTATGATTCTTCCGAGTGCACCAACGTACTATTATAAAGGTGTTCAGCAGAAATATGATGCTATTCCTGGGCTTCTTGAAAAGTGCTCCTCTATTGTCTTTAACAAAAACGCAAGTGGAACTGGATATGAATATGCAGTTATATCCGATCCGATTTACAGTAAACCCGAAGTGGTTGGTAAATCCAATAAGACAAATGAAGGTGTTGGAAAAATTAAGTTTGAATCCAGAATCGAAATTACAAAAAGCGGTACCATAATTACGGTACCGGAAATTGAACAGGATGATGTTATATATGAGGTAACTGACATTTGGGGAGGAAATAAATATATTCTAGATGTTGAGAACAGTGTTGACGGTGAGCTTACAGATATTCTTCCCAATAAGGTATCACCGAAAAAAATATCTGTTGATGGTGTTTCCTATGAACTTGGAGAATATATGGATTTGAGCAAAATAAACAGCCAGGGCGTTATGAAAGTAAAAGACAGTGTTACCGTCTTACTAGGTTATGATGGCAAGGTTGTTGATATGTATTCAAGTGATGAAGAAGACAATTCGGACTATGCCATTGTATTGAACAACTATAAAGAGAAATCAACATCGGTGGAAAACTATGGTACAGAATATACCTATGTAAAGCTTTTACATACTGATAATACAACAAAGACATACAGGCTTGCGGATGATGGTGATGATAATAATGATTTAACTTATACTGCAAAATTAGTAAAATATAAGGAGGTTAACAAGGAAACAGCTGATGAGTTTCCAGTTGTTGAACTCCAGAAATTAGATTATCTAAATTCAAAGGAATATGAAATTGACACTAACAAAAAGACAATAGATTCACATTATTTTGCAGACAATATAAAAATATTTAATATTGTAAATGAAGTTTATGGAACCGACTGTAATATTTATTTGATGGATCCTTCAAAACTTCCGGACGGAATTGTTTTTCCGGGTAAGATTAAGTACCTTAACATGGTAGGACCTTTTGAGGATATAAATGTAATGTTAGTTGATAACATTCTCGATGAAGATGAGTACTTAGGTGTAGTTACCAAAAAGGAATCATCCTATTCGCGCTCAAGCGAAGTAGTGTACACAAATACCATTTTAATTGGTGATAAAGAATATACAACCAACTATAACTCGGATGATGTATACGAGGGGTGTGTTGTAGAGGTTGAGATGAGAGATGGGAAAATTATGGGTATAAATTCTACAAGACAACCATTGCTTAAGACTTTTACATTTGATGCAGTTGATTCCACCAGAGTAAAAATAGGCGGAAAAATTTACAATTTGAAGAGTAACGCATCTATATATTTCTTGGATTATGATGGCAATTACGAGAAAAAAGGTACTGATGAAATTGATGTTACACACAAGTATGATAAAATCTCCGTCTATTTTGATGATTCATTAAAGTATGGTGGGGAAGTTGAGATTATAGTCATTGAAGATTAATTAACATAAATAATCAGGAGGCAGAATAAATGAAGAAAAGATTGGCAATTATTTTAGCAGTTTTGATAGTAGCGACATTTACAGGTTGTAGTTCAAAAGCTGGCAAAGGTACAGATCCAACTTATGATGGGAATGAGGTAGCCTCTAATAGTGGGTATAACAATAAGGACGGCGGAGGGGAACGTCAGAACCCGTCAGATGCTGCTGGATTAAGAGGAGAGGTTGTGTCTGTTAATGGTAGAGAGATTTCCCTTAAGATAGTTGAAATGCCTAGGTTTGGGGGAAAAGGAGGACCAGGTGGAGGAGGAGAAAGAACCGAAGGAGGCAAAATGAAAGGTGATCCAGGAGAAAGGCCTAATATGGCAACTGGTGATGGTGCAAAAATGGATCGTGGTACTCCACCAGATATGGAATCAGGTAATACTCCTAAAAGGGATGGAGCACCACCAGATATGGCGTCCGGTGCAGCCCCTAAAATGGAATTGACCTACACAGGAGAAACTAAAACTATAACAATACCAGAAGGCGTATCCATAACAAAAATGAGCAGAGGCGATAACGGAGCACAGCAGACGGAACTGGCTATTACGGATATTAAGGCAGGAGACATTATGCAGGTATGGTTTTCTGATGAAGCTAATAGCGTAGTTGAAAGAGTCAGTATAAGTAATTTTGGGCAAAAGAAATAACTCCAAAAGAAACTTCAACTGATTTTACTTTGTAAATTATCTATTGTATGGCGAGTACATAAAATAAAGGCTTGTGGCTTGAAGACATCAAGTGAGTAATATCCCATAAAAGAGTATTACTCCAAAGATTATCAAGACACAAGCCTTATTCTTTTTTACAGACCCTTTACAAGGATTTCTCTGGCGATTTCTTCAAATATTGGGGCCGCAATTGTTCCACCGCTTTTTCCATTTTCAATAAATACACAAACAGAATACCTTGGGTTTAATCTTGGAAAGTATCCTGCAAACCATGCATGAACGATTTTTTCACCGTTTATGTATTGCCCTGTTTCAGCACTTCCCGTTTTTGCTCCAGCTCCACCATACTTTTCGAGGTTTGCTTTTATTCCTGTGCCACTTATGGTAACCATTTCCATTAAAAGCTTTATTTTATCACATACTTTTTTTGAGATAATCCTTTTACCTTCGTTACTTTTTACAACCTTTAAAGTATTGTTATCTGAGTCAATTATAGAATCAACTATGTTTACCCTGTTTTTTATACCGCCGTTGGCAATCGTTGAAACTATATCAGCCACCTGAAGCGGGGTTGAAAGTACATCCCCCTGACCTATTGAGATGTTGGCGATGTCCCCATAGGTATAGTATTTGTTTGGGTCGGGAAGGTTACCGGCTGATTCCTCAATACCCTGTTCGTTAACTCCTGTGTAGTTGCCCAATCCAAACTTCTTTGCAGTGTTAATAATTTTTGTAGCCCCAACTTTGATGCCAAGTTCTATGAAATATGGGTTACATGAAGATGCAAAAGCTTCCTCAAGACCAATAAAACCATGGCCTCCTTTGGCATACGAACCGCATTTAAACTCTTTATCTCCCAAATTAATATATCCTGGGCAAAAGTAATTCATATTAGGATCAATACCATTTTCATAAGCACTTGCAAGGGCAATTATCTTAAATATGGAGCCAAGATTGTAAGAAGCTACTGCCCTGTTAAAGAGTTCTTTGTCAGCGCTTGATAAATATTTTTCAATATTATTAGGGTCATAATCGGGCTTACTTAACATTGCAACGACATTTCCACTTACTACATCCTCTATGACTACTGCACCTTTTAAGCCGCTTTTTTTCATAACATCTTCAGCTATTCTTTGTATATGATAGTCCAGAGTAAGCTTTACGCTGAGCTTATTTACTGGCTCCGGCTCTATGAACCTGTAACCTAGACCTGTAACCAGGTTATTCTTCGCATCCGTGATTACACCTACGCTGCTTTTGGAATTGAGTTTTAGTGTGTCTTGAAAGAATTTTTCTAACCCCGTTTGTCCTGTTTTATCAATTTCATTTATATAACCTGTTAAATGTTTTGCTACAGAGTTTTCGCTATATCTTTTAAGAGAGTTTATAAAGGATATACCTTGGGAATTTAGTTTTGTTAAGGCATCCTTTTCATATTGACTACAGGTCATTATCATAGGACTTTTCCTAAAGGCTATGTCTCTCTTAAGTCCGCTTAGTTCAAGGCCAAGTATTTCTGCAATACTTGCCATTTCGCTTTCCTTTTCTCTTAGATAAATTGGTTTTAATACTACATAAATCTCTTTGGTTCTATTGGTTAGGGGGATTGAATTCCTATCAAGGATATCTCCGCGGGGAAAATCAATGTCTATGTCAGATATCCTCTGTGTGTCGGCTGCAATAGATAAACTTTTTCCAGTATAGAACTGTAAGTAAAAAATTCTTACTCCAAGAGTAATTAGAACCAATGTAAAACTAATAAGCAGAAAACCTGCTCTCCTCATATTCATAAGTATATTCCCCAAATAAATTTTATTTTAAAAACTATACAATGAATTTTTCCAATATTGTAGCTTTTTATACTTAATCTTTAAGCAGGTATTTGGTTTTATTGACCTGACTAGTTATATAATGGTAAGGATGAATTATGTTGGAATACATTTACGCTACAAAAGATTAAATTTTCTATAAGTAGTTGGAATTGCTTGAAATTATAAAAGTATAGGTATATTATTTTGTTATGGATATTTTGTGTAGATTTGCTTATAAAATTTGTTATAATATACTTAGCATTACTAAATTGGGGTCTTAAAGATATAATTCTAATTTCTTATCTATAATGCAATCATCTAATCATTCTATAAACCATACACGAAGCAATAATTACAACAAAGATTTTGTTAAGTAAAAGATAACATAATTTTACTTAACATTATTGACTGCCACCGTATTGGGAAGTTTAATCTGTTAAATGCAAATTCTCCAGGAGAACTATACTTTGCAGGTATAGAAACTAACTAAATGAGGGAGGTGTATATTCTTAAAACCTGGATGAATTAAAAAATAAACTAATTATGTTTATGGGAGGGTTATTATGAATATGTATTTAGGGAGAGGTAAAAAAATCTTTTTATCTGTAGTGGTTGGTTCAATGCTTTTAAGCTCTTTTACATTTGTTAATAGCTTTGCAGCCACTAGTGAAGAAACGATATTAGGAGAAGGCTTGATTGGAGACGTAAACGATGACAGTAAGGTAAATTCAATTGATTTGGCCTGTTTTAGAGGATATTTACTTGGAATGCCAGGTTATTCAAACTTAAAAGATAAGATCTGGGCGGCAGATGTGGATGAAAGCGGAGAAATAAACGCTCTTGATTTTGCATATATGAGAAAGTTTATTTTAAAGGGGGAAATGTTCCCTAAAGAGAAAAATTTATCTAATATACGGCATGCACCAAAGTTTGCTGAAACAACAATGCCGGTAGTTAAGGCAACGGAAAAAGATAATGTTATTGATTTTTCATGTGGATATCAATATACTGTGGCGTTAAAAGATGATGGTACCGTAGCAGCCTGGGGAAATGATTTGAAAGGTTCGTGTCAGGTACCGTCAGGGTTAAAAGATGTAGTGGACATTGCATCAGGTTTATGGCATTCGTTAGCATTAAAGAAAGATGGGACAGTAGTTGCATGGGGCGATAACAGTTTTGGAGAGTGCGACATACCGGAAGGGCTAACCAATGTTAAAGCAATCATTGCCAAATCCCACCTTTCTGTTGCATTAAAAGAAGATGGAACGATTGTTGTTTGGGGAGATAACGTTTCTAATCAGGATAAAGTTCCGGAAAATTTGATAGATGTCAAGTCTGTTGCTATTAGTGATACGATTATAGCTGCGCTGAAGGAAGATGGATATGTCGTTTCATGGGGAAAAGGTTATGGAACAGATTTGAAAATGCCGGAAGGATTGAAAGGAGTTAAGGAAATAACAGGAGGCGCTAATTGGGTTGCTGCACTAAAAGAAGATGGAACTGTTGTGGCATGGGGAGATTCAGATTTTTGCAATACTTATTTAAAAGATTTATCTGATATAAAAGCAATTTCCGCCGGTTGGTATCATCTGAGTGCAATAAAGAATGATGGTTCGGTTATTTCAGTTGGATTAGGTACGTATAATCAGAACAAGGTCCCGGCTGGTCTACCTAAAATAGCTGCAATTTTTGCTGGTGATAACCGTACTTTGGCTGTTTCAGAAACAGGAGAAGTAACTGGTTGGGGAGACAATGCTTTTTTACAGAATCAACTTTTTCCTGATCTTTCAAATGTGAAGCAGGTTTCTTTTGCTGGTCTTTCTGCTGCACTTAAAGAAGATGGAAGTGTTGTTGTTTGGGGTAACAATCGTGATGCAGAAACTGAAACTTTACCAGAAACTTTTGGCTCAGATATCAAAAAAGTTGGTTCAGCAGTTTGTAATGTTGTGGCTATAAAAGAAGACGGCTCAGTTGTAGCATGGGGAAGTAACTCAAGAGGGCAGTGCGACGTACCTGAAAGTTTAAAAAATGCTTTGGATATTTCCGTAGGATTCGAATATGTGCTTGCGATAAATGAGGATGGAACTGTAATCGGCTGGGGTAACAATGATTATGGTCAATGCACGATACCAGAAGATTTAAATGATGTAAAAGCAGTAGCAGCGGGAAGAAATTTTGCAGTAGCACTTAAGAATGATGGCACAGTTGTTGAATGGGGTAATAATGAATATTCTCAATTATCATTACCTGAAGGATTGTCAAATGTAGTTTCAATATCCGCTTCTTCAGAGCATGCACTGGCACTAAAAGAAGATGGAACTGTTGTAGCATGGGGAAACAATCGTGATGGTGAATGTAACGTACCGGAAGGATTGACAGGTGTTGTAGCAGTTTCGGCAGGAATGAGTCACTCCGTTGCATTAAAGTGTGATGGTACAGTTGTTGCATGGGGGAATGACTATTTTCAACAGTGCAGCAGTATACAAGGTTTAAAAGGAGTTAAAGCAATATCGGCAGGTGGCGTTGGTACAGAAGTTATAATGGATGATGGTACTGTACAGTTTTACGGTAAAGATATGGGACTGATCTACAAAAATATCTGGATTAAATAAAATCATGTTTATATGAACTATAGCCCGCAAAGCTTATTTTGCGGGCTATATCATTTAAACAAAAGTCACGTAAAGTGTTTAGCACCAAGATTTTTGGCAGTGTTTTAAAATTTCTTTAAACCCAATTTACCCTTTTCTTCTTAACATTGTATAAGGGTAGACTTCCTGTTCCATAGGCATATAGACTGTCATCTGAGGATGAGGAGCACTGTCGATTTCTTCACCATCAGCATTTTTCATGGATTTAATTTTTTGGACAAAGTAATCACCAGTGGGGTTTACGACTTCAATTTCTTCTCCTGTGATCATTCTGTTTCTTTGCTCTATTGTAGCGATACCAGAACTTTTATCATAATCCAACACCATACCAATAAAATCGTAATCTCTTATATAAGAACTTGTGTTGTATATTTGAGTTTCGGAAGTCGGTTTTTCAAAATAAAAACCTGTTGTAAATTCACGATGGCTTGCCTTTGATACTTCTTCCAAGCATTTAGGATCAAACTTATAGTTATCTCCATTTTTATAATACGAATCTAAAGCCTGCCGATAGGCTTTCACTACAGTTGCAACATAGTAGGAGCTTTTCATACGTCCTTCAATTTTAAGACTTGTCACTCCTGCATTTATTATTTGGGGAAGGTATTCTATCATACAAAGATCCTTGGAGTTGTAAATAAAGGTTCCTCTTTCATTTTCAAAGACAGGAAAATATTCACCAGGCCTCTTTTCTTCAACTAGGTGATATTGCCATCTGCATGGGTGTGCACAAAGGCCCCTGTTTGAATCACGGCCAGTCATGTAATTACTTAATAGACATCTTCCGGAATAGGAAATACACATTGCACCATGGACGAAGATTTCCAATTCAAGGTCAGAAGGAATATTATTTCTGATTTCACTAATTTCATTTATAGAAAGTTCCCTTGCAAGCACGATTCTCTTTACTCCATGGTCGTACCAGAATTTTGCGCTCATATAGTTTGTGTTGTTTGCCTGAGTGCTCAAGTGTATTTCCATATCAGGAGAAATTTCCTTAACAATAGAATATACGCCAGGATCTGATAATATAATGGCATCAACGCCAAATTCGGTAAGTTCTCGTATATAATTTGGCATCCCAGGAAAATCATCGTTATGTGGGATGATATTCATCGTAACATAAACCCTTTTTCCTCTGCTGTGTGCAAAATCTATTCCCGCTATAAGGTCATCTCTGGAGAAATTATCTGCGTTAGCTCTGAGACCGAATTCTTCTCCTCCAAGGTAAACTGCATCAGCACCGTACATTATTGCCATTTTCAATTTTTCAAGATTGCCGGCAGGTGCCAGCAATTCTACTTTATTCATAAAAATTCTCTCCTAACCATTAAGGAATGAGTGAAATATTGTTTACACTTTTTCGTCCGAACTGTTTTTTAAGCAAATAAGTTTTAAGTGAAATATAATTTTCATCATTCCCGGATCTATTTTTTATAACTTAAAGCAACACCGTCTCCAATAGGTATTATACTTGTTTCTAAATTTTCCGAGTTGCATAATATATTGAGATAGCTCCTTAAGCGTTTTACAATTGTTTTTTTTCTTCTTACGACAAGTTCATCATTTGCAATCATTCCCTTATAGAGAATGTTATCAGAAATCAATAGACCTCCAGGGGAGAGCAGCCTGAGACATTCCGGAAGAAACTCGGGGTACTGTCCCTTTGCAGCATCCAAAAAAACAATATCATACTGTTTGTCCAGACACTTTAAAACTTCTAGTGCATCACCGTTAATAATATTAATTACATCTTCAAGATTGGCCTTTTTTATATTACTTTTTGCTCTTTCAACCATCAATTCATATCTTTCTATTGTGTCGATTTTACCGTCAGGCAGTAAAATCCCTGAAAGCAGAATAGACGAATAGCCTATAGCTGTGCCAAGCTCAAGGATACGCATGGGCTTTTTTGTCATACCTATTACCTGCAGCAGTTTTGCTACTTCCGGATGTACTATAGGTACATGGTTTTCTGCGGCGAAGTCTTCCATATCTTTAAGGATTCCTTCGTTCTTTTTGATGGTATTGCGAATGTAATCGTTTATGTAGTCATAACATATCATAATAATTTATCCGTCCTCATAAAAATTGTGAGGCTTTAAAACCTCACAATTTGTTGAATAGTCTACAAGAAAACTTATTCTTCACTTTCATCATTTGCTTTAATCTTTGCAGTATACTTTTTCGTAGCAGCTTCGTGTTCGCTCAAAGTTTTAGAAAATTGATGGCTGCCATCACCTCTTGCAACAAAGTAATAATATTGGGATTCTTCATCAGGGTATAGTGCTGCTTCAATTGATGCAAGTCCTGGGTTGCATATTGGACCTGGAGGTAACCCTTCATAAAGGTAGGTATTATATGGATCATCAATTTTTGTATCTTTTTCGCTGAGGTTCTCCTTTATTTTTCCCTCTTTTTTATAGATAATATACTGAATAGTTGCATCAGTTTTTATTTTCCTTAGTGACGGGTCGGTACTCTTCAGCCTGTTGTGGAAAACACTTGATATAATGCTTCTTTCTTCAGGAAGAGTAGCTTCTTTCTCTATTATTGACGCCAGGGTGATTACCTGATCAACAGTCATTTTGAGTTCTTTAGCTCTAGCATAATAATCCAGCTTGAATTTTGTGTCAAAGTTGTCTAAAAATTTGGTTATTATTTCTCGATCAGTTGAGTTAGGGTCAAAGAAGTAAGTGTCAGGGAACAAATAGCCTTCTAACTTGTTTTCCCTGTCAGGTATCTGATCAATGAACTTATAATCAAATTTCTCAGTATTCATTGATTTAACGAACTTTTCCTTATCAATCAATTTTTTATCGCTTAATGCCTTTAGTACTTGACTAAAATAATAGTCTTCTCGAATGGTAACATTTATACTCACAGGATTGCTTGAAAGCACTCTCATTAACTGGTCGTAGGATAGATCTTTGCTGATGATATGCTTTCCTGACATATATGTGTCATCGTATCCGTTTATTTTAGATTGAAGTTTGAATATAGAGGGCCACTTTATTATTCCGTTTTCCTTCAAAATTTCAGCTATGTCAGAAGTGCTTGAACCACGAGGAATTGTGATTTCAATGCCATTTGCAGCATCGACGCTGACTTCTACATCTTTATCTGCTCCGCTTTCAGCCTTTAAAACCAAACCGTAGGAAACAATACAAGTAATAGTAAAAAGAAGCGTAAATATCAGAAAATACACTAAAAGGGATTTTAAGTCATATCTATTTTTCTTTTTCTTCTGTTTTTTTATGCTGCTAGTTTCTGCGTTCAATAAAATCACCACTTTAATTAAAAATATATGAAATAATATTTTCCATTTATCACCTGGCTTGTTTTTTCAAACAGGCCAGGTGATTATATATCAGAAGCTGCTATTTCATAATTACAAACATTAATAGATAAACGGATTTCTGTTTATCACTTACTACGGGTTTTTGCTCTCTGTTCGGAATTAAGAATTCTCTTTCTAAGTCTGATATTTTCTGGAGTTATCTCAACAAGTTCATCATCAGCAATAAACTCCAATGCCTGCTCAAGGCTCATAACAATTGGAGGTGTAAGTCTTAATGCTTCATCAGAACCGGAGGCTCTCATATTTGTAACGTGCTTCTTCTTACATACATTAACTACGATATCCTCAGATCGAGCGTTTTCTCCAACAATCATACCTTCGTACACATTTGTACCAGGTGTTATAAAGAGTGATCCTCTTTCCTGAGCATTGTATAAACCGTAGGTAACAGCTTCTCCATCTTCCCAGGCAATCATTGAGCCTCTCTGTCTTCCGGATATTTCACCTCTGAAAGGTTCAAAACCATGGAAAACATGATTCATTATACCATTTCCTTTTGTATCCGTCAAAAACTCGGATCTGTATCCTATTAATCCTCTTGCAGGTATTTTGAATTCAAGTCTCATATAACCCTGTTGTGATGAGTGCATATTTGCCATTTCAGCTTTTCTGGTACCAAGCTTTTCCATAACGACGCCCATGAAATCTTCAGGAACATCTATTATGAGATATTCGATAGGTTCGTGTTTTGTACCATCAACTTCCTTATAAATAACAGTAGGCTTTGATACCTGAAATTCATAGCCCTGTCTTCTCATTGTTTCGATAAGTATGGAGAGATGAAGTTCGCCCCTGCCCGACACCTCAAAGGAGTCTGCAGAATCTGTTTCTTCAACTTTTAAGCTGAGGTTTGTTTCAAGTTCCTTGAACAGTCTGTCTCTTAAGTGCCTTGAAGTTACGAAAGAACCTTCACGGCCTGCAAATGGACTGTTGTTTACACTGAAGGTCATAGATAATGTAGGCTCATCAATGTCAATAAATGGCAGAGGATCAGGTGAGTTAACATCACAAACTGTTTCACCAATTGTTATATTACTAATTCCCGCTATTGCTATAATGTCTCCAACCGATGCTGAAGGCGTTTCTATCCTTTTCAATCCACTGAAAGTATAAAGCCTGCTAATCTTGATATTCTGAAGGCCGCCTTCTTTTTTACACAGTACAGCCTGCTGGTTTGCTTGAATAGTACCCCTTTCAATTCTTCCTACTGCTATCCTTCCTACATATTCATCGTAGTCAATGCTCGATACGAGGAACTGTAGAGGCTCGTCCGCAGTTCCTACCGGTGCAGGAACGTTTTCTATTATTGTATCAAATAGTGGAATGAGATTCTCAGGTGTATCATTTAAATTCAAAACAGCATAACCTTCTCTTGAGGAGGCATATACTACAGGGAATTCCAACTGATGGTCATCTGCTCCAAGCTCAATAAACAAATCCAATACCTCATCAAGTACTTCGTGAGGTCTAGCTTCAGGTCTGTCAATTTTGTTTATAACAACAATAGGTTGTAAATTCAGTTGCAGAGCTTTTCTTAAAACGAATCTTGTCTGAGGCATAGTTCCTTCAAAGGAATCAACCAGCAGAAGAACTCCGTCAACCATTTTCAATACACGTTCAACTTCTCCTCCGAAGTCCGCATGACCTGGTGTATCAACAATATTAATTTTTATATCTTTATAAGTAACTGCAGTATTCTTGGAAAGGATTGTTATACCTCTTTCTCTTTCAAGGTCATTAGAATCCATAACTCTTTCAGATACCTGCTCATTTTCTCTAAAGATACCGCTTTGCCTAAGCAGCCCGTCTACAAGGGTAGTCTTCCCATGGTCAACATGGGCAATAATTGCAACATTTCTTATATTTGTTCTCGAATTACTCACAAAAATCTCCTTCATTCAATTAGTATTAAGAATTAGCATAACTATTCCAACTTACTATTTTAAAGCATTAGCTTATAGATTGTCAATTGCATGTTTCGCAATATAATTAATTATTAAAAATTATTGATAAAATGAAGACTATGTGTTATACTACTAAACGAAAATACGCACGTAATATGATGTATGAGATGTTGCCATTGATGGTTTCTCATATTAGATGAGTATTGCGGAGGTATAAAACATTCGGAGGTGTATTAATAATGTCAGTAATTTCAATGAAGCAATTGTTAGAAGCAGGTGTTCACTTTGGACACCAAACAAGAAGATGGAATCCAAAAATGGCTGAGTACATTTTTACAGAGAGAAATGGTATCTATATCATTGATCTTCAGAAAACTGTGAAGAAAGTTGAAGAAGCTTACTACTTTATTAGAGAAGTAGCTATGAACGGTCAGGGAGTTCTGTTTGTTGGAACAAAGAAACAGGCTCAGGATTCAATTAAGGAAGAAGCAGAAAGATCAGATCAATACTTTGTAAATGCAAGATGGTTGGGTGGAATGTTGACTAACTTCAAGACCATCAAAACTAGAATAAACAGACTTAAAGAATTAGAAAGAATGGAAACAGAAGGAATATTCGATGTTTTACCTAAAAAAGAAGTAATCAAGTTAAAAGGTGAAATGGAAAAACTCGAAAAATACCTTGGCGGTATAAAGAATATGAAGGGTCTTCCTGGAGCATTATTTATAGTAGATCCTAGAAAAGAAAGAAATGCTATATTGGAAGCAAGAAATTTGGGTATCCCAGTTGTTGCTATCGTTGATACAAACTGCGATCCTGATGAAGTTGATTACGTAATACCTGGTAATGACGATGCTATTAGAGCTGTAAAATTAATTGCGGCTAAGATGGCTGACGCTATAATTGAAGGAAGACAGGGAGAACAGCTTTCTGTTGCTCAGGAATCATCAAATGAGGAAGTAGAAGCTGTAGAGGAAGTTTCTGTAGAGGCTTAATATAAATCCTGCCTTCAGTCTTAATAGGAATGAAGGCGGGTTTTTTAATAGAAAGATATAATTTGATGTATATTTTTTTTGAATGAATAGATTAATATTAATATAAAACAAATACGGTTTGGAGGAATACATATGATTACTGCAGAAATGGTAAAAGAGCTCCGTGAAAGTACTGGAGCAGGTATGATGGATTGTAAGAAGGCTCTTACTGATTCTAATGGAGATATGACTAAAGCAGTTGAATTGTTAAGAGAAAGAGGTATTGCAAAAGCTGGTAAAAAAGCTGGAAGAATTGCCGCAGAAGGCGTTGTTGATTCATACATTCATGGTGATGGCAGAATAGGAGTTTTGGTAGAGATTAATACTGAAACTGATTTTGCTGCAAAAAATGAAGAATTTAAAGCTTTTGTAAAAGATGTGGCTATGCAGATTGCAGCTGCAAAACCTGAATATGTAAGGAGAGAAGAAGTACCTTCTGAAAACATTGAAAAGGAAAAAGAGATATTAAGAGCTCAGGCATTAAACGAAGGAAAACCTGAAAAGATCGTAGATAAGATGGTTGAAGGTAGAATCGATAAGTTCTATAAGGAAATATGCTTACTTGAACAGCCATTTGTAAAAGATCCTGATAAAACAATACAACAGCTTCTGACTGAAAAAATTGCAAAAATTGGTGAAAATATAAGCATCAGAAGATTTGTAAGGTTTGAAAAGGGCGAGGGAATTCAAAAGAAAGAAGAAAACTTCGCTGAAGAAGTTATGAAACAAATTGGACAGTAATAAATAAAAAATAAAGAAGGAACATATAATTTGAATTATATGTTCCTTTTTTGAGAGAATTGCGAATATATTGCCCTGAATTGAAAGGAGAAGTTTTGATGTCTGGAATTAAGTACAAAAGAATTATGTTAAAGATCAGTGGAGAAGCGTTGGCGGGCGAACAAAAGCAAGGGCTTAACACTGAGACTATTAACAGTATATCGGATAGAATTAAAGAGTTACATGACTTAGGTGTAGAGATAGCTATAGTTGTAGGTGGAGGCAATTTCTGGAGGGGAAGAAGCGGCAAAGGTATGGATCGTACCACAGCTGACCACATGGGTATGCTTGCTACTGTTATAAACGCTTTAGGACTTCAGGATTCTCTCGAATCAAGAGGAATTCCTACAAGAGTACAGACTGCAATAGAAATGAGGCAAATTGCAGAAACATACATAAGAAGAAAAGCTGTAAGACATTTGGAAAAAGGAAGGATTGTTATATTTGCCTGTGGCACAGGAAATCCTTATTTTTCTACAGATACGACAGCAGCACTAAGGGCTGCAGAAATAGATGCTGAAGTAATTTTACTTGCCAAAAAGGTTGATGGTGTATATGATAGCGATCCGAATACAAATCCTAATGCTGTGAAATTTGATAAACTTTCCTTTTTGGATGTTCTTAATAAAGAACTTGGTGTTATGGACTCAACTGCTGCTTCTCTGTGCAAGGATAACAATATACCCATTATTGTATTTGGTTTGGACCAGCCGGATAATATTATCAAGGTTGTTATGGGCGAAAACATTGGTACATCTATTAAGTAATGAGTGGAATTATATTTGGGCATTACAAAATAATTAGAGGAGGAGTAATATGTCGAGGGAAGAGTACAAGAGTATCGAAGAGAAAATGAAAAAAACAATTAACGTGTTAAAGGATGAGTTGACGGGTGTCAGGGCTGGCCGTGCAAATCCTGCTATTTTGGATAAGTTGACGGTTGATTACTATGGAACACCAACACCAATTAACCAGATTGCTAGTGTTTCCGTACCTGAGGGAAGAGTAATCATGATTCAGCCATGGGAAGCGAAAATGATTAAGGAAATTGAAAAGGAAATACAGAAATCGGATATCGGTATAAATCCGAATAATGACGGGAAAGTTAT
This sequence comes from Acetivibrio cellulolyticus CD2, assembly GCF_000179595.2. Lineage (NCBI taxonomy): Bacteria > Bacillati > Bacillota > Clostridia > Acetivibrionales > Acetivibrionaceae > Acetivibrio > Acetivibrio cellulolyticus. The sequence goes on along the minus strand of NZ_JH556659.1, from coordinate 1,024,610 downwards.
TAGATTGGTTTTCCCAATGCTTACAGAGGAAAGAAGAAAAGAGCTTACTAAGGTTGTAAAGAAGTATGGTGAAGATGCGAAGGTTGCTATAAGGGCAATAAGAAGAGACGGAATTGAACATATGAAGACGCTTAAGAAGGATGGAGAATTGACGGAAGATGACCTTAAGACAGCAGAAAAAGACATTCAGAATATGACTGATAAATATATTGCTGAAATTGATAAGGTTGTTGAACTAAAAGACGCAGAAATTCTTGAGGTATAGGATGAATGTAACTGATGTTATAGGCTTTACTTTGAAAGATGCAAAAGCTATTTTTGAGAATAATAATATTAAGGATTATTCTATAAAAGTTACATCTTCTCCAAGACTTAAGTGTGATGATTACGATGATAATTATAGAGTTGTAAGTATAAGAAAAGCCAGCAATAAGGAGTTTGAAATGATAATTTGTAAGCCCCTCTAGCAAAGAGGGGTTTTGCTTCGCTTCTTGGAGGTTACCTTTTTAAAATTGGTTGCTATTGGGGAAGTTTATATATTATAATAGTGTTTAGTAATGTTGGAAATATAACTTCGGCTATAATTTCACGGTTGGAGTGCCAGGAGGTTTTGATGTCTTTTTTAAGCAGGTTTTTTAAGAAAAATAATATAGATAATGAAAATTTTGATATCGATTATAACAATTTACCTGTTCACATAGCTATAATTATGGATGGAAACGGCCGATGGGCAAAGGAAAGAAGGTTGCCAAGAACTGTAGGTCACAAGGAAGGCTCAAATAATTTAGATAGAATTGCGCATTTTTGCGGCGAAATAGGAATTAAATATTTGACTGTATATGCTTTTTCTACAGAGAATTGGAAAAGGCCAAAAAGTGAAGTTGATACATTAATGGATCTTTTATTGGACTATCTAAAAAATGCAGAGAGCCATATGAGAGGAAGAAGTGTAAGAATTCGGACTATTGGAGATTCGAGTGCTCTTAGCAAAGAGATACAGGAGCAAATAGTGAGAGTAACAAAGCTTACAGAAAACAACTCAGGTCTGACTTTGAATATTGCTATAAACTATGGTGGTAGGGATGAAATTGTTCATGCAGTAAAAGAATTGGCAAGGGATGTTGCTGAAGGGAAAATTAAGTGTGATAATATAGATGAGACAATGATTACAAACAGATTATATACAGGGGATATGCCAGATCCTGACCTTTTGATACGCCCAGGCGGAGAAAAGAGGATCAGTAATTTTCTTATATGGCAGTCGGCATATACCGAATTCTGGTACACCGATGTGCTGTGGCCGGATTTTCAAAAGGAGCATATTTTAGAAGCTATAAAGGAATACCAGAAGAGAAACCGTAGGTTTGGAGGAGTATAACATTGAAAATTAGAGTTGCTAGTGGTATCGCCGGATCAATATTACTGTTTTTTGTTGTTTGGTCCGGACAGATTATACTTGGCCTGTTCATTTTTTTGCTATCCATATTGGCTTTGGGCGAGTTTTATTCAGCAGTATCAAATATTGGCTGTAAACCTATCAAGTTTGTAGGTTACTTGTCTTCGATATATATGTTATTACTTTGTTCAGGAGACACTTTAAAAAGCTTAGGTATTAACATAAGATTTTTGTTTAATTACAGATCAATTCTTCTTACTATATTTTTAGCGCTATTGGTTTTGTTTTGTTATATCATATTTTTACACAATAAATACAATATAACAGATATATCAGTTACTGTTTTTGCGATTTTGTACATAGTTTTTCTTTTTAGTTTTGTTATATTGATAAGGAATATGGTTAATGGTTTTTATTATGTGTGGCTTATTTTTATTGGCGCATTTGCAACTGATACATTTGCTTATTTTTCGGGATATTTATTTGGCAAACATAAACTCATGCCGGAGATAAGTCCCAAAAAGACAGTAGAGGGATCAATTGGAGGTATAGTCGGATGTGCCGTTATTATGGGCTTGTATGGTATGTACCTAAACTATAATAATCTAGCCAATGGAATTCAATTGTACCACTTTATAATTTTGGGAATACTCTGTGGCATAATTTCTCAGATTGGAGATTGGTCTGCTTCTGCAATTAAACGATATGTAAAAATTAAAGACTATGGCGATATTATGCCTGGTCATGGAGGAGTTCTTGATAGGTTTGACAGTATATTATTTACAGCTCCGGTGGTATATTTTTACCTGTCAAATCTGTTATTTTAAGGAGAAAATTAAATGACTAAATCAATTTCAATTTTAGGATCGACGGGGTCAATAGGAGTTCAAACTCTTGACGTTGCAAGAAATCTAAAAATTAAGGTAGAGGGTTTGTCTGCCAACTCAAGCATAGATAAACTGGAAATACAGGCAAGAGAGTTCTTGCCAAAAGTTGTTGCGGTTGGAGATGAAAATCAGGCAAAAGTTTTAAGGCAAAGGTTATCAGATCTAAGTATTGAAGTTATTGGCGGTATTGAAGGCTTTAAAAGAGTAGCTTCAATTGAGTCTGTTGATACGGTAGTTACTTCTATTGTGGGTATTGCAGGTTTGATTCCGACAATGGAAGCAATAAAGAACAAAAAGAATATTGCTCTTGCAAATAAGGAAACCCTTGTTACAGCTGGACATATTGTTATGAGTGAGGCTGCAAAGATGGGAGTAAATATACTTCCGGTAGACAGTGAACATTCTGCAATATTTCAGAGTTTAATGGGGAATAATATAAAAGATATTTCCCGGGTTATATTGACTGCGTCTGGGGGACCGTTCAGAGGAAAAACCAAAAAAGACCTTGAAATGGTTACTTTGGCTGAGGCGCTCAAACATCCGAACTGGAGTATGGGAAGCAAGATAACAATAGACTCTGCAACGCTTATGAATAAGGGGTTGGAGGTAATAGAGGCCAAGTGGCTGTTTGGGCTTGAGTTGGATCAGATCAAAGTTATTGTACATCCTCAAAGTATAATACATTCAATGGTTGAATATGCTGACGGATCTGTTATAGCACAGCTTGGATCCCCTGATATGAGACTTCCTATACAGTTTGCAATGACATATCCGGACAGAAAGCAGAATGATTTCTCCAAACTTGACCTTTTAAAGTCTAATGCGTTGACCTTTGAAGAACCGGACATGAAAACATTTACATGCTTAAGTCTGGCATTTGAGGCATTGACAAAAGGTGGAACAATGCCGGCAGTAATGAATGCAGCAAACGAAGAGGCAGTTAGTTTGTTTTTAAAAGAAAAGATCAAATTTGTAGATATACCTAAGGTGATTGAAAACGTAATGGCAAAGCACCAAGTCATCCAAGATCCAACTATTGAAAATATTCTGGATGTGGATTTGTGGGCACGACAAATGATAAAAGAGAAATGAAATATGAATATTTAGATTTATTTATTGTATAATTTGTATAGATGGATAGTGAAATTTTAAATAAAGATATATAGCCATACATAGAAAGAATATTAGGAGGTTTGACTATGAAGATATTAATGATAATACTTGCATTTAACTTTATTCTAATCATTCATGAGCTTGGGCACTTTATTGTTGCAAAACTGTCAAAGATAAAGGTTGAAGAGTTTTCTCTCTTCATAGGGCCTAAATTGTTTAGCATCACTAGAGGTGAGACAACGTATTCAATAAGACTTTTTCCTGTGCTTGCCTATGTGAAAATGGAAGGCGAAGATGAAGAGTCTGCAAGTGAAAATGCTTTCTACAAGAAACCGGTATGGGTGAGAGCGGCAGTAATAGCTGCAGGTCCTCTTGCCAATATAATATCAGCCCTTATTATAATAACAATATATTACTCTATTAGCGGCTATCAGACGATGAATGTAAGTGAGATATCACAGAATTCAGCTGCTTATAATGCTGGCTTGGAAGTGGGCGACAAAATTGTAGAGTATGACAACAAAAGGGTATACCAGCCTTTAGATGTGATTCAATTTTTATATATATCAAAAGGAAAACCAGCGGAAGTAAAGGTTAGCAGGAATGGTGAAATATATAACCTGACTATGGAACCTGAGATTATACCATCAGAAAAAAGGTTTATGCTCGGATTTTCAGCAAGTGATCAGGAATCAAATTTGGTTGGAACTGTCACAAAGGGAGGTCCGGGGGACCAGGGAGGCCTTAAATCCGGAGATAGGATAGTAGAATTGAATGACACTGAAGTTAAAAATATTGATGAAATTAGAAAATTTCTTAATAAAAATAAGAATAATCCTCTTAAGATGACTGTTGAAAGAAGTGGAGAATTAATCGTTTTAAATGCTACTCCGGAAGAAACTACAACAACAGAACAATATGCTGTAGGGTTTAATTTTGGATATGCAAAAGGTGACATTTTTGCATCAATGAAACAAGGTGCTTTGTTTGCTTATTGTAATACAAGAAATGTTGCCTATGCGTTAGCCTGGTTATTTACCGGAAAAGCCACTATTGGTGAGATGATGGGACCTGTAGGTATAGTAAGTACCATGAATGAAGCTGTTCAAAGTACACCTACTATGATGGATGCTATATTGACAATATTAAATTTGACAGCGTTTATCAGTGTAGCTGTTGGAGCGACAAACCTTATACCATTTCCGGCACTTGACGGAAGTAAGTTGGTTATTCTGGCTATAGAGGCTGTGAGAAGAAAGCCTATACCAATTGAAAAGGAAGCAATAATAACTACTATCGGTTTCTTTATATTGATTGGTTTTTCTATATTTGTATCGATTAATGATGTCGCGAGATTGTTTGGGTTTTCCTTCTAGCGCTCACGAGTTAGATTTCTTGGGCTGTGCAAGGTTTTTATTAGAAATTTGCATTTTTAACATCAAAAGTTTGAGGTCTGAAAACCTAAGGAATATTTAAAATAAAAGAATATAGAAGGAATTTATAATGAATAGAGATTATATAAGTCGGAAAAAAACTAAAAAAATTAGAATTGGAGACACCTTTATCGGAGGTGATTCACCAATTACTGTTCAGTCAATGACAAACACTGACACCAGAAATGCTTTGGCAACTGTAAATCAGATAAAGAGGCTTGAAGATGAGGGGTGCAGCATTGTTAGAGTTGCTGTACCGGACAATGAAGCCGCTGAGGCAATAAGAGATATAAAAAAATCTATACATATTCCACTGGTTGCAGACATCCACTTTGATTATCGTCTTGCTATAGCCTGTATGAAAAACGGGGCAGATAAAATAAGGCTTAACCCGGGAAATATCGGAGATAAGGACAGAGTTCGAATGGTGGTTGAAGTGGCAAAGGAGAGGCAGATACCCATAAGGATTGGTGTAAATTCAGGCTCTCTTGAGAAGGATGTAATGGCAAAGTTTGGAGGCGTTACTCCGGAAGCGATGGTAGAAAGTGCGTTAGGTCATGCACGTATATTGGAAGAGCTGAACTTTTATGATATAGTGTTTTCTTTAAAAGCTTCTAATGTGCCAATGACAATTGCTGCATACCGTATGATGTCTGAAAAGACCGATTATCCGCTTCATATAGGTGTTACTGAAGCTGGGACTATTTATAAAGGAACAGTTAAATCCTCTGTAGGTTTGGGTTGTCTTCTTGCAGAAGGTATTGGAGATACCATAAGGGTATCTCTGACGGGCGACCCTGTGGAGGAGATTAAAGCGGGAAACGAGATTTTAAAGTCATTGGGCTTAAAAAAAGGCGGAGTAGAATTCATATCCTGTCCTACATGCGGAAGATGTCAGGTAGATCTGATTAGTATTGCAGGTAGAATTGAAGAGAGACTTTCGAAAGTTGATAAGGATATAAAGGTTGCAGTTATGGGATGTGCTGTAAATGGACCTGGTGAGGCAAAGGAAGCCGACATAGGTATTGCAGGCGGCAAAGGTGAAGTGCTTCTCTTTAAAAAAGGCGAGATTATAAGAAAAATTCCTCAGGAACGGGCTGTAGAAGAGTTTTTGGAGGAGATACATAGGTTGTAGTTTCGAAAATTTATCCATTACAGTGTCTATCTATCAGAGTAGAAGTAAATGCTATTGTGCAACTACTGTGAAACTATTATTTGAAATCCACTGGCAGAGCAGAAGTTTTTAAAAGTATGCTAAAGTGATATTGTAGATATTCTTTAGTAAAATATTTTTAATAAAAACTAATAAAATGTTGATAATTACAAATAATAGTGTTATAATTACTTTTGGATTAATGCGTATAGGAACTAGTTTGTAAAGAGTGGGTAGAACCCACTCTTTCGTATTATTGATAGGTTCAAAGGTGTGTTAGGGCACGTTGATAATTTGATTTGAGGAATTTGCGCAGCAAATGTCCTAGAATCAGTAATAACTACATGTCCTGAGTTTTTTTATTTGTGAATGGTTCCTTTAGCTTAATAATGGAGGATGTTTATGGTCAAAAGGAAAATTGAAGAGATTGTTGCTGAATTTGCAGAACCTGTTGTAGCAAACCACTATTTTGAACTTGTAGATGTTGAATTTATAAAGGAGGGAACCAACTGGTATCTCCGAATTTATATAGATAAGCCGGGTGGCATAACAATAGATGATTGCCAGATTATTAGTGAAGAGATTAGTGATATATTAGACAAAAAAGATCCTATAGAGCAAAGCTATTTTTTAGAGGTGTCTTCACCTGGTTTGGATAGACCTCTTAAGAAGGAATCTGATTTTGAAAGGTTTAAAGGAGAGCTTGTAGAAGTTAAAGTGTTTAAACCTATTGATGGCAGGAAGATTTTTGAAGGGAATTTACTTGGTCTAATAGACAATAAGATTATTATTAAGATAAATGATACTAATATGGAATTCGAACGGGATCAGGTGGCACTGGTCAGGAGAGTTATTAAATTTTAGTATCGTCGGGTTGAAAGGATATTTGAAACCAGAAGACGGAATAGGAGGTTCTTAAATGAGTTCAGATTTGATTCATGCGTTGGAACAGTTGGAAAAGGAAAAGGGAATTGAGAAAGATATTATTATTGAGGCAATTGAGGCAGCTCTTATTTCTGCATATAAGAGAAATTTCGGTTCTTCTCAAAATGTTCGTGTATCAGTTGATCGTCAAACCGGTGATTTTAAGGTATATGCATTAAAAAGGGTTACCAGTGACCCTCAAAATGAGTATATGGATATATCTGTTGAGAATGCCAAAAAGATAAATGCCGAGCTTGACGAAGAAGATATGGCTGAGGTAGAGGTTACTCCCAAGAAGTTTGGACGAATAGCTGCCCAGACAGCAAAGCAGGTCGTTGTGCAGAGACTTAGAGAAGCCGAAAGAGGAATTATTTTTGATGAGTTCTCAAACAAAGAGGCTGAGATTGTTACTGGTATTGTACAACGGACTGAAAAGAAGAATGTTATTATTGATCTTGGAAAGACTGAGGCTGTTTTGGCACCTACAGAACAAATATCTGGAGAAGAATACAAGTTTAATGACAGAATAAAGGTATATGTAATTGAAGTTAAAAGAACTACAAAAGGTCCTCAAATTATGGTTTCAAGAACACATCCGGGTTTGATAAAGAGACTCTTTGAACTGGAAGTACCTGAAATCCATGAGGGAGTTGTTGAGATAAAGAGCATCTCAAGAGAGCCGGGATCAAGGACTAAAATTGCTGTCTATTCCAAAGACGATAATGTTGATCCGGTTGGAGCTTGTGTCGGACAGAAAGGTACAAGAGTTCAAACCATTGTTGATGAACTCAGAGGCGAAAAAATAGATATAATTAAGTGGAGCAGCAATCCACAGGAGTATATTTCCAGTAGTTTAAGCCCTGCTAAGGTTGTTAGGGTAGATATTAGTGAAGAAGAGAAGAGTGCGAAGGTTACAGTGCCTGATTTTCAGTTGTCGCTGGCTATAGGTAAAGAAGGTCAAAATGCAAGATTGGCTGCAAAGTTGACTGGCTGGAAAATTGATATAAAGAGCGAGTCACAGCTTAGAGCCACTATAGAGCAGCAGCTTCTTAACTTTGATGGTGGTTTTCAATCCGCGTTTTCTGAAGATGAACCAGATGAAGATGAATAGGATTAAATATAGCTTTTAATTTAAATTGTAACCGGGGATGTGATTTATATTGAAGCAAAAGAAGGTTCCTTTGCGAATGTGCCTTGGATGTCAGGAGATGAAGCCCAAGAAGGAACTTATTCGAGTAGTAAAGAGTAAGGAGAATGAAATATCCGTTGATTTTACCGGAAAAAAAGCCGGAAGAGGAGCATACATTTGTAAGAGTACAGAATGCTTCCAAAAAGCCAGAAAAGCCAAACGCTTTGAAAAAGCTTTTGAGACAACTATAAGCACTGAGGTATACTTAGCTTTGGAAAATGAACTGGAGGAAGGTAATGACGGATAAAATATATTCTTTTTTGGGGCTGGCAACAAAGGCAAGGAAGCTTATATCAGGGGATGAAACCTGTGAGAGGGCATTAAAGGGGCCGGATGTCAGCTTGGTAATCGTAGCTGACGATGCTTCACAAAACACTAAAAAGAAATTCACGGATGCGTGCAAATTTAGAAGCATTGAAATAAGGATATACGGTAAAAAAGACCAGTTAGGTAAGTTTACTGGTAAAAATATAAGGTCGGTGGTAGCGATATTGGATAAAGGCTTTTCAAAACGGTTAATGGAAATGATTGATTGCAGTGTCAATAATGGATGCGGGGGTGAAAATATTGACTAAAATAAGAGTATATGAACTCGCTAAGGAAATGAATACAACCAGCAAAAGGCTAATGGAGAAATTAGCTGAAATAAATGTTGTCGTTAAAAACCATATGAGTTTGTTGGAAGAACACGAACTCGAAGCTCTATATGATCATATTGGTGTTATTAAGCATAAAGACGGAAGTGAAGAAAAGAAGATATTGCAGACGCTTCACACCAATGAAAATAATAAAGATACTAGAAAAGAAGCCAAAAATGCTCCGAGAATTATAAGAACTACCGAAATAATTGTAGACTCGGATAATGAGGTCAGGAGTACGAAAACTGATAATAATAACAATAACAACACACAAAAAAGAGTTGAAAACCGTGATTTCTCGAAAAATAAGAGAAATGATTTTGTAAAGGTTGCAACTTCAAATTCAGGGTTAAGGCCTGGATTTGTCAGAGATCCTAAACCTGAATTCAAGAGGCCTCTCGAAGTAGAAAAGAAACAGGAGGTTACGAAAATAATAAATTCACATGATGCCAATGATACTCATAAAGAAGTATCTAAAGAACAACCCAAGGAAACTGTTGCTAGCCAAAAACCGGAAATTAAAGCACCTGTTGTTAATGATGAAGCAGTGAAACCTTCAATCACAAAAACTGATGATAAGCCTGCTTTGGTGGTTAATGAGGAACACAAAACCAGCGTTGAAGTAATAAAGGTTGAAGAAATGAAAAATGAAGTTCCGGCGAAACAGGAATCCAATGCAGCAAAAGAAAATGAAGAAGCTGTAGTAAACAATGTTGAGGTAAAAAGGCCGGAGAATGTAGTTCCTGAGAATAGGTATAATAACAACAGGTATAATAACAACAGGGATAATAACAGACCAAATAATTTTAATGGCCCTAGAAATAATGATAAGTATAATAACAGTAGGGAAAACAATCAACCAAGAAATAATGATAATCGACCTCCAGTAGATGCAAAAACTGGGAATAATCGTCCTGCTTATGGCGATAATAATAGACCGCAATATAATCAAAATAATAGGCCGCCATATAATCAAAATAATAGGCCGCCATATAACCCCAATAATAGACCACCTTACAACCCCAATAACAAGCCATATAACCAGAATCAGAATAGTCAGAATAATCAAAATTATCAAAACAGGCAGGGGCAGGGGCAGGGCGGAAGGCCGTTTAACGATGGAAAAGACCGTGATAGGAACTTTTCATCTAATAGACCGAATTTTGGGGGCAATAGACCAAGTTTTGCAGCTAACAAACCTTTAGAGATTCCGAAGGTTGATCCTGCAATGAAAAAGGACGAAGTCAGTTCACAAAGAAGTGAGGTAAGGAGAGAGTTCTCCAATAAGGATACTGACAAAGACACAAAGAGAGAAATGAAGAAAGAAGTGCCAAAAGGGAACGTTGTAAAAGGCGGTCCAGTAAAAAGCACTAAGAATAATGCAAAACCAGATAAGAACGTATTTGCTGGTAAAAAAGAGGTATCCCAGATATTATCTGATGACTTTATTCTGCAGGAGTTCTATGTAGATGATGTCAAGAAAACAAAGAAGCCTAAGAAGGAAGTCAGGAAAGAGGAAAAATATATTCCTCCAAGAGCGGTGCTTACTTCTATAAAAATACCGGAAACCATAACTGTAAAAGACCTTGCAGAGTCATTAAAAAAAGCGGCTGCAGAGGTTATTAAGAAGTTGATGGCATTAGGAATATTGGCTACTTTAAACCAAGAGCTTGACTATGATACTGCTGCAATAATATCGGATGAGTTCGGGGTTAAGGCTGAGAAAGAAGTAGTTGTACACGAAGAAGACATTTTGTTTGATGATGAAGAGGAAGAGGATAAGTCACAATTAGAGCCCAGACCGCCGGTTGTTGTTGTTATGGGACACGTTGACCATGGTAAGACTTCACTCTTAGATGCTATTAAGTCAACACATGTGACTGAAAGTGAAGCTGGTGGTATTACTCAGCATATCGGGGCCTATATGGTTAAGCTGAATAACAGGAATATTACTTTCCTTGATACCCCAGGTCATGAAGCGTTTACTGCAATGAGAGCAAGGGGTGCCCAGGTTACTGACGTTGCCATTTTGGTTGTAGCTGCCGATGATGGTGTTATGCCCCAGACAATTGAAGCAATAAATCACGCAAAGGCTGCTAATACTACTATAATAGTAGCAATAAATAAAATTGATAAGCCGGGAGCAAATCCTGATAGAGTTAAACAGGAACTCACAGAGCATGGTCTTGTTTCTGAAGAGTGGGGTGGAGACACAATTTGTGTTGAAGTTTCAGCTAAGAAGAGAATTAATATTGATAACCTGCTTGAAATGGTTCTTTTGGCGGCAGATATGCTTGAACTAAGAGCAAATCCTAATAAGCAGGCAAAAGGTACCGTAATTGAGGCCAAACTTGATAAGGATAAAGGCCCTACTGCGACAATACTTGTCCAAAGAGGAACTTTAAACATTGGAGATTCAATTGTAACTGGAACTATAGTTGGTAGGATAAGAGCTATGGTGGATGATAAAGGCCATAAGATTAAAAAAGCAGGTCCTTCGACTCCTGTAGAAATTCTTGGTCTGCCTGAAGTTCCGGAAGCAGGAGAAATATTCTATGCTATAACTGATGAGAAAATAGCAAAGCAGTTGGCTGAAAAGAGAAGATTGAAGCAGAGGGAACAGACTCTTAAATCATCTGCAAGAGTATCTCTTGATGACTTGTTTACCCAGATTAAAGAGGGTAAGGTAAAAGACCTCAATATAATTGTAAAAGCAGACGTTCAAGGTTCTGTTGAAGCAGTAAAGCAGTCATTGGAGAAACTTACCAATGAAGAAGTAAGAGTTAAGATAATTCATGGCGGAGTTGGGGCAATTACTGAATCCGATGTTACATTGGCACAGGTATCGAATGCTATAATTATCGGCTTTAATGTAAGACCAGCGACAAATGTTTCTGAAATCGCAAAGGATGCCGGAGTTGATCTAAGGCTTTACAGTATAATATATAAGGCTATTGAAGATATTCAGGCAGCTATGAAAGGTATGCTTGAGCCGACGTATAAAGAAGTTGTAATGGGACATATTGAATTAAGACAGATATTTAAGGTCTCAGGAATAGGTACAATTGGAGGAGGCTATGTAACTGATGGAAAGGTTGCAAGGAACTCCGAAGTAAGGCTTGTTAGAGATGGAATTGTTGTGCATGAAGGCAAACTTGCTTCATTAAAACGATTCAAGGACGATGCAAAGGAAGTGGCACAGGGATTTGAATGTGGCCTTTCAATTGAAAAGTTCAATGATCTTAAAGAGGGCGATGTTATTGAGGCTTTTGCAATGGAAGAGGTTCAGAGATAGGTCCTAATGTGACAAAACAGGAGTGGTTTTATGGATAGAACAGTAAGAATATCTGAAGAGATGAGAAAAGAAATAAGCGCAATAATACAGGGTGAACTTAAGGACCCGAGACTTTCCAGGTTGATTAGTGTGACTAATGTTAATGTAACTAAAGATCTGCGTTATGCGAAGGTTTTTGTAAGCATTATGGGAAGTGATGAGGAAAAGAAGAATGCACTCGACGGATTAAAAAGCGCTGCTGGTTTTATAAGGCGTGAAGTTGGGCATAGAATTCAGCTCAGATATACTCCGGAGATTCAATTTGAGCTGGACAATTCAATAGAACATGGAGCATATATTTCAAAATTGATAAATGATGCTGTTAAACATGATGATAAGAGAGACTGATTTGTAATATTTTAACTATATGTTTGTTATTGTGAGGTTGAGGATATTTCTTCAACCTCACAATAATATACACAATTATTAAAGTGACGTATTTTTTAATATTTAATTGAGAGGTATGTATATGATAGAAAAAAGAATTATAGATGCAATAAATAATGCGAAAAGCATAGCTATCTTGCCGCATGTTTCTGTTGACGGTGATGGATTAGGCTCAAGTGTTGCGTTGGCATTGGCTTTGGAAAAGATGGGAAAGGATATCACGGTCTATATCGAAGAAGAGATTCCGGCTACATATGAATTTCTGCCTGGAAAAGACTACGTTGAAGTTTACAAATCTAACCCCAAAAAGCATGACTTGGTATTGGCGCTTGATACTGGTGATTTAGCGAGACTTGGAAAACGTATTGAAATATTCGATAATACTGATCTTACAATAAACATAGACCATCATACTACAAATACCGAATTTGCATCGTTAAATCTTGTCAAAACAACTGCCGCAGCTGTGGGAGAGCTGATATATCAATTAATCAAAATGCTGGGAATTAGTTTTGACGAAAGTATAGCTACATGCCTATATGTAGCTATAAGCACAGATACCGGGGGATTCAGGTATAGCAATACAACCCCCATAACCCATCAAATTACAGCGGATTTGATTGACAATGGTGCGGATGTATCTAAAATTTCTCAATTGGTTTTTGAAACTATGTCTCTTAAGAAGCTTAGACTCATGGGTTTGGCAATAGATTCAATAGAGATTTTTGACGATGGAAGGGTAGCATTTATAACTGTTACTAATGAAATGCTAAAAAAAGTAGGTGCTGCAGAAGAAGATTGTGATGGTTTGGTAAATGTCGCAAGGAATATAAACGGCGTAGAAGTAGCTGTTTTGATAAGGCAGCGCACAGATAATGAATATAAAATTAATTTCCGTTCCCAAAACTATGTAGATGTTTCTGCAATTGCTAACAAGTATTCAGGTGGAGGACACAAGAAGGCGGCTGGATGTACTGTCAGGGGAATTATGGAAGAAGTAAAAGAGATGATTAATAAAGATATAAGGGAAGTTTTGTAATTATGGATGGAATACTTAATGTTCTAAAACCCACAGGGATGACTTCGTTTGACATTGTAGCTTATTTGAGAAGTTTACTTAAGGAAAGAAAGATAGGGCATACAGGTACTCTTGACCCTGGTGCTGTAGGAGTCTTACCTGTATGTATTGGAAAGGCTACAAAGACTATTGAGTATTTGACAGATAAGGACAAGGTATATAGTGCAGAACTTACACTTGGGATTTCTACAGATACTCAAGACAGCTATGGTACTGTTCTAAAGGTTTGCGAAGCGAATTTTTCTCACGAGCAAATATATGATGCCATAAAAAGCTTTATAGGAGAGTACAAGCAGATTCCGCCCATGTATTCAGCTGTCAAGATTGAAGGTAAAAAACTCTATGAGCTTGCAAGAGAAGGTATTACAATAGAAAGGCAGCCGAGGGATATAACCATACACTCAATAAATATTATAGAAATCAGGGATAATAAGGCTATATTTGAGGTAGAGTGTTCTAAAGGCACATATATAAGGACTTTATGTTCCGACATCGGGGACAAGCTCGGTTGTGGAGGGCATATGTCATTCCTTGTAAGAACTAGAGCAGGGCATTTTGAACTATCAAATTCTCTTACACTTGAGGAGATTTATGAGTTATCAAAGAACAATTCAATAGCTGAGAGGTTATCGAGTATAGAAGATATCTTTAAAGACCTTGGCAGAATAGATTTGAACGGGCCACAAACAAAGAAATTAGCTAACGGTGCTTATGTCGAACTAAAGAGTTCAGCATTAAAAAAAGACAGCATACTTAGAACATACGATATTAATGGCAAGTTTATTGGATTAAGTGAAGTTTTATTTATAAATGGCTGCTTGTCGTTAAAAATGAAGAAGCAGTTTGTATAATGCATAGTTTATAGAAACCTTGTATTATATGAAAATAGCAGTACAAAAATATATTAAACATTAAAATCGGCGTTTTCTGAAAAATAATTTAAATAACATTGTTTCAATAAGCATTTGGAGGATTTTTTTAAAACGCTCTAAAAGGAAAGCATATGGAAGTTATATATGGCAAGAATCAACAAATTGAATTTACAAGGCCTACAGGTATTGGATTAGGTAACTTTGACGGCTTACATGTTGCTCACATGGCTCTGATAAATACCCTTATTAGTGAGTCAAAGCAGGGGTCGCTTGAGTCTATTTTATATACATTTACCAAGCATCCTGAAAATATTATTAGAAAAAAGCTGTTTACACCCCTGATAACTTCTGTAAATAAAAAAATGAGACTACTTGAGGTAACTCAACTGGATTACACCTATTTTGAAGAATTTGATGAGTCCTTCTCAAGAATGAGTCCTGAAGCATTTGTGAGAGATATTCTGGTAGACAAGTTAAAGATGAAACTTGCAGTGACAGGAGTTGACTACAGGTTTGGCTATAAAGGCCAAGGCGATGTGGAGTACCTGAAAGTGCTTGGACGTAAATATAATTACAAAGTAGTAACCATTCCGCCAATAAAGATCGACGACGATATTGTCAGCAGCACGCTAATAAGAAAGCATGTCAAAAAAGGTGATATGGACAGTGCTTTTAAACTGCTCGGGAGGCATTATTCCATAACCGGAATTGTAGAGAAAGGAAAAAGGATAGGAAATACATTGGGGTTTCCAACTGCAAACATTTATCCGGAAGAGTACCTTTTGATTCCACTCGACGGTGTTTATGTTACCCGTACACTTCTAAACGGCAGGATGTATAACAGTATAACCAATATTGGAAATAATCCGACTTTTGAAGGCCAGAAAGTGCTATCTATTGAGACCTATATCCTGGATTATAATGAGGATATATACGGAGAAGGCATTGAAGTTTTTTTCCTACAGAAAATCAGAGGGGAGAAAAAGTTTAATGGTGTAGATGAGTTGGTTGATCAGATAAAAAGGGATATTAAAAGCGCAAGAGAATACTTTAGTGATATGAACAAATAAATTTTATGAGCTTTATTGAATGTATCGTCTATAGGTAAGGCTTAAATAAATTGGATGGACAGAATTTTTAAAAATCTATCCATCCAGACAATTCACTTCGTCACACACTCTTTTTTGAATCTAATGTACTGAAGTTATAGTAAAATTATTGTAAGGTAGGTTCTATAACTAAGAATTTATGCCCGTCGGAGATATCTGTAAACTCTGTTTTAAACTGTATCTCAAGGGTCTTAACTCCTGTAACATCTATTTCGCATGTATCATAATCACCTGTTTTATACTTCTTACCAAACAGTTCAATTCCATTTTCATTTCTCATATCCAATTCAACAGTATTAGAATTTGCATTTATACACTTTACCTTAAATGTCATTTTGGTAAATGTATTATCAAGATTGAAAGTGACTTTATTATAGCTGTCGGTTATATCATCTGCGTATAGCCCGAATCCATATGTTACATTTTCCTTTATAACATCTCCAGTTTCAATAGATAAGATACTTTTATCCATAGTTGATTTGATAGGAAAAGCACCTGATTTGTTAGTAGACTGAAGATCTATTAACCTCGTTGGTCCCTGATTCTTTGAGCCAAGAAATACTGTCTGTGTTTTTCCATCCCAGTCAACCGGTAGTTTAACAGCATCAGCAACTGCGCGCACCGGTAAATATGTAGAACCATTATAAATTATTGGGTATACTTCTTTACCGTTACCGTCTTTAGCTTGCAGTTTTTGTCCGTTAATCATTATTGTCACATCGGGTTTTAATTTTGCAACAATATCCTGTACAACTGGAACTGCAAAAGTTTGAGTAAGCATACCGCCTGTGAAGATTAGTGTTGCTACAGTCAATAGTTTTAGTTTTCTAATCATTCCATAACTTCCCTTCATTGATAATTTATATTTTGTTTTCATTCTAAACTTATGTTGTAAAATTGTCAAATCATTATGTATATATGTTATGGTTATTTATTATTTTTTTAATGTTTACCTAAGTTACAAAAAATATTTTTGTGATGTGGACAATAAAACAGCTTTGCTATTTTGGGAGAAGTACCCACATCTACAGTATTTATAAGGGCATGATGCTGGTTCTACTCCAATAATACGTATATCGTTTTTACATTTTAACTTATAACTTTGAGTATTATATATAAGAAACTGTCTAAAGCCATAATCGGCAAATATAAAGATAAATTCTATATGAAATAATTAATAATTTCTGGTAGCCTCATAATTAATAGTCAAAAATTAATAATTAATTATTTTACAACTAATGTCGATATGATTGTTAATTCTTTATAATAAAGGAGAGAAAGTTATTTATGATACAAGATACATACAACGTTAAGAGGGTGCACAAAGTCAGTATTTTTGTAATAGTCTTCATAGTAGTTCTCCTGTCTGTCCAAGCTCTTTTAACAGAAGGAATAGGTCTTTTTATGAGAATAGCAGTTCCGGGGGTTGTAGTAATTATTATCTCATTAATAAATTATATTATGCCCTATAACGATAATATCAAAGGTCTTTTGTTTGGTCTTATACCCGGAGCAGTTGTTATTGCACTCTTTTATATAGATGGCTTTGCAATAAACAAGCATTACATTATATTCACAACAGTAGCTCTAATTGCACTATACTTTCAAAAAAGGCTTATCATTATTTACGCATTTACATTAAATGTTATGTTAACTGCAGTATATTTTTTAAAACCCAAATGTATAACAGGTCCTGGCGAAACCGGGATAGATGATTTTATATCTATTATGGTTATCCTAAACGCAATCTCCATATTGTTGTATTTTTTAAGTAAATGGGGAAGAAAGCTTGTGGATGAAGCAATTATAAAAGAGGCTGAAACAAAAATTCTTTTGGAAAAATTACAAACTACTTTTAACAAAGTTGAGGAAGGTACAGGTATACTTGAAGATAATATTATCCATCTGAACAGTAATATTAATACTATTGGAAATTCAAGCAAAAAAATAACCTTTTCCATGCAAGAAATGGCCCAATCAATTCAATCCGAAGCTTCAAGTGCTTTTACGATCAATGAATCAATGATGAATTCCATGAAAATTGCACATGAAACAATGGAAATATCAAAAGGCGTTATCGATAACACTAGTCAAATATGCGAGAGGTTCGATGAAGGATGGAATAAAATAGAGCGGATAAGAGATCAGATGGGTATAATCAGCTCTTCAATAAATACGGCAAATAAGACTGTTGCTGAACTTCAATCAAGTATGCAAACAGTAAACAACTTGCTCAAAGGAATAAAAGAAATCGCGGACCAAACAAACCTCCTGGCCCTCAATGCAACTATCGAATCAGCCCGTGCCGGAGAACATGGCAAGGGATTTGCCGTAGTTGCCTCCGAAGTCAGAAAACTGGCTGAGAAAAGTTCGACAATAGTAGGAGATATATCACAGGTAACAACAGGACTATTCCATAAATCTCAAGAAGCCTACGAAAAAGTTAATGAAGGTAAATTGGCCACGAATGAAGGTCAGGAACTTATTGTAAATATATTCTCTTATTTCAAGTATTTAAAGGATTCTTTTGATAATACCCATAGTGAAATATCAAAAAGTATGGGAAAAATCGAATGTGCTTCAAATATTTATTTAGTTACACAGAATCAAATAGAAAATATGGTTAGCATATCGCAAGAAAATGCTGCCGCAACCGAGGAAGTATTGGCAACTATAGAAAATGAAAACACTGATATACAACAAATTATAAATTCCATAAATGAAATATTTAATTTGAGCAGTCAGCTAAAACAGATGATAAGCTGCCTCTAGTAGGACATTAAGTTGATGCTTCACATAAATTGAAAGTAATCTCCCATTGGTATCAGTAGCACTTGAAGTAAAATCTACAATATAGGTTTGCCATGCATTTCTAATCAAAACACTTTTATTAGTATCATAATTTGACCATGGTGTTACCTCTTGCGCTTATATTCCGGGCTAAGAACATCAAAGGAGAAGCATAAAGCTTCTCCTTTTGTCAGCACATACTTCTTTTACATAAATATCCTAGAAACATACCGTTTGCAAATGTAAAGGCTAAAATGCCAACAGCTGCGAGTGCACTGAGATTTAGTTCCTTTTCCTCATCTTCAGTTTTGGTTTTGGTATGGCTTCTGGGGTGTTTCCTATAATATCTGGTTTGGCTCATTGAAATCCCTCCACTATTATTATTTTCAATAGTGTTTTTTTTATAAGTGTTTTTTTAGATTATGTCAAACTTGTTTGATTGTTGCTACTGCTGTGTTATAATTTATTAATATGTTTTCCAAATATTGAATAAAGCATGTCGTTTTTATTATACTAATAAAGGGAATAGTTAAAATACATTCAAACTAAAAATGAGAGGACTGGTTAAATGATTAATTCTATAGCATCGGAAAATCATGTTTCAGAGATTGCTTCTTTTAACGGTATAAAGGTTTATCAAATTAAGACTGACAAATTTAAGACTAATTCTATAAACATATTTTTTCATGATAATTTAAGCAGGGAAAATGCTTCAAAAAATGCCTTGTTACCCGCAGTTTTAAGAAGGGGAAGCGTGAATTTTCCTACAATACAGGATATCTCGCTTTATCTAGAAGAGTTGTATGGTGCTGCTTTTGATTGCGGAGTGACTAAGAAAGGTGAAAACCAGATAATTCAATTTTATTTGGACTTTATATCCGATAAGTATGCAAATGGTGAAGCCGATTTAACTCAGAAGGCTTTTGATCTGATTTTTGAGATAATTACAAAGCCTGTTACAGAAAATGGAGTATTTAAAAAGGAATACATAGATCAGGAAGCTAAAAACCTTAAAGAACTTATTGAAAGCCGGGTGAATGATAAAGTTCAGTATGGTGTTGATAAGTGTCTTGAAGTAATGTGTGAGAACGAACCCTTCAGTATATTTGATTATGGAAATATTGAAGACATAGATGGCATAAATGCAGGTAATCTGTTTGAACATTACAAGTACTTTTTGGAAACTTTGCCTGTCTACGTCTTTATTTCTGGAGATATAAATGAAGAGCAGACCACATATGTCATAGATAAGTTAAAACAGATTAAACGAGGCAGTGTGAAAACAATATCACCTGTTAGTATAGAAAGTCATGTGTCAAAAGTAAGAGAAGTTACAGAACAAATGAACGTCAATCAGGCAAAGCTGTCCATCGGGTTTAGAACCAATGTTGAACCAAAGACTGAGGAATATTATAAATTAATGGTCTACAACAGTATTCTTGGCGGTGGATTACATTCAAAACTTTTTCAAAATGTCCGTGAAAAGAACGGTTTGGCCTATTATGTGTTTTCAAGGCTGGAGAAATTCAAAGGGCTGATGGTTATCAGCGGAGGTATAGAAATCAACAACAGGGATAAAGCATATGACATTATAATGAAGCAGCTGGAGGATATGAAGAACGGAGTTATATCTGATTATGAATTTGAATCATCGGTAAAAAGTATTGAAACGGGAATAAAGTCGCTTAAAGACAGTCAACTCCAAGTAGTAGATTTTAATTTAAGCCAGATGATTGCTGGAACAAAAGATTCTCCGGACGATATAATAGAAAGAATTAAAAAAGTTTCAAGGCAGGATGTTATTGATATTGCAAAAAAAATAGAAATGGATACAGTATATTTTCTTACATCGAAGTAGGAAATAAATGAAGGTTCTATTACGATTTACTACTTGAACTATTTGGAATTATGAAAATATAGGATGCTGAAAGGGAGATAATATTTATGGATATTAAAACTATTGAATATAAGAATATTGACGAAACTATGCATACATATGAGCATAAGAGTGGTCTTAGGTGCTTTGTGATTCCTAAAAAAGGGTATTCAAAGAAGTTTGCAACTTTTGCAACTCATTACGGTTCTATAAACAGTGAATTCATAATACCCGGCGAAACTAACGTTACAAAAGTTCCTGATGGAATCGCACATTTTTTGGAGCACAAGCTTTTTGAACAGAAGGATGGAAGCGTTATGGATAAATTTTCACAGCTTGGTTCAAATCCAAACGCATACACCAGCTTTGCTCAGACTGCATATCTTTTTTCTTGTACAGATAAGTTTGAGGAAAACTTCTCTCTGCTGCTTGATTTTGTCCAGAATCCATATATTACAGAGGAGAGCGTAGAGAAAGAAAAGGATATCATTGGACAGGAAATCCGCATGTATGATGACAATGCAAACTGGAGAGTGTTCTTTAACCTGTTGGGTGCTTTTTATGAAAAAAATCCTGTTAAGATCGATATTGCTGGCAGTATTGAGAGTATAAGCAAAATCAACAAGGATATTTTATATAAGTGTTATAATACTTTTTATCATCCTTCAAATATGATTATTGTAGTAGTTGGGGATGTCGATGCTGTCAAAGTATTTGAGCATATCGATAAAAGCATTACCATATCTTCAAGCAAGTCTGAAATAAAAAGGGTTTTCCCGGAGGAATCCGATAAACTTAATAAAAGTTATGTTGAGCAGAGCCTTGAGGTATCAATGCCATTGTTCCAGATGGGTTACAAAGATACGGGGTTTGTCTCGGAAGGCATGGATTGCCTGATGAGGGAGACTGCTATAAAAATCCTGTTAGATATGATCATGGGAAAGAGCTCAAAGTTATACAACCAGTTATATAATGAGGGCCTTATTAACAGCTCGTTTGAATTTGATTACAGTATAGAGGAAAACTATGCGTATTCTGTATTCGGTGGAGAATCAAAGGACCCACTAAAAGTGAAGGACAGAGTGCTTGAAGAAATAAAATCTCTTCAGGATAAAGGCCTTGACTTGAAAACTTATGAAAGAATAAGGCGTGCCAATAAAGGAAGATTGGTAAAGCAGCTTAATTCGGTGGATAGAATTTCGCATAGCTTTGTTTCGGTATATTTTAAAGGGATTAATTTATTTGACTATATGGAAGTTTATGATAAAATATCTTTTGAGTATATAAATAAGGTATTTAAGGAACATTTTGCAGCCGACAAACTTGCAATGTCGGTAATTAAACCAACATAAGGGGGATAAAAATGGGCTATATAGAATTCCCGAAATTAGGATTTAGCATTCCCATAAATAGAGAGGCATTCAACGTATTTGGTCTTTCGGTTTATTGGTATGGAATTATTATTTCGGCAGGATTTTTTCTTGCTGTTCTTCTCGCAATGAAGAATTGCAAGAAAGCAGGTATTAAATCGGATGATATTATCGATCTTGTATTGATTGCAGCGCCTTTGTCTATTATAGGCGCGAGGCTTTACTATGTTATATTCAATTGGAGTGAATTTAACGGAGATTTTTTCAAAATAATCAATATCAGAACCGGTGGACTTGCCCTTTATGGAGCTTTAATAGTAGCTGCGATTGTAGCTATAGTATTTTCAAGGCGAAGGAAGATTAATCCATTAAACTTTATTGACTTTTGTATTCCCTATTTCGTGCTTGCACAAGCTATAGGCAGATGGGGCAATTTTGCCAATCAGGAGGCGTTTGGACGTAATACTAATCTTCCGTGGGGAATGACGGGTGACGTCATAAAAAGTCAGTTAAAGAATCTACAGGATTTAGGAGCAACTGTTTATCCTGATATTCCTATTCATCCGACGTTTTTATATGAATCTCTATGGAACCTGGGAGTATTCTTCCTTCTGATGTGGTATACAAAGAGGAAGAAGCAAAATGGAGAGGTATTTTGTCTATACATGATTGCGTATGGGGCAGGTAGATTTTGGATTGAGGGCTTGAGGCTTGATAGTCTTTGGTTAGGCTCTTTTAGAATATCACAGGCTCTATCCCTTGTATTTGTAATTGTTTTTGGGCTGATTTTTATAATAAGTCGGGTTAAGGCAAAGAATAAGCAAATTGAATCTGAAAATGTCGTAGAGAGTGAATATTCAGCACTACTGCATAATCTTAAAGGAGATCAGGGCTCGGAAAATGTCGAAACGTATGTTGCTGAAGAAGAAGCCGAAATAAACCATGAAGTAGTTGAAAACAAGAAGGAAGAAGGTGTTTAGCGTAAACTTACAATACTGTTAGTTTTAAACTTCATTACATTTATATTACATTTTTCATAATATATTGACGAATATTTAGTAATTTCTTATAATGTAAAGACAAAATGTTAGTACTTATACCAAAACAAGACAAAATTTTGTCCAAAACGATTTTACTAAAGATAACGGCGGTGCGAAAAATGAATGAATTGAAGATTCAGAAATTACAGTATGAGCTAAATGCTATGATAGACAATGATGATGATTTCAACAAAATTTATGAAACGAGTGTTGAGCTGGATTCGTTGATAGTGGAATACTATAACCATATGCTAAACAGGAAGGAACGTGAATATTAAGTTCTCATCTATTTTATATGGTGGCGTTTACTGAACAGATTTATAGTGTTAAATACTGGTGCTGCATTGACATTACATAATCAGAAAAATATAATAGTATTAAAATAATAGTTTTGAACTACTGCTTGACTTATATGTGTAAGGCAGTAGTTTTTAATTGAATTTATTCCTTAGCCATATAGTGATTTAAAAAATAGAATAACAATTTATACTGAAGGTGAATTTATGTACTTTGTGGAAAAAACAAAAGACTTTAACTTCTTTAAAAAGTTTGATTATGTTTTGTTTTCGGCAATTATTATTTTGTCGATTATTGGCGCGTTTGTTGTCAAGAGTGCTGTGAATCATATGCCAAATGCAAAAAGGATGTTTATAGTTCATATAGGAGCGATGTCAGTTGGAATTGTGATAGCCCTGATAATAAGTTGCATAGACTATAAAGATTTTAGGACATTAGGTATCTTTTTTTATATTGTTACAACGGGGCTTTTGGTAGCAGTGCTCTTCATTGGTACAGGAGAAGAACTTGGAAGTAGAAGCTGGATTGATTTAGGGGCATTTACTTTTCAACCTGCAGATCTTGCAAAAATATCGTACATTTTAGTTGCTTCTGTTTTCTTGGAAAGAATATATGACGATCAGAAGAACAGAAAAGCCAATATAGTTAAGTTTTTAATATATTCAGCTATACCTATGGGGCTGGTTGCAGCTCAAAAGGATTTTGGTACCACACTGGTATTTGTTTTTATATTCTTTGTGTTGATTTTTATCTGTGGAATAGCTTATAAATATATTATTATGCTGTTGAGTGCCTTACTATTATCTACTCCATTTATATGGTTTTTTATATTTAACGATGAGAGAAGAAGCAGAATTTTGGTTTTTTTAAATCCTGAACTTGACCCTCTAGATGCAGGGTTTAATGTAATAAGATCAAAGATGGCTGTTGGGTCAGGGCAGATATATGGTAAAGGGCTTTTTAGGGGGATTCAGGCACAGAATGGAACTGTACCGGTTAGTGAATCGGATTTTATTTTTTCTGTAGTGGGCGAAGAATTGGGATTTATAGGAGCAGTAATAATAATTGGATTGATCTGTTTTATTCTAATAAGATGTATATATATTGCCATGCATGCACGAGATTCATATGGATCGTTTGTTGTTATTGGAATTACAGCTATATGGGGTTTTCATGCAATGGAGAACATTGGAATGAGTGTAGGTGTATTGCCTTGTACAGGAATTCCGCTACCCTTTGTCAGTACGGGAGGAAGCTATATGCTGACTAGTTTTATAGCTGTTGGTATAGTCTTAAGTATATCGATGAGAAGAAAGAAAGAAATTTTTAACTCCTCTGACTAAAAATTAGCATATAAATCAAAAAATCGATAAAGTGCTTGAAAAGGTAGGACTAGCGTCCTATCTTTTTTATTTTTTTAATGGAAATTAAAAATATATCTTGATTATTATATCAATTTGGACTAAAATTTAATTAGAAGTGGTGAAAAGTGGTGCGAAGTGGTGGGTGGTACCAAAATGTGAGGTGAAATAGTTGTTTTATGGTGAATACCAGCATTCAGTAGACGCGAAAGGTCGTGTCATAGTACCGTCAAAGTTTAGAGATGGACTTGGCGAGAAGTTTATTGTGACCAAAGGTCTTGATAACTGTTTGTTTGCGTATTCAGCTGAAGAGTGGAGCAACCTTGAAACCAAGCTTAAATCACTACCATTTACCGATAAAGATGTTAGAGCATTTGTAAGATTTTTCTTTGCAGGAGCTACTGAATGCGAAGTGGACAAGCAGGGAAGAATATTATTACCTCAAAACTTAAGAGAATATGCAGGATTGGATAAGGACATTTATGTTATTGGGGTATCAACCAGAGTTGAAATATGGGACAAGGCTAAATGGGAAAATTACTCTGGCGATGAAAATATGAGCGCAGATAATATCGCGGAGAAGATGGCGATGTTGGGTATTTAAAAATTTGGGAGTTGATATAGTTTAATGGATTTTGAGCATAAGCCGGTGCTGTTTGAGGAGTGTATTGAAAATCTAGACATAAAACCTGATGGAGTATACGTTGATGGGACGCTCGGAGGTGCAGGGCATTCTTCGGCGATATATCAGAAACTTGGTGAAAAGGGTATGCTGATAGGTCTTGATCAGGATGGATTTGCTTTAGAAACCTCAAAAAAACGGTTGGAAGATCAAAATGGTAAGGGCTCATTAATTTTTGCAAATACTAATTTTGTTAATATTAAAAGTGTATGCTTTGAAAATAAAATTGCATGTGTAGATGGAATATTGTTGGATTTGGGAGTTTCGTCCCACCAGCTTGATGAGGCTGAAAGAGGATTTAGTTACAATAAAGATGCTCCTTTGGATATGAGGATGGACAGAAGACAAAAGTTCACAGCCGAAACGATAGTGAATGAATATAGCAAAGAAGAAATTAAGAAGATAATCCGGGAATTCGGAGAAGAGAACTGGGCATCTAGAATTGCAGAATTTATAGTACAGAGAAGAGACGAAAAGAGAATTGAAACTACGGGTGAACTGGTTGAAATAATAAAAGCTGCAATACCTAGTTCGGCAAGGAGAGAGGGACCACATCCAGCTAAGCGGACGTTTCAAGCTTTAAGGATAGCAGTTAATGATGAACTAGGGATACTTTCTAAGGCAATAGAGGAAGGTGTCAACCTCTTAAAACCAGGAGGAAGGTTTTGTATAATAACATTTCATTCTCTTGAAGATAGGATAGTAAAGAACGAGTTTAATAAATACATTAATCCATGCACGTGCCCAAGCACTTTTCCGGTATGTGTATGTGGAAAGAAGAAGTTGGCGGAATCGGTGCACAGAAAACCTATTGTACCTTCAGTTAAGGAATTGGAAGAAAACCCGAGAGCAAGAAGTGCAAAGCTGAGAGTGCTGGAAAAACAGTAAAAAACCCGGGTTAAACCCCAGGTTTAAATAAACAAACAAAAGATAAAAAGTTTAAACACAAAGGATAAAGAGTGAAATTACAAAAGAAAAAATGCAACGTGGAATGACTAAAAATAAGAGTTTTTACCTATACGTAAGACATACTGAAGATAAGAAATTAAAACACAAAAGAAAAAGATTTAGAAACTAAAAAGTTCAAAATTACAAATGAAAAAGAGTTAAAGATCACAAGCATCAAATTACAAAAGAAAAAGAATATGTAAGACTTACAAAAGAAAGATAATATTACTTACAAAAGAAAAAAAGATTAACTACAAAAGAAAAAGATGAAAGAAGATTAACTACAAAAGAAAAAATGAAAGAAGATTAACTACAAAAGAAAAAACTTAAGAACAAAAGAAAAAGGTTATACTTACAAAAGATAAGTGAAGTGAAAGAATTTTGAATGTGCTTAATGTGAAAATGTAGGCACTTAAATTTGGTAGGGTTTGTTGCTATATCAAATTTAAATGAGATTAATTCCGGGAGAGTATGCCTAAGGGCTGACCCCCCCGGATTTATTGTCTGTTTTTTGGAAAGGGTTTGCTAACTTTTTTCTGTATAACGTAATAAATTGTATATGAGGTGAATACAAATGATAAAAACAGATAAAAACTACATACAAGGTACTGCTGCAAGAAAACTTGAATATGACGTTTACGAGGAAAATAAAGTTCTTAGTGAGAAGAAAAAGCAAAGGGTTAACAATAAGGTAAAAGTTAAAGTTGTATTTGCCTTATTGGTTATATTCTCACTATCTGGATTAGTTATGTATAGATATGCTTTAATAACAGATTTAAACTATAAGATTAGCAAGAAGATGAATGAATACACAGAAATAAAAAATGATAATACCAGGCTTACGGTCAAGTTAGAGAGTGAGCTGGATCTTCAAAAAGTTAGACAAATTGCTGAGGAAAATTTAGGCATGCAAAAACCTGATAAATATCAGTATACATATGTTAAAGTACCAAAAAGTGATTTTACTACTGCTTCTAATGAAATTAATGACGAAGAAAAAACTGACGAGAACATTTTTTATTCTCTGTTAAGTAAGGTTGATAAGTTGACAAGATTTTTTTACTAGAGTTTGCTACATAAGTAATTATAATTTTAAAATACGTTATTGATAGGGAACAAACAGTAGATTCGAGGATTTAATGAAGCATACTTTTTTGTGTTTGTATTCTCTAAAAAATATAGCTGCGTCTTAATTTTAAAATAAAAGCAGAGTTTTAGCTTCAAGTTGTTGGTAGTTGATAAAAGTACTTGACTAACTTGAAACAAAAACCGGGTTATTATATTAGAATTATGGCGCAGTACGTTTTTAATCAAGTATTTTGATATAGTAAGGAATAGCTAAAGTTATATTTTGGCATTCCTAAATTAGTGTAAATTGTATTTTGGAGGGAATAAATGTGGCTAGTCCTGGTGTAGCAATGAAGAAAAGACTTTTATTTCTGATGTTGGCATTTACTTCACTTGTAATTGCTTTGATTGTGAGGGTTGGGTGGATCCAGATTGTGGAAGGTGAGAAGTATCAGGAAATGGCCTTCGAACAACAAAACCGTGACAGGGAAATTACTCCGAAGCGCGGATCTATTATGGATAAGAATATGAAGATACTGGCAATGAGTGCTACTGTTGAGAGGATAGTTGCTAATCCCCAGGAAATTAAAAAATTGTCGGCAGATGAAAAGGAAAGAATTGCCGAGAAGCTTGCACAAATACTGCAGCTAAAGAAAGAAGACGTATTAAAGCGAATTACTAGAAATAATAGCAGTTATGAAGTTGTTAAGAAGCAGGTTGAAAAAGAGGTTGGCAATGAGGTTAGAAAGTGGAAGGAAGAATTGAATAAAGAGTGGGAAAAAGAAGAAAAATCGACAGGAATATATATAGATGAAGATACTAAAAGATATTACCCGGAGAATAATCTGGCTGCGCATGTAGTTGGTTTTACGGGAGCTGATAACCAGGGGCTTTCCGGGATAGAGCAAGTTATGGAGAATTATTTAAAAGGTGTTCCGGGCAAGATACTAAGTGAGACGGATGCCATTGGGCGTTATGTACCTTTTTCCGAGGAAAAGCGTATTGATCCTCAGAATGGTCTCAATGTTGTTCTGACGATTGATGAAAATATACAATACTTTGCTTCTAACGCATTGGATAAGGCTATAGAAGATAATAAAGTTTTAAATGGAGCAACAGCAATAGTTATGGATCCGAGAAACGGTGATATTCTGGCTATGGTATCAAAGCCGGATTTTGATTTAAATAATCCCAGATCGGCACCTCCGGGGGAAAATACTGAAACTTGGAATGGATATTCTTCAGATGGAGTAGCAAAACTCAGCAAGACTGTCTGGAGAAATAAATGCGTTATGGATACATATGAACCGGGTTCTACTTTTAAGGCCATTACTTCTGCTGCTGGATTGGAAGAGGGAGTTGTAACCCCTGATACCATGACAAGCGATAGAACCATTAATGTACTTGGAAGTAATATCAACTGCTGGAAGCCTAATGCTCATGGCACTGAAACTTTCAGAGAAGCTGTGTATAATTCCTGTAATCCTGCGTTCGTTAAGGTTGCACAGTCATTGGGCATAGATACATTTTATAAATACGTCAGGGCTTTCGGCTTTTATGATAAGACAGGGATTTCTCTTCCGGGAGAAGGTAAAAGTATGTGGCATGATAAGCCTTCTGAAATAGACATGGCGGTAGCATCGTTCGGGCAGAGGTTTCAGATTACTCCAATACAGCTTATTTCAGCTTATGGTGCAATAGCAAATGGTGGTAAGCTTATGAAGCCAAGGCTTGTGAAGGAGCTTACTGATGAAAACGGCAACGTTGTTCAGAAGTTTGAACCGGAAGTTGTTAGAAATGTTATTTCTCAAAATACTTCAGAGACGCTTAGGGGTGTATTGGAGGGAGTTGTATCGGAAGGTACCGGAAAGAATGCTTATGTTAAGGGATATAGGGTAGCAGGTAAGACGGGTACATCGCAAACCATAGTTAATGGTGTATATGTAGCATCATTTTCAGCAATTGCGCCGGCTGACAATCCTGTGATATGTGTTCTTATAGCACTGGATAATCCGAGGGGAGACACCTATTATGGTGGAGTTATTGCAGCTCCAGTTGCCGGAAAAATAGTTGAGGATACTTTAAATTATCTTGGAGTTGAAAGAAGATATAACGAAAAAGATTTGAAAGTTATGGCGGAAGAGGTTTATGTTCCTGACATAAGGGGCAAGACAGTTGAAGAGGCTAAAAAAGTTCTTAAAGATAAAGGACTTGAATGGAAGATTGAAGGAGATAATAAAGGTAATAGCACAATTGTTAAAAAGCAGACTCCAAAAGCTGGTGCTAGTATAGCAAAAAGCTCTGTGGTTATTGTGTATACAGATACACCAGATGCAGAAAAAATGGTTAAAGTACCGGATTTAACAAAGAAGACAGTTGATGAAGCAACTCAGGCTCTTAATGATGCGGGATTAAATATAAAAATAAACGGAATAGGTAATGCAATGAACCAGAGTTTTGAAGCTGATAAAGAAGTCCCAGAGGGTACGGTAATAGAAGTAGATTTCAGATATCTTGATACTGATTAGATAATAGTTGGTTTTTGGTTAATTTTCAAGCTATTGGTATGATAGGAGGAGTATTATGTTACTTAAAGAATTGATTAAGGACTTAGAGATAGTTGATGTAACAGGTGATTTAAATCTTGAGGTAAACACTATAGCATATGATTCAAGAAAAACGAGAAGCGGTTCACTTTTTGTGTGCGTTGAAGGTTTTAAGGCTGACGGGCATAAATTTATTCCTCAAGCCATTGAAAATGGCACCAGAGCTTTACTTGTTCAAAGAGAAGTTGAAGTACCGGAAGGTATAACAGTGATAAGGGTTGATGATACCAGATATGCCTTAGCTAGCGTTGCTGACAAGTTTCACGGACATCCATCGGGAGATTTTAATCTGGTCGGAGTAACTGGTACAAAAGGTAAGACAACGACCACATATATGATCAAATCAATACTTGAGATGTATGGTCAGAAGACTGGACTTATTGGAACTATTTCAAACAAAATAGGTGATGAAGTTCTTCCTACGGACAGAACTACTCCTGAAAGCTATGATCTTCAGGAACTTTTTGGAGAAATGGTTGAAAAGCAGGTAAACAGCGTGGTGATGGAAGTATCTTCCCATGCACTTGACCTCCATAGGGTAAGCTGCAGTGAATTTGATATCGGGGTATTTACCAATCTCTCAAGAGATCATCTGGATTTTCATAAAACCTTTGAAAATTACCTGGCAGCAAAAATAAAGCTGTTTAAAATGTGCAAAAAAGGTCTTATTAATGTAGATAGTGAATATGGAAGAAAGGTTGTTGAAAATGCAGAGTGTGAAGTTTATACATTTGGTATTGATAGCAGTGCAGATATAAGGGCAGTAGATATAGTAAAACATCCGGATAGTGTGGAGTTTAAAGTTATTACACCGTGGTTTACCGGGGATATAGCAGTTAATATTCCTGGCAAATTCAGTGTTTATAATGCGCTTGGGGCTATCGGCAGTTGTGCTTTGATGGGAATACCACTTGAGTATATACAAAAAGGATTAAAGAATGTAACAGTACCTGGAAGGGCTGAGGTTGTGCAGACAGGAACAGATTACACAATTATTATTGATTATGCACATTCTCCTGACAGTTTGGAAAATATTCTTACCACTGTAAAAGGCTATGCTCCGGCAAGGGTAATAAGCTTATTCGGCTGCGGCGGAGACCGCGATAAAACAAAGAGACCGATTATGGGTGAAATTTCCGGAAAACTTGCGGACTTTACAGTGATTACCTCTGATAATCCAAGAACAGAAGAACCGGCTGCGATAATTAATGATATTGAAGAGGGTATTAAAAAGACAACTTCTGCATATATAACAATTGTAGACCGTAGGGAAGCTATAAAATATGCAATGCAGCATGCCCAGCCAAAGGACATAATAGTCCTTGCAGGAAAGGGGCATGAGACATATATAATGCTCAATGATAAAACCATACACTTTGATGAAAGGGAAGTAGTTAGGGAAATACTAGATGAAATGAATGTAAACAATTAAGCAACCATGGAGGATAACGATGGAGACTTTGAAATGTAAAGAGATAGTGAAAGCAGTGAATGGAGTATTAATATCAGGCGATTTGAACACTGAGTTTTCAAATGTTACGACTGATTCAAGGCAGGTACGTAAAGGCGACTTTTTTATTCCCTTGGTTGGAGAAAAATTTGACGGTCATGATTATATAATTACTTCTTTTGAACAGGGAGTATCGGGGTGTTTAACCCAAAAGGATACTGCCGGGTATGAGGGGAAGGTAGTAATAAAAGTTGAAGATACTCTTTCTGCATTGAGGATGCTTTCATCTTATTACAGGAAAAAGTTCGATATTCCGTTTGTGGGTATCACAGGAAGTGTTGGGAAGACCAGTACCAAGGATATGGTTTCAAGTGTTTTAAACAAGAAATTCAATGTACTTAAGACACAGGGAAATTTCAACAATGAGATTGGTGTTCCTCTGACTGTTTTTAATCTTGAATCAACTCATGAGGCTGCGGTAGTTGAAATGGGGATGAGTGGTTTTGGGGAGATAAGCCGTCTTACTTCCATTGTTAAGCCTGATATAGCTATAATAACCAATATAGGTTTGTCACATATAGAAAAACTTGGATCAAGGCAGAATATTCTCAAAGCAAAAATGGAGATATTCGAGGGATTAAAAAGTCAAGGGTTGGTAATACTAAACGGAGATGACAATTTACTTTTTGGTTTAAAGAATCTTCTTAACTATAGAACTGTATTCTATGGGATGGAGGATGGTCTGGATTATCAAGCTTATAACATAAGTTCCCAAGGTGAACAGGGAACTAGTTTTGAGATAACAATAGGCAATGAAAACTATAAGGTACATGTTCCTGTACCGGGAATTCATAATATACACAATGCACTTGCTGCTATTGCTGCAGGGATTGAGCTTAATATACCTGTAAAGGATATTATTGAAGGTATAGGAGAATTTTCACCAGGCAAGATGAGATTAAATATAATGGACCATAATGGAATTAAGATTATAAATGATGCTTATAATGCAAGTCCGCAGTCTATGGAGGCAGCAATAAATGTACTGAAGGATATAGCAGGTGACAACAGAACTATTGCTGTATTGGGAGATATGTTGGAACTTGGAGATATTGCTGTTAAGGCGCATATGGGTGTTGGCAAATTTGCTTTTTCAAAAGAAGTTAGTTATATAGTTGCAGTTGGTGAGAATGGTAAAAATATTGCAGAGGGTGCCTTAAAAGCTGGTGCAGAGGAAGCTAGAGTTTTTCACTTTAAAGACAACAGCGAAGCGGGGAAATTCCTTTTAGATTTTACCAAACCGGGAGATGTATTGGTAGTAAAGGGTTCAAGGGGTATGAAAATGGAGGAAATAGTAAATCTCTTGACAACATGACTCTAGAAGTGTAAATATATATTTGACTATTTAATTATAAACAAGTAGTAAATGCTTTGATATTTTGTAAAATACAAATAATAAGTAAAAATATAAATACATAAATTACTTGGGTAAAGTTTAGTGGGGGGAGATAAGATTTGAACATACCTTTTAATATTTCTGAACATGTATTGATGTTTATTGTGAGTTTTTTTCTGACACTGATTTTAGGACCTGTTTTTATTCCTATTCTGACTAGATTGAAGTTTGGCCAGACTGTAAGGGATGACGGACCACAATCTCATTTAAAAAAGACAGGGACGCCCACGATGGGTGGGGTGTTTTTTTTGGTTCCAATACTGGCACTGTCCGTTTTCTATGCAAGATATGATATGAGAATACTGCCTGTTGCACTTGTTACCATTGGATTTGGATTAATTGGCTTTATAGATGACTTTATAAAGGTGGTAAAGAAAAGAAAGGACGGATTGTACTGGAGTCAGAAGATGCTTGGTCTTCTGATAATTGCAGTTTCTTTTTCGTTCTATGCCGCTAAAGCTCAAATAGGGACAGATATCATAATTCCTTTGTTCGGGATGGAAAAGACTTTTGATTTAGCTTGGGCTTTTATACCTTTTACCATAATAGTTTTGATATCCGCTACAAATGCAGTGAATATAACTGATGGTCTGGATGGTTTGTGTGCAGGTGTTACCCTTATAGTTACTGTTTTCTTTTCTGTCGTAGCTATGACGAGAAGTGAGTGGGATTACTTGAAAATTTTCTGCTCAATAGTTTCAGGTGGTTGTCTTGGATTTTTAGCTTATAATGTTCATCCTGCCAAGGTGTTTATGGGGGATACAGGATCCTTGGCTCTTGGAGGGGCTGTTGGTGCGATTGCAATAATGATGAAGATGCCGCTGGTACTTGTAGTTGCCGGAGGAATATATGTTATTGAAGTATTATCGGATGTGATTCAGGTAATGTCTTTTAAGCTGACTGGTAAGAGAGTTTTTAAGATGGCACCGATACATCACCATTTCGAACTTTCGGGCTGGAAGGAAGTAAAAGTGGTTTATGTATTTTGGGGAGTGACAGTCCTTTTATGTATAATAAGCTTGTTGGCATTGGGGATAAAATTTTATTGATTAAATTTTAATGATATAGCTGGAGCTGAAAAGGGGGCAGTTATGACTTCCAATACATCAAAAAAGCCTTTTGACTTTTTATTATTTATGACGGTATTAATATTGTTGTGCTTAGGGACTATAATGGTGTTCAGCGCAGGTGCACCGCATGCCAACAATAAAATGAATGATACTTACTACTTTATAAAGAAACAGTTATTATATTTACCGGTAGCGCTTTTTGCATTGTTTGTTACAATGAATATTGATTACAGGAAGCTTGGTAAATGGTCGCCTGTTTTTCTAATAGGTAGTATTGTGCTTCTTGCATTAGTACCTGTAATTGGTACAGCACATAATGGTGCACAGCGATGGATTGATCTTAAAGTGACTGAGTTTCAACCATCAGAAATAGCAAAATTAGCTGTTATATTATTTTTTTCCTATAGCCTATCTAAAAATAAAAATAAGCTAAATTCTTTTTTCACGGGACTGCTGCCTTATCTGCTTATTTTGGCCGTTTTTGGTGGACTTCTGCTCTTAGAACCTCATCTTAGCGGTACAATTATTATATTTGGTGTAGCTTGCGTAATTCTTTTTGCTGCGGGAGCGAAAATATGGCATTTTTCGCTGCTTTCAATACCAGCGATTGCCGGGTTGATAGCATTGGTTATATTTTCCCCATATAGGCGTGACAGATTAGTTTCATTCCTGAATCCATTTGCTGATAAATCAGGGGATGGTTATCAGGTTGTTCAGTCTTTGTATGCCATTGGTTCCGGAGGACTTTTTGGCAGGGGTTTGGGAAAAAGTATGCAGAAATTTCTCTACATTCCGGAGCCGTATAACGATTTTATTTTCTCCATTTTAGCTGAAGAGCTCGGATTTATAGGAGTACTAGCGGTTCTTTTATTATTTCTTGTATTCATATGGAGAGGTGTAAAAATAGCAATAAATGCGCCGGATGCTTTTGGAAGTCTTGTAGCTATAGGAATTACTTCACTTATAGCAATACAGGTCATTATTAATATTGCTGTTGTAACATCTTCAATGCCTGTTACGGGAATGCCGTTACCTTTATTCAGTTATGGGGGAACGTCGCTTGTTTTCCTTATGAGTGGAATAGGGATTCTTCTTAATATATCGAGATATTCCAATTATGATAGAATTTGAGGTGAGTTAAGTTTTGAAGGTTTTAATAAGTGGGGGCGGAACTGCTGGGCACATTAACCCTGGTATTGCAATTGCAAAATATATAAAGAGTAAGAACCCAGATTGTGAGATACTGTTTATAGGAACGCAAAAAGGCCTTGAGACTAAATTAGTGCCGAGGGAAAATTTTGAACTGAAGCTTATTAAGGTGAGAGGTTTTAGAAGAAAGCTGTCCAAGGATACTTTTGTAGCTGTGAAAGAGTTGTTTCAAGGGCTTCATGAGGCACGAGCCATCATCAGGGAATTTAAACCGGATATTGCTATAGGAACAGGCGGTTACGTATGTGGACCTGTAGTATTCAATGCAGCTAGAATGAAGATACCTACATTGATTCATGAGCAGAATGCTTTTCCTGGCGTTACAAACAAGCTGCTGGCAAAATTCGTTGATAAGGTTGCTATCAGTTTCAAAGAGTCGGAAAAGTTCTTTAAGAATGAGAAAAAGGTTGTTTTTACAGGAAACCCCATCCGTAATGAAATGCTTAAGGCAGACAGAAACACAGCAAGGAGCAAGCTTGGGATTGAAAAGGGTAAACCTCTTGTTGTAATATTTGCAGGCAGCAGGGGGGCAGAAACTATAAACAATACAGTAAGTGAGTTTATTTCGCGCCACAAGGATGAGGATAAATTCCATATACTATTTGCCACAGGTGAGGCACAACATGAGAAGATAATGAAAAGGCTTGGCAATATTAATTCCAAATTCATAAAAATAGTACCATATATATATGATATGGCGGATGTTATGGCAGCTGCAGACCTGGTAGTCGGCAGAGCGGGTGCTATAACTATAAGTGAATTGACTGCAATGGGTGTACCATCAATTTTAATACCGTCACCATATGTTACGGCAAATCATCAGGAATACAATGCAAGGGCACTGGAAAAGCAGGGTGCAGGCATTGTTATTCTGGAAAAAAACCTCAATCACAATGTTTTATATGAGCAAATAAATGATTTGCTGTGTAATTCGGATAAATTAAAAAAGATGGCTGACAATGCAAAGAAGATGGGAATCACAAATGCCAGTGAGCAAATTTATGCTATGATAGACGATCTGATAAAATGAAAAGCGAATAGAAAATGACAGGATCCTAATGGATCCTTTTTTGTTTGAGGAATTACTAAGCAAATGTCCTTATATTTAATATGGTTAATGTATGTGGATTTTTTTGTAAAGTTTTTGGGCTGGCCAGAACCATTGATTTTATAGCCGTACCATATGATAAATCAATAAAGTAACACTTTTGTAAACCCAGCATAAGATATTAATATATAACTGAATTAAGAGAGTTGATAATGATGGTTAACCACCGAGTTATACGGAGGTGCTTTATATGAGTAAGCTGGTTGTTACAGGTGGGCAGAAGTTAAGAGGCGAAATAACGGTGGAAGGTTCAAAAAATGCTGTGTTGCCCATATTAGCTGCTACTGTTTTGAATGATGGTATTAGTGTAATCAAGAATTGCCCTAGATTGAGTGATGTTGAAACAATGCTAGAGATCTTGGAGAAAGTTGGGTGTAAGGTTAGTTTTGAAGGTGATACGATTACTGTAGATTCTTCAACGATGAACAGTACTGAGATACCTGAAGATCTCGCAGTAGAAATGAGGTCTTCTATTATTTTTATGGGACCGATTCTGTCAAGGTTTAAAAAAGTGACTATTAGCTACCCAGGTGAGTGTGTTTTGTTATTGGCACATTTTCTAAATGAGAAAACGCTGCCAAATGAGCGGAATTTTCAGTAATTTTACATCATAGATAACGGAATTGATGAAAATAAGTTCGCTTTAGATTGCTTTGATAATTAGGCGGTTTTATCAGGATGAATGATAAGTTGTAAAAAGTAATATTACAAGATATAGCTGAAGTATATTTCCAGCATTCCTAAATGGTTTGTTTAGTACTTTTTGTATTTACAAAAAAGTACTTTATATATATAATTATTATATAAGCAAGAAGTCTGAATGCAGTAAAACCCTATAATCAATGCAGTTTTCTGGATACAACACTTTTCTCAGCAAATCTCCATATTTATATCAGTATCTTGTTTTTAAAATTAAGGCACGCGTATATTTGTTGCTGTTGTGTTTGTAATATTACTTGGTCAAGTATAATTTTAATAAGATATATTATACTGAAATTTTTATCTATTTTTCCTGGGGAGGGATTCTATGAAAAAGTATTTAGTCGGAACAATTATTTTGGTCATGATTCTCGTTGTAGTTTGTCCCATAATTGATACGTTTGCTGCAGAGTCAGACGGTTTTGTAACTACCAACGGGACGCAGTTTGTGCTCGATGGTAAGCCGTTTTATTTTGCCGGTTTTAACGCTTATAATTTGTTTACCTTTGGTGATGGTGGATTAGCTCATGAAGGCGAGTATGTTGAAAAGCTATATATGGACAAGGCCAAGATTGATGCTTTCATGAGTGATATGGCAGAAGACGGGGTTAAGGTAGTTAGAACCTGGGGATTTTCTACCGAAAACTGGCATGGGTTTGAACTCTCAAAAGGAGTTTATAACGAAAAAGAGTTTATGTTGTTCGATTATATTATGGAGTCTGCCAAAAATCATGGTATAAAGTTAATTATAACTCTGGAAAATTACTGGGAGGCATATGGTGGAATAGACTCCAGACTTAAATGGGAGGGACTTCCTTATGGAAATCATAATGCAAGAACGGAATTTTTCAGAAATGAAAATTTAAAAGCTGGATACAAAGCTTATGCAGAGCATTTTATCAATAGAGTAAACCATTATTCAGGAGTAACTTATAAAGATGACCCAACAATTTTTTCATGGGAATTGATG
The DNA here is from genome assembly GCF_000179595.2 of Acetivibrio cellulolyticus CD2. NCBI lineage: Bacteria > Bacillati > Bacillota > Clostridia > Acetivibrionales > Acetivibrionaceae > Acetivibrio > Acetivibrio cellulolyticus. Next base: position 987,097 of record NZ_JH556659.1, on the reverse strand, counting down.
AATGAGCCAAGGTATCAGGATGCAACTGTAAATGAAAATTCTACAGGGACTACACTGAGAGCCTGGGTTGATGAAATGGCTGGTTATATAAAGAGTCTTGACCCAAATCATATGGTTGGAACGGGAATAGAAGGTCACCAAGCAAAATATGGTTTTGGTGGAGATGAAGGAAATCCATTTATTTATATTCACCAATCTCCTTACATAGATTTTTGCTCCGCTCATCCATATCCTGATGAACCTTGGGCAAATCTTTCTACTGATCAGACGAGGACTCTTGTAAAAGCATGGATTGATGATGCTCATCAGGTTGTTAAGAAGCCAATTATAATAGGAGAATTTAATAGCATAAACAATAAAGAGGGATATTGGGATGCAGTTTTCGATACAGTTCTAGAGAATGATGCAGCAGGTGTGCTCATATGGAATTACAATTACATAAAACAGAGCCATTTCTGTGTTTTACATGGAGATACATTATTATCAACATTGTATAAACCTTTTTCAGATCAAATGGCTGCAAAGAACACGGGATCTGTTATAATTGAACCAGATTATATAGTAGGGGATTTAAATGGTGATGGAAGTGCAAACTCAATTGACTTTGGAGTATTTAGACAATATCTGCTTGGAATGATTAAAAGCTTCTCTTACCAGTATGGTATGGAGGCAGCAGATGTTAACGGTGATGGAAATGTGAATTCAATTGACTTTGGAGTATACAGACAGTACCTTTTAGGAATAATAAGCAAATTTCCTGCTGAATAATAGACTTTAGAAAACAGGGTAACTTTCTATAATGTAGAGATGCCCTGTTTTTTTATGCAAATTAATGAAACAAGCAACATATAAAAAACTACATAGCCCTTGAGTTCTCAATAGAGAGCATAGCTGCAGAGATCGCAAGTATATAGACTTTAAAAAACTATCATTTTGGTTCTTGTAAAGTATTGAGGTTTTGTGTTGACACCTATACGAAAATATTAAATAATGGAAGCATAAACAAAAGATAGTTATTACGTATTTGTTTGTTCTTATGAATTGATGGGGTCTAAGGGATATAAGATGAAGCTAAAACAAGATTAGACGGACTTTGGAACTTTGCAGTTTAATACATATTTGTGGAGGAATAGTGGTGGAAATTAGAGTTGAAAGAGCAAAATTGGAGGATGCAGAATTAATACTGGAAGGACAGCGAAAAAGCTTTTTACCTTTATTGGAAAGGTATCAAGACCATGATATGAATCCATGTAATGAAAAATTAGAGAGCATTCAAAAAAGTATTGCGGAACATTACTTTTATAAAATTCTAGTGGATGAAGAATTCTCAGGAGCAGTATATGTACATGAGAATCCAGATGATTTACATTTTAAATTACATACAATTTATGTCTTGCCAGAGTATCAAAATCTTGGAATAGGGCAAAAAGCAATTGAATATGTTGAAAAATTACATAATTCCGCTGTGGAGTGGGATTTGGAAACTCCTCATGATTTAAAAAGAAATCATCATTTATATGAAAAAATGGGATATGTGAAAACTGGAAAAACGGATAAGATAAATGATAATTTGACTATTATATATTTTAAAAAGCCAATAAAAAATTAGCAGGAAGGCTTAATAAATGGAGCATATTCTGTGTCCCTTTGATTCATGGGAGGAGAAGAATGAAGAGGTTTGGGAAGTTCTTTTTATTTTTTTTATTAGGAATGTTGGTGTTTTGTAAGATTCTACTGTGGTTTCTCAAGATAAAGTTCAGTTTCAGCTTAATTAATGAAGATATTTGCACTTACATCAATTATGGGTTGATTGCAGTTATTACTGCCTTGATGGGGATATACTTCTCAAGAAAATTATCAGCAAAAATTACTTTTATTATTTTGGGTTTATTACTCATGTTATTTTGCTTTTTGGTAAATGCTTTTTCATATTTTATGCTTAGTCATCCAAATTACTATTATTTCTCTTCGCCCAGGGGTAATAACATTTTGTTGCTTGAAGAAAATTGCAGTATAACTGGTTGTACAGTTCGTGGATATAAGGTTGTCTATTCGATTTTTAAGGTTGTGAATTTAATGGATATGGTCAGTTTTGGAGAACCTGATTTACCTATTAAGCGTAGTAATTATAACATTGAATGGATTGATAATAACATGGTAACAGTTTCTGTTAACAGTGATGGGTATACTGAAGAATTCACCTTGGATTTCAGATAATTCTCACTGGCAATGGTTGGGTTTATACTGATTTGTAGCATAAGCTCTACTCAATTTAGGAAAAGGCGACAATAAGAATTGTTGGATTTAAACAAATGTGTTATATTGAAGTATAATATTGTTGGATATAGATGTTAAATTGGAAATACTGATATGGACGTGGAGGTGGATATATGGACAATATTCTTAAAACATGCAGGGTACAGTTTACACTATCGTTTTCTATGCTGGAGAAGTTGATTGAGCAGTGCCCCGATGAAATATGGAATGTAAATGCCGGGGGATATGTGTTTTGGCAGCAGATTGTGCATGCCTTATGCGGTGCAAATTACTGGATGCGGCAGCCTAATATTGCTTTTGTAGAGCCTTTCCAAGAAAGAAAGGTTTATCCTGAATTGGATAATAAGCCGGAAGGTTATGTTTCAAAAAGCGAAATGCTGGATTATAAGGATATTGTGAAAAATATTTGTATATGCTACTTTGAAGATAAAGATGATGAATGGCTTACAATGCTTTCTGCCTTCAATGAAAAAATAACCAATCTGGATGTAGTTTTCATGCAAATAAGGCATATACAGTATCATGTTGGTCACTGTAACAGTATTCTAAGGGATAGAGGCCTTAAGCCTGTTGATTGGATAGAATAATAATTAATTAGGAGGTAAAAAAATGAAGAAATTTTTAGTTGTGTTTTTATCCTGTTTTGCTATTTTTTATATGTCCTCTCTTGTATCATTTGCGCAGGAGGATGAAATTGAGGTTTCGCAGTTAACAATTGTTATTGATGGGAAAGAAAAACCTCAAATGGATGGATCTGCAAGCTCTGCATTAGTTAAAGACGGTAGAACATTTTTGCCTTTAAGGGTATTAATGACTGATCTCGGAATTCCTGATGATGATAAGCACATAATATGGAACGGACAAGAAAGAAGTATCAAGGTGATTAAGGATTCAACTGTAATCTCATTACAAATTGATAGTAAGACAGTGTATATTAATGATAAAGAAGACATTATTGATGCTGTCCCATTTATATATAAGGATACTACATATATCCCATTGAGATTTGTGTCTCAAAGCTTAGGGAAAAAGGTTGTTTGGAATGAAGAGTATAAAATGATACTAATAGCAGATGAGGCTAAGTTTAATAAAACAAGGGAAGCTCTTGATAATGTAAAAAAGTCTATGGAAGCAGTTAAGTTTTTTAGTGCCAATGTAACTGCAGAGTTTTATGGATATGAAAAAAGAAGAGAATCTCTAGACTTAAAGGTCAATAAAGAGGAAAAAATACTAGCTATGAATTATGAGGCGGAAACATTTAGTGAGGATGTTTATAGATTGGAAAAAGGTGAGGGGATTTGTTACAACGAGAAGGCTTATAAAAAGAACTATATATTGAATAAATGGCAAGAGTTTGATACTAATATGGCTTTTGAAGGTATTTTGGAACAATTTGCTGATGAAGGTCTATTAAAATTAGATGATGCACTTTGTGCCTCTTTGGATATGGATGTTGAAGATAACGAGGTCAAATTCACAGGCAGTATCCTGTTGGATAATGCAATGGGAGATTTTTCGTTCGTCATGTTTGAGTCCCCAAATTATTTTGAGATGATAATTGACAAAAATACTAATTATGTTAAAAGTATAAAATTATTAGTGGAGGATTTAGAAAGTGAAAATCTAGGTGTTGTAGGTACAATAAGCTTTTCTCAATTTAATGAGATGGTAAAGATAGATATCCCAAAGGAATCAGATATATATGTTGCTGAAGAAATCTTTGATAAAGGTGATTATTATCAGGGAAATAACCTGCAAAAGGCTATTACTGCTTATATGGTTGATTCAGGTGACTCAGAACTTAAGTATCTTGGTGATGAGGTAAACGAAATTATAGTTAATTTGCAGAAAGAAATTAAAATAAATGAGACGTTATATGGGCCTTACCTTATGAATCCGTTAGGTGATAAGGAACCTGTAGCTCAAAGTTACAAACCTTCAGGTAAGAATACCTGTTGGAATATTGAAATTGATTCAAAAAGGATTGTTGTTATAGTATCACCATCTGAAACAGACAAACTAACAATAAATAATTAATGAATCTGTGTGGGGCTTGATTTGTTGTTTTTTCTAGAGTAAAATTAAATTTAGGAATAGTTGAAATGTTACTTGGGATTTTTCACATGTATTGTAGCCGAAGTTATATTTTCAGCATTCCTAAATGTTATGAAAGGGTAAGGTATTTACTGATGAAGATTGGCTAATTCGGCAAAAAATCATTCGATTTTAAGAGAGTACAGTGTGCTCTTATTTTGTGCTGGATTAGCGTAACAATTCATCTATATTTCAGTTAATGCCTTGCTGTATTTTCTGTTTTTATGGCTGTTTGTATCTTTCCAGCACGCTAAAAAGGGTGGAGGAGAGATTTTTTTATGCTTATATTAGATGCTTTAAATATTAAAAAGTTCTATAGTGACAGACTTATAATTGAGATTGATGAATTAAAAATATATTCGGGTGACAAGATAGGTATAGTTGGGCAAAATGGATCAGGGAAGACCACTCTTATGAACATTCTTTCGAAGGATATAGAACCCGATGAAGGTTTTGTAAGACAATTTTTTAATATATCATATATACGCCAGTTTTCCGATGAGAGTATAAATGCAGGACAAAAGCTATTAAAGGAGTTCAATCTTTCACATAAGGTACAGCAAAAAGCATTCAGCGGAGGCGAAAATACGAGGATCAAAATTGCTAATGCCTTTAATAGTGAAAATCTTATGGTGTTTGCCGATGAGCCTACTGCAAACCTTGATTATCATGGGGTTGAACTTCTAAAACAAAAGCTATCCAAGGTAGACTCATTTTTGCTTATCAGTCATGACAGGCTTCTTCTAGACAGCTTATGCAATAAAATAATTGAGGTTAGGGACGGGAAGCTTAAGGTCTATAATGGAAATTATTCTTTTTACAAAAAGAAGAGCGGAATGGAGCATGATCAGGCATTAGATGAGTATAAGAAGTATATTTCTGAAAAATCAATCCTTGAATCTGCAATAGTTGATAGGCAATCTAAGGCAAAATCTGTGAGGAAAGCTCCAAAGAGGATGGGCAATTCTGAAGCAAGGCTTCATAGACGAAGTGCGAATGAAAAACAGGAAAAAATCCACAATGCAATTGACAGTATGAAAACACGTCTTGAAAAGCTCGAAATAAAAGAAAAACCAAAAGAACTACCGAAAATCAGACTGGATTTTTCCATGACAAATCCGCCTGAAAACAGGGTTGTTATCTCCACTGACAGGCTTTCATTCAGTTATGGCAGCAAGAAAATATTTGATAAAACCTGCTTTAGTATACCGAATGGCTCGAAAACTGCTCTTTGGGGTGAGAATGGGACCGGAAAAAGTACATTATTGAATCTGATTTACAAAAACTTAAATGACGGCATACGTATTGTTCCAAAAGCAAAGTTAGGGTATTTTCATCAGACTTTTGAGAACCTTGAGTATAATAAAACAGTGCTTGAAAATGTGATGCGTGATAGTGTTCAATCGCAGACAACAGCTAGAACAATTCTTGCACGACTGTTAATTCGTACGGATGATGTGTATAAAGACATTCAGTGCTTGAGCGGTGGAGAGAGAATAAAGGTTTCATTTGCAAAATTGTTTGTTTCGGATGCCAATGTCCTGCTTTTGGATGAACCTACTAACTATCTTGATATGCTATCTGTAGAAGCCCTAGAGAGTGTTCTGTGTGAGTACGAAGGTACAGTTCTGTTTGTTTCACATGATAGAGCGTTTGTGAATTCGGTAGCTGATAGAGTTCTTATTTTTGAAAATCAGACTATAACCACCTTTGAAGGGAAGTTGGAGGATTACAATTTAAGCAGGCAAAAAAAACAGACCAAAGTGAAAAGTGATACTGAACAAGTTATGCTGAAAATGAAAATAGCGGAGACAGTAGCAAAGCTTTCAAATCCTAATGCAGACAAGCAAGCTCTTGAGACAGAATACCAGCGTTTAATAGCTGAATTGAAAGGCAATTAAAAGGCCGGATGCAAGAATATTTGATGAAATAGATGTCGATAAATTCAAAAGTTGCTGATGATGGCTTGTAATGAGTTGACACAGCAACTTTTGCTTTATAGGCATATAAAAAATGACCCTTAACGTAAAAGAGAATTCATACGATCTAATATGGTGTAAAGAATGAAGAAAAAAACATTGACAAATGAGCTTGTTTTATCATAGACTATATAAAAGAATTTAATATAAAAATAGAGCAGGCGATACACCTAATAAGGTGTGTGGGGCTGGGCCGACGAAAGTTGGCAACAGGTGAAAAATACCTGTGGGACTATAATTTTGATGAAATTATAATGCCACAGGTATTTTTGTCTAGTTAGAGAGGAATTATATGTTTTTTTTGAACTTTAGTATAATACAAAAAAATAGAGTATTCTTTTTAATAGTGCTTATAATACTTTCGTTGCTGACTGTTTCTGTACCTCATTACGGTGGTGAGGCATATGCTCACCACACGCTTGAAATGATGGTGAAACAAACGGTAGTTAGCAACAAAAGTACAGTATGTAATAAAAAAGTTTATAGAAAGCTAGAAGCACTATTAAGGAAACTGTTTAAGTTTCTGCAAATGCTATTGAGTACAACTCAATTAGTTTATACCCGTATGCTCGTAATTATAATGCCATTAATTAATACTGTAATTCTTCGGCTATTATCAGTGCTTTCTGCATATTTCCATGGAGGCAAATTCAAGCGTACCACAAAAGGTATGCACTTAGAGATTGGATATAACCTCATGTAAATTTAAGAGAAACTAGTTGAAAGGATTGATAAGTGTGGCAGTAGATGTTTATAAAAAAGTAAGCCGTGTACTCTGGGTTATCCTATTTGCAAACATAGCGGTTGCATTGTTGAAGATTGTTGTCGGTAGTATTATTCATAGTGCCAGTATGACTGCGGATGGCTTTCATTCGATGACTGACGGGTCTTCCAATGTTGTAGGTTTGATTGGAATTAGATTGGCCTCGAAGCCGGTTGACAAGGATCATCCATATGGACACAAAAAGTTCGAGACGCTTACAGGTCTCTTTATTGCTGGAATGCTATTTTTTATAGGCGGGAAAATAATCCTGAATGCAATAAGCAGCTTTATGAAGCCTGTTGCTCCAAATATAACAATAGAAAGCCTGATTGTACTAATTATAACGCTTTGCATTAATATATTTGTGTCAGTATATGAGTATAATGTAGGTAAAAAGCTGGGCAGTCAGATTTTAATATCTGATTCCATGCACACAAGAAGTGATATATATGTTTCCATTGGCGTATTGGCAACACTTGTAGGTGTTAAATTGGGATTACCCCCAATAATTGACCCAATAGCATCTCTTGTTGTATCAGGTTTTGTTATTTATGCAGCATATGAAATTTTCAAAGATAATAGTGGTGTGCTGGTTGATAAAGTGGCAGTTGATACAGAAAAAATCAGGGATATTGCACTTCGTTTTGATCAGGTTAAAGATGCCCATGATATACGTAGCCGTGGAAGTGCAAATGATATGCATATAGATATGCATATTATGACTGAACCTTATATGAGTGTCGAAGAATCGCATAAACTAATTCATAGTATTGAAGAACAAATACGTAATGAAATCAATGCGAACGCACAGGTTATAGCTCACCTTGAGCCTTATTCTTCTGAAATTGAAGTATAAGCATTTCTGCTAGAGCCTATTGACAAAATGGAAGATGTGTGTGAAAATAATCCAAAAGGTGAGTATGCATAAGGTGTAAATAGCACGAGCTGCATAGGGGCAAGACTATTTGAAAATTCAAAGCAATTTCAAGTGCCTTACACGTGGAATTAGACCCCACGGAGTCATATTAATTGTGATTCTGTGGGGTTTTTTAACCAGAAGTTGACTGATATTTGTAAAGATTTAATACACTTATTAGTGGTGAGGGTGATGAGTAGAAAAGATAAGGAATATTGCTTCAAGGAAACTTTTTATTTAAATAGGGGTGAAGATTATGAAAATAGAATTTGTGAATGAACTTCCGTCAGTTGAAGAATATAAGTTTTTACGGTCATCTGTTGGATGGAATATTGTCAATGATGAAGGAGCAGTTAAAAAGGGGATTGAGGGTTCACTTTATTGTGTATTGGCAAAAGACGGGGACAAAACAGTGGGGATAGGACGTGTTGTCGGAGATGGGGGAATAATGTTTACTATAGTTGATATTATTGCTATACCTGAATATCAGGGGTGTGGAATAGGAAAAACAATTGTAAAAAACATTATGGACTGGATAGAAAAGAATTGTGTAAAAGGAACCCGGATTATGCTATGTGCAGCTGAAGGAAGAGAAAGTTTCTATGAACAGTTCGGGTTTATAAAACGTCCAACGAGCGGATATGGTGCTGGGATGCATTGGGATTGGGCAGAATAATATGATAAAAAAATATATAAAATAATTTAATGAATAAAGCGAGAGGGGAACTGTAGAGATGGGTATCTTTGATGCCTTTTTGGGGAATGCTTGGGAGTTGTGTGCTGAGGATGCAGAACACGAGATGAAAAGGCTTTTGGCAAGTGGAGAAAAGGTTGAAAAAGCGTACAAACTAATACGTGATCTTATTATTTTTACAAACAAACGGTTACTTTTGGTTGATAAACAGGGTGCGACAGCTAAAAAGGTTGAATATCACTCAATTCCTTATAGAAGCATCACTCATTTTAGTATTGAAACAGCAGGAAACTTTGACTTGGATGCTGAACTTAGAATATGGATTTCCGGTGCAGAGCTGCCGATTCAAAAACAGTTTAACAAGAGCTTGGATATTTATGAATTGCAAAGTGTACTGGCTACGTATGTTTTGAAGTAAATCATGCTTGCAGATAAAATGGTTTTTGATGTTAGGAGAGTTTGTTATGGATAAGATACTTTGTGTTGGAATTGGAGGATTTCTAGGAGCCTCCTTACGTTATTTGGTTTCTATTGCGGCATTAAAAATGTTTAAATCTGATTTTCCTTTTGGGACTCTAATTGTTAATGTAACAGGAGCAGTTTTGATTGGATTCATCATGCAGCTAAGCCTAAGATTTACCTGTATTACGCCAAATTTAAAATTGTTTCTAACAACGGGAATTTTAGGAGGGTTAACGACATTTTCAACTTTTAGTTTTGAAACAATTTCTTTACTTCAAGGTGGAAGATACTTTGCATTTATAAGCAATATTGTACTTAACGTGGGTCTAAGCTTGGTGGGAGTAGTGATAGGAATTAGCCTAGTGCGTTATTGCATAAAGATTTAAATCTAATTGTATTAGGTTTAAAAAGTAAATGAATATATAACAGTACGGCTGCAAATTATGCAGCCGTATTTTTGAATTTCTTTGGATTATTGTACAGTAAAACTAAGGACAGAAATATCACTCAGCTTCTGCAAATTCATCAGAGTCCTCGTATACCTTTAATTTAGAACCGGTGAATTTTATAATATTACCAGAAATAAAACCGCCTGCAAGTGCAAGAACCACGGTGAAAACAATTCCGATGATTTGTGGTTTTGCTGCACCAGGCACTACAAAAATTGCAATAATTCCACCAAGTAGCCCAGGCATACCATGGAGATTATGAACTCCGCATGTATCTACCATCTTTAATGCCTTTTGTAATTTTGGCTGGATTATGACATATCCTATAACACATATTGTTCCAGCTAACAATCCAATCAGGAAAGCAGTTGGAGCGCCTACACGGTTACATGTTGCACCTATTGAGACACCACCAGCAAGACTTGCGTTTGCAATATCAGCTATGGATGGCTTTCCTTTTCTTAAGAATGTACTTAGTAAATAAGTAATAACTGTTGCACCACATAAAGCTAAAATTGTATTAACTACTGTTTTTTGAAAATCTCCAGTGGGGACAATCGCACTACAGAAACTTGGCCAGAAAATCCATAGAATCATTGAGCCAAGCATTGAAAATCTATCGGATGTAGCATCGCATTCAATTGGTTGATTCATGTGCTCTTTCTTTGTTAGTGCTATAGCCAACCCCAATCCAAAATAAGCACCGAATGCGTGAATAATAATAGAACCAGCTGCATCTACAAAACCTTGAGTTACGCCAAGTTTACCATCTAATACAAGCCATTCGTTAATCATATAAAAAGGTATTATAAAAACTGACAACAAAGCATATTGGTAAACACGCAACCTTCCCAATACTGCTCCCATTGAAATAAGTGCAGCGGCTACAGCGAATTCTGCGAATAATAATGCTTTTATACTTTGAGGATCAAAAGATTCAGAAGAAATGATTCCTGTGTAACGAAGCAATAAATAGAGTGGAATCCCGGTACCAACAACCAGGAATGTTCCGGTTGTTGCACTATAACCATATTTTTTTACAAATACCATTAGAAATCCAAAACCTACTAAGAGCATTGCTAAAATGTTGATTGAAAAATTGTACTGCTGGAACTGCCACACGGTTCCAACTACATCATTGGCGGCTACTTCCTCTGCCAAAACACTGAAAGGCATCAATAAAGTAAAAATAATGCCTGTCAAAAAAGCTAATACGTTCTTTTTCATGTTTTTTACCCCTTTGTAAAATAATTGAAAATAAAAAGAGGCGATTACAAATACATGAAAGGTTTACCTTTCATGTATTGAACGCCATTGTTCGCAAGATACATCATATATTATTCATGTATTTCTGTCAATAGAAAATGAATGTTATCATGCGTATAGTTTCAAAATGTCGAAGTTATTGAGAAAATATGATTAGTAAAAATGATTTTTTGCAAGATTCTTAGATACATAATTCAAAATAAATACTTTGTGTTTTATACTCCAATTACCATAGAATGCGAAGTTCAAACTCATTATGGCAGCATGGACAGTTTACTGTATGCTTTCCTGTTTTCCTGGGCAAACGTAGCACGGATTTGCAATTAGGGCATTTGCGAAAACGTCGTGTCTTAATTTCTTTAATCCTGCGAACTGTCAAAGAACCTTTTGATTTAACAGGTTTCCAGATCTTCATAAACTTTTCGTTTTCCATTCGCCTTTTATAAATATTTCGGGAGAATGTTCTGAAAACCATTACAAACACAACAGCGAACATCAAAATACTAAATATTTTTGTATGGATAAATATATTGGCAAATAGTAAAACAAAATATGTCACAAATAAGGCATAAGAAAGTTCATCCATTCCGTATCTGCCATACATAAAACGTGCTAATTTATCTTTTAAATTTCCCATTTAAAAATCACTCCTTCTTGATATGGTTATCATCAGCAACCACAGAGCAGCCTTGCAAGACAGAGCCCACAACAGAGATTGCTCAAATTGACTACAGGCATACCAAAGTTCTGGCTTTGCTGTTGATAAACCCGTCCACCGTTTTGTATTTGATTTAAAAGGTGCTGATATTCCTGATTATTCGGCTCCATCTGTACTGCTGTTTTAGCGTGATTAAGTGCTGTAACTTTGTTATCTGTATTATAATTTGCAATGGCACTGTAATAGTACCATTCAGCACTCTTGTTAGTTATATTGGACAGCACATTCAGCGCCTCTGCGTAATACCCTGCACGCAGATAGTTTTTTACTGGCTCAAATTCAGAATATTGGCGCCTTTGTTGATTGTTACCAAAGGGACCAAATCCCCCAAACGGATCAAATCCGAAAGGATTAAATCCACCAAAGGGGTCATTTTCCCCAGAAGAATTGTTTCCGTAGCCATATGAACTTTGGCCGCTGTATCCTCTGCTGCTGTTTGTTTGGGACGTATTCCCGCTCTTTATCTGTTCATAAGCTGCGTTTATTTCGCTCATTTTCTTTGCTGCTTCTTCATTTCCATAATTAACATCCGGGTGGTATTTTTTCGCCAATCGGCGATATGCTTTTGTAATTTCTTCAATTGGATCATCTGGAGAAACACCAAGCACTTTGTAAGGATCGGATATCATTGCTTATTTTGCCTCCTTTGTTTTTGCTTTTCTGCTTCATACTTAGTCCAAACACCTGAATAAAGGATATTCTCAATCAGATTCGTATCCTGTTTGATCGGCAACTGCTTATATTTTTCTGTACAGTCGGCCATAAGCAGAGTCAAAATTGAGCTAAAATCTTCAGATGAAGACATAATCAAGGGGTTATATCGTTCATGTTTTATATCATCCTTTAAATCAAGGCAGGCATCCATTATATATATAAACTTGCCGAGAGCCCTTCCGAATGCCCGCAAATTTTCCGTATATTCATCTTCACGTAAAACAAAGATTTCACCCATCAGCTTTCCAAAAAAATTTGCAGGAATATCTGCATTAAGTTCTCCTGATTTTTCAACTTTGGAAAGCTCATTCAAGCATTCACTAATTACCGTACATTGATTTGGATATCGCTTAATAATTTGTCTGTATTGCTGCTCGAATAGCTTTGCTTCACACAGTGACAGGATATTTTTATCATCTATCCAGTCGTCAAGTAAATTGTAATAAGCAAGTACAACATTCATGTCGGCAGCATAGTTTGTTATATCATTCTGCCAGTATTGATGCGGTTTTAGAGGATGAATAATACACCGCTCAGTTTCGATTTTATTAACTGTTTTATATAGTGCAGAAAGAAACAAAACAAGGAAAGTCATGTCATAAGTAAGTGTTATACGGCTTAATGCTCCATGACGGCTTCCTAATGCCTTGCATAAGCCGCAATAGCACGAACGGTAATGCTGCTTTTCCTCAGCAGTCAGCTTATCAACATTTGCAACTACATAACCAAACATATTATTCACCCACCTTTCTCATTTTGGGATGCTTGCAAATTCAATTATTGCAAAATATTTTTCACTTGTCTAGATTTTATTATCTCCATTACTTGAAGTTCCATCATCCGGAGTTTTTTGGTGCATGGTTTCAAGCATTGAGGATAATTCATTGCAGGCCGCTGTGAGCTGTGCATTGTCCTTGCTTTTTAATGCTTTTTTAGTGTTTTTAACCGATTCATCAAGTAATTTGCGGTCATTTTTATCAAGTTTTTTTATAATTGACGATGCCTGATAAATCAACTGCTCAGCACGATCACGTGCTGTGGCTTCCTCCTTGCGTTTTGCATCTTCAGCAGAATATTGCTGTGCATCACGGATGGCTTGATCAATTTCCGCCTGACTTAGGTTTGAGGAAGCAGAAATGGTGATGCTTTGCTCTTTACCTGTTCCGAGGTCTTTGGCAGATACATTGACAATGCCATTGGCATCAATTGAGAAGGTAACCTCAATTTGAGGAACTCCTCGTGGTGCACGGCGGATACCTTTAAGCTTGAATCTGCCTAATGTTTTGTTTGATGCTACCATTTCACGTTCACCCTGCAAAACATGAATGTCTACAGATGACTGGAACGGAGCGGCAGTGGTAAATATCTGGCTCTTTTTTATCGGAATGGTTGTGTTCCTCTCAATAATTTTTGAGAAAACACCTCCTAGAGTTTCAATGCCAAGAGAAAGAGGAGTTACATCTAAAAGCAGCAAATCTCTGACATCACCCGAAAGAACACCAGCCTGTAGTGCGGCTCCAACTGCAACGCATTCATCTGGATTGATACCTTTAAACGGCTCTTTGCCGATAAACTTTCTGACAGCTTCCTGTACCGCAGGAATACGGCTGGAACCTCCTACAAGCAAAACCTTGTTAATATCTGCAGTATTAAGGCCGGAATCACGTAGTGCCTGGTGTACCGGATCCATTGTTGCATTTACAAGATGTGATGTAAGTTCATCAAATTTTGCCCGTGTAAGTGTAATATCCATATGCATTGGACCTGATGAATTTGAGGTAATAAACGGAAGATTAACTGAAGTTGATGTTAAAGCGCTCAATTCAATTTTAGCTTTTTCTGCAGCTTCTTTTACACGCTGCATTGCAGTGGGATCTTTGGAAAGATCAAAACGGTTTTCCTTCTTAAATTCATTTACAAGATACTCAACCACACAACCGTCAAAGTCGTCACCACCCAGGCGATTGTTTCCGGCAGTGGCAAGTACTTCAATAACACCATTGCTGATGTCAAGAAGCGACACATCAAATGTTCCACCACCAAGGTCATAAACCATTACCTTTTGCTCTGTTTCTTTATCTACACCGTAGGCAAGTGCAGCTGCGGTTGGCTCGTTGATGATTCTCTGCACATTTAAGCCCGCAATTCTTCCAGCATCTTTGGTTGCTTGACGTTGTGCATCGGTAAAATAAGCAGGTACTGTTATTACTGCATCCTGAACCGTTTCTCCAAGATAGCTTTCTGCATCGGTTTTCAACTTTTGTAAAATCATTGCCGAAATTTCCTGTGGAGTATACTTTTTACCTTCAATATCAACTTTATAATTGCTTCCCATTTCACGCTTGATGGAACTGATGGTACGTTCGTGATTGGTAACTGCCTGACGCTTAGCAAGCTGTCCTATCATACGCTCTCCGGTTTTGGAGAACGCAACTACCGAAGGAGTAGTTCGTCCACCCTCGGCATTAGGAATTACGACAGCTTCACCGCCTTCCATAACAGCAACGCAAGAATTTGTAGTACCTAAATCAATACCAATTACTTTAGACATAATGCCTCTCTCCTCTATATTGGGAATAGTGAAAATATAACTTCCGCTGCTATTTCACTTAAAGCCTTATTTGATGAAAACCAGGTTACATGAAAAGTGGGAGTACTTCACTCATCCTTTAAGAACCAGAATATGATTGTGATTCTTATTTTACTAAATTATAATGTTCATTGTATAGGGTAAATATAGACTGAATATTAACAAAATATTAAGAGGCGGGCGAAATACTACTTCAAAGAAAAATAGTAAAAGTCAAAAGTTACAATGGTTTTTGTTTGTTTAAAATCAGTTTAAAATAGAATGATAAAGTAAATATATAAAGAAAAAGGGAGGCATTTCAATGTTTCACATCATGGTGGTAGAAGATGACAACAATACAAGAAAATTAATGGAAGCTGTATTGATTCAAAACGGTTATGAAGTTATCCTTGCCAAGGATGGTATCGATGCGCTTGAAAAAATGGACAACCATCATGTGGATTTGATTGTTCTCGATCTTATGATGCCACGCATGGATGGCTATGAATTAAGTGAAACTTTGCGTAAATGTAACTGTAACCTGCCTATATTAATGGTAACGGCAAAAGAAACACCTGCCGATAAAAAGAAGGGGTTTCTTGTAGGAACGGATGATTATATGGTAAAACCGGTTGATGAGGAGGAGATGATTCTGAGAATTGCAGCACTTCTTCGCCGTTCCAAAATTGTAAATGAGCATCGGCTTACAGTGGGAGAAACTGTTTTGGATTATGATGAACTTACTGTTTCTTATATGGGTTATGTTCAGGAATTACCGAATAAAGAATTCACTCTGTTATACAAATTGTTGTCCTACCAGAACAAAATTTTTACGAGGCGCAGTTTGATGGATGAAATTTGGGGGATGAATTCTGATACTGATGAACGAACGGTAGATGTTCACATAAATCGTTTGCGTGATAGGTTAAAAGAAAATCCGGATTTCGAAATAATTACAGTTCGGGGACTTGGATACAAGGCGGTGGTAAAAGCATGAACAGAGGAAGAACTTTAAATATACAGATGGTAATTCTGGTTTTTTACATTATGATATCTTCAGGATTATTGACAGGGGTATGTTTTTTATTTTTATATGCAGCAGGTATTTTACCAATTCCTCAACTTACCCCAATTCTATATCCGTTAGTTGCATTACTTGTCAGCATCATTATTGGAACCTCCATTTCGGCTATGGCAGGTGAAAAAATGTTGAAACCGCTAAATCAGCTCGTTAAGGCAATCAAAGTAGTAGCCACGGGAGATTTTAGTGTTCGTGTTGAAGAAATTAACGACCATTCCGAAATGGCTAATTTAATTAGAAATTTTAATCATATGGCAGAAGAGCTTGGCAGTATAGAAATGTTTCGTAATAGTTTTATCAATGATTTTTCTCATGAATTCAAGACACCTATTGTTTCAATCCGGGGATTTGCCAAACAACTGCAAAATGACAATCTTTCACCTGAAAAGCGAAAAGAATACACTGATATTATTATAAGTGAATCCGAAAGGCTTGCTAACATGTCTGCAAATGTTCTTATTCTTAACAAATTTGAAAATCAACAATTTATAACAAATAAAACAGAATACGAATTAGATGAACAAATCAGGGATTGTATCATACTTTTTGAAAAGCAGTGGAGTAAGAAAAATATAGAAATCAATCTCGATTTGGAACCTTTAAAAATTTACAATAATCAAGAGATGCTTTCACATCTTTGGATAAATCTTATTGAAAACGCAATTAAGTACTCGAACGACAATGGACATGTGGCAATCAGATGCTATGGAACAGTTAATGGTATTCAATTTAAGATAAGTGATGACGGAAATGGTATGGATGAAAATACACTAAAACATATTTTTGATAAATTTTATCAAGGTGATAACTCACATGCAGTTCAGGGAAATGGGCTGGGCCTTTCGATTGTCAAACGAATTGTTGAACTTTGCAAAGGAGAAATTGTAGTAGATAGTGAAACTCAAAAGGGCACAACCTTTACCGTGAAGTTGCCGAAATCGGAAAGCGAATGTCAGCAGACTGAGTAACATAATTACTATTTACTTGCTGGAATGTATTTTTCAATTTGAGGGATAATAGTTTTGAAACTAATTGTCCAGAAATTCAATTTATGAAAAAGCACCAGGCAAGGAGAAGAAGATTATGGTTAAAGAACATAAAGGGTTGTCTGCATGGCAGCTTACAATGATGGCATTAGGGACAGTAATTGGGGGCTCTTTTTTTCTTGGCTCGTCAGTAGCTATTCATGCTGCAGGGCCTGCAATATTGATATCATATATATTGGGGGGAGTATTAGTATATTTTATACTTTATGCGTTATCTGAGATGACCATAGCAAACCCTCATGCTGTATCTTTTCGAACTTTCGCAGCTCAAAGCTTTGGACGTGGAGCCGGGTTTATTGTAGGGTGGGTGTACTGGACCGGGATGTCTCTGGCTATGTCAAGTGAAGCTACTGCTGTATCAATTCTCGTAAGGAAATGGATTCCTAATATATCAATACCATTACTGGGGAGTATAATTATAATTGCTATTACGCTGCTCAACCTATTGGGAGCCGATAAGCTAAGCAAGCTGGAAAGTGGACTTGCAGCAGTGAAGTTGTTAGCGATAGCATCCTTTATAATTTTAGCGTTACTATTGATTGCGGGATTTATGCCGGGATTTTCACCAATCGGAACAGGTGTATTAGCTAATGAAAACTTTATGCCAGGAGGTTTAAAGGGGATTGCGGGAAGCATGCTTATAGTAATGTTTGCTTATGCCGGCTTTGAGATAATCGGCTTGGCTTCATCAGAGACAGATAATCCTGCAAAGGTTGTTCCAAAAGCAATTAATTATACAGTTATATGCCTAGTTTGTTTTTATATAATTTCTGTAGCAGTACTTCTTCCTCTGATTCCTACAGCTGAACTTAGTGAAGATGTGAGTCCAATGGTAGCGGCCCTGAGTAGATTGGGAATTGGCTGGGCTGGTACGGTACTTAATCTGGTACTTATTACAGCAATACTTTCTACAATGCTGGCAGCTATGTTTGGGCTTGGAAGAATGATAAAGTCACTTGCAGATGAAGGACTTGCTCCTAAATGGCTAAAAGATGAAAAAAGAGTACCTTATCGTGGCATATTATTTTCGGGGCTTGCAATGCTTTTAGGATTAGGAATGGGGCTTTTACTCCCAAAAGTTTATTTATTTCTTGTAAGTTCCGGGGGATTTTCATTATTATTCGTCTATGCTGTAATTATGGCCACACATATTCGATTCAGGAAAGCAAACGGATGCCCGCCTAATGGAAAATGCCAGTTACCGGGATACCCATATACCTCATGGATAGTATTAATAAGTTTGATTTTTGTAATTATAAGTATGCCTTTTATTCCGGGACAGGCATCTGGGCTGATAGCAGGTATAATAATGACGGTTCTGTATTCGGCCATCTATATGATATTTACATTTAAAGAAAAAAGACGTGAGATTTATAGAAGTCTGAGTAAAAGATATCAATCGGGTTTATTAACCGAGGCATCAAAGGAATTAAACGAAGAGCTTCATAAGGAAGATATGGAGAGGAAAAACAGAGACGAGAGGGAAGATTTAGATTAGCAGTAAACATATACTATGACAGATATTAAAAGAAAAAATATTAGAGAAAAACAAAAAACCATCGATTACTCGATGGTTTTTCTTTGGTGCGGACGATGGGACTTGAACCCATACGGTCTCCCATACGCCCCTCAAACGTACGCGTCTGCCAGTTCCGCCACGACCGCATATTAACTGATAATATAAACTACAAGAAGTAATCCTTGCAATGTTTCAATCAGCATAATAGATTATACTAACTTAAATTGTTTATGTCAATAGCTTTTTTATATTTTTTTTTGGAAATATTAAGGTTGAAAAACTTTTGCAAAATTGTTAAAATAATTGGCAAATAACTTTAAGGCATGGGATGAAAATGGATAAGGGCTTGGTTCAGGTATATACCGGAGAGGGCAAGGGTAAAACAACAGCTGCAATTGGACAGGGGATTAGAGCCTACGGTAGAGGTAAAATAGTATATATGCTTCAATTCCTTAAGAGTAGCGAAACAGGAGAGCTAATGGCTTTAAAGAAATTTGAGCCCGGGTTTAAGGTGTTCCGCTTCGAAAAACAAAGAGGTTTTGTTTGGAATCTGGGTAAGGAAGAAATTGAAGAGCTAAAGGGTGAAATAGCCAAAGCATTTGATTTTGTTAGAAATACTTTCAAAGAAAAATCATGTGACGTGCTGATACTTGATGAAATTATGGGTGTGCTTGGAAATGGGCTTATAGATATTGATTTTGTACTGGATGTAATTAAGGGCAAACCTGAGCAGGTCGAATTGATTCTTACAGGAAGAAATGTTCCGGCAGAAATAATAGAAGTGGCTGACTATGTTTCGCAAATTGCATGCATAAAGCATCCTTTTGAAAAAGGTATACCTGCAAGGGAAGGTATAGAGTTTTAAGAACTTTGCATTTTTGGCAATTAGTTTATGTTGCTCAAAAATATATCAACCACTAAACTGGAAAACTGCTTCTAATTTAGTGGTTGATAATTCTTGTTCTGAAATTTATTGAAATATTCTTTTTATATTAATAAGTTCGAATAACGTAAAATTTTATTATATATTTATAAGTTATGTAATACTTTACGTGATTTCTAAAATAGCAATTTTATGTAAGTAGAATTTGCTATTCTTCTAGGGAAAATTCTTTTTTTACAGATTCACAAGCTTTATCGGCATCTTTTTCATCGATCAGGCATGAAATATCCGATTCAGAAGTAGTAACAAGCTTAACCTCAATGCCTTCACTTGCAAGCACTGTAAATAATCTCGCAGCAACTCCAGGAATATCCTTCATATTTTTGCCGAATATACAGAACTTAGTGTTAAAACTATCAATTTCAATGCTAAGATTATGAACATGCTCATTAAATTTATTTAAGGAGCTCATAGCTTTAACAAGATCATCGTAAAGCAGGCTGAAGGATATTGTTGTATTACCTTTCACTGAGGGAGATTTACTTACCATATCGATGCTGATACCTTCGTTAGCTATAGAAGTAAATATCTCCGATATAAGCTTGATGTCGTTAGGAAGGTTATCGAGTGTAATGAGTGAAACATTATATGTAACATCAATACTTGTAACTGGTTTTTGAGACATCAAAAACACCTCCTGAAGTTTTTTGAGAATAATGAATCAATTATTTCAAAACAGCTTGGGGGCGAAAGTACCCCATTTTATTACTTACTTTGAATGAGATCATCCATGTTATACATACCGGGATTTTTCTTGTATAGAAATGCTGCAGCATTAAGCGATCCGACTGCAAATATTTCTTTTGACATGGCTGTATGGTTTATTTCAATTATTTCGTCATTGCCGGCAAATATAACGGAATGGTCACCAACTATAGTTCCACCTCTAACAGCATGTATTCCAATTTCTGTCTTGCTTCTTTTCTTCCTTCTAGAGTGTCTGTCATAAATGTATTCCTGTTGCTGCTCTAAAGAGGTGTTGATTGCATCAGCAATTGCTAATGCTGTACCGCTTGGAGCGTCAATTTTTTGGTTATGATGCTTTTCTACGATTTCAATATCAAAGTCTTTCTCAAGAACACGTGCAGCTTTTTTTACAAGATCAATCAAAAGATTTACACCTAATGACATATTAGCTGAAAAAAATACCGGAATTCTTTTGGAGGCATCTTTCAGAACCTGTATCTGTAAATTGGAAAGTCCTGTTGTTGCTACCACTGCGGGCACTTTTTTTGTAATTGCATAGCTCATCAAACTGTCTAGAGCAGCAGGGTGAGAAAAATCAATAATAACATCTACGTTCACATCACATTTGCTCAAGTCTGAAAAAACAGGGTATGTATTTTGGATGGATGTGTTTTGGTCATAACCCGCTGCAATTTTTAAGTCGTCCCTTTGTGATGCAAGTCTGGTAATTACCTGACCCATTCTGCCGTTGCAGCCGCTTAACAATATATTTATCATTTGAACATTCACTTCCTTTTCTTACTTTAAGTATACTCTTTTTAAAAAATTTTAAACGCCGTATAAATACGGCGCAGTCAAAATTAAATCAGACCATATTGTTTTAAGGTATCCTGTAAGTACTTAAAATTCTTTTCACTCATATCAACCAAAGGCAGACGGCATTTTCCAACATTCATACCCATAAGGTTCATTGCTGCCTTGATCGGTATAGGACTTACTTCAACGAACAGTGCTTTAACAAGGTCTAAAAGCCTAAGCTGGATTTTCCTGCTTGTAGCAATGTCACCAGACATAAAAGTAGCAACCAGATCGTGGGTATCTTTTGGTATAATGTTTGCCATTACCGAAATTACACCTTTTCCCCCAAGAGCAAGAAGCGGCAGTACTTGATCATCATTTCCTGAATATACTGAGAAGCTATCTCCGCAAAGGTTTATAATTTCGCCAACCTGATTTAAATTGCATTCCTTTATGGCAGTTATATTTTCTATCTCAGATAGAGCTTTAACAGTCTGAGGGTCAATATTCAAATTTGTTCTTGAAGGTACATTATAAAGTATAACAGGTACCTTTACACTATTAGCTATTATCTTAAAATGTTCATAAAGCCCTTTTTGTGTAGTTTTATTATAATAAGGAGTAACGCTCAAAATAGCATCAGCACCAACAGATTCAGCGTATTCCGTTAAATGTACTGCGTGTTTTGTATCATTACTACCTGTTCCGGCAATAACAGGTATCCTCTTGTTTACTTTATCAACAGCAAACTTAATTGCTGATTTGTGCTCATCATCAGGCAGTGTAGATGCTTCACCTGTAGAACCGCATATTATAAGTGCATCAGTACCTTCTTTTATCTGAAATTCAATGAGTTCTTCCAACTTTTCGAAGTCTATACCGTTGTCGGTAAATGGTGTAATAATTGCTACGCCTGAACCTGTGAATACTGGATTTCTCATATTTAACATCCTTTCTTAAGGTAGTTTGCAACACATTAACTTTATGTGCTGCAAATCTACTCTACTAGAGTTGCTTAATTGCTAATAACTTGGGCCAATATTTTATTACTTATTCCACATTTTAATGAGTTCTTGAGCAATCTGAACAGCATTTGTAGCTGCACCTTTTCTTATATTATCTGCAACAACCCATAGATTTACTCCGCTTTCAACACTTTCATCACGACGGATTCTACCTACGAAAGTTTCATCCTTACCTGATGCACTTAAAGCCATAGGATATACATTGTTTTGTGGATCGTCTTCTACTATTAAGCCTGGAGCATTTTTTAAAGCTTCCTTTAATTCATCCAAATCGAACTGTTTTTCGAACTCAACGTTAATTGATTCACTGTGTCCGTTATATACAGGTACTCTAACTGTTGTAGCAGTAACTCTTAAGTTTTGGTCTCCTAAAATCTTTCTTGTCTCGTTAACCATTTTTTCCTCTTCCTTTGTATAACCGTTTGGAAGGAATACGTCAATGTGAGGCAGACAGTTTCCGGCAATAGGGTGAGGGAACTTCTTAGGAGCTTCACCTTTAAGTCCGTTTTCAAGGTCAGAATAACCCTTCATACCTGCTCCTGAAACAGCCTGGTATGTTGAGTAAACTATTCTCTTGATCTTGTATTTGTCATGCAGTGGTTTTAAAGCTACAACTGCCTGTATAGTTGAACAGTTTGGATTTGCAATGATACCTTTATGCCATGCGATGTCCTGTGGGTTAACTTCAGGTACTACCAATGGAACAGCCGGGTCCATTCTCCATTGACTGCTGTTATCTACAACTACACATCCCTTTGAAGCAGCTATAGGTGAAAATTTTTCGCTTGTGCTTCCACCAGCTGAGAAAAGTGCAATGTCAATGCCTCTGTCGAAAGAAGTTTCTGTAAGCTCTTCTACAGTGTATTCTTTTCCGTTAAAAGTAATTTTTGATCCTGCTGAACGGCTTGAAGAAAAGAAATATATATTTTCAATAGGTAAATTTCTTTCTTCCAATACTTTTATAAAAGTTCTACCAACCATTCCTGTAGCTCCAACAACTGCCAAGTTAATTTTCTTCATTGTAATTGCCTCCTAAAATTTTTCACAATATTTTGTGTTTATTATTTTTCAAAACCATGTGTGTTTAACGCTGTACCATCTTATATTATTAGGAAAGAACGTTTTCCTATGCAAATATAATCATCTCTGGAAGCATTAACTCCATTCAATTTTATGACATCCGCTCCAAAGATTTACCAAATAAAAAAGCTGGTATGGATACCAGCAGTTCATTTGTTTTGTATAAAAGAAGTACTATGTACAACTTTAGTGTATGAACTGATAGCGCTCCATCAAACGATTGATGACAGTCATACGGCTGTTAACCGAATAACCAGAACGAAATTCTATTTGGGAAATCCATTCTTCGGCAGTTTACCCTTTCAACTTACATCAACAAAGCCCATACTTCTCAGTAAGCATACTATTGAAAACCGCGCCTCTACCACACATTATTTTTTTATTATTCTAACATCTTGAGTACTGATTGTCAAACTGTTTTTTGAAGTGTAGAAAAAGGACAGAAAAGCATATTTGGTGCCCTTTTTATTGTTTTGTATATTAATATTATATGCACCCCCAATAAATTTGTGAACTTAGCTGAAGTTATATTTTCAGAATTCCTAAAAAGTTTATTCTTTAGCAATTTTATAAAAATCCCTTAAGGCGTATAAATGGTGATTTTAAGTTTTACATTTATGTTACAATAAAGGGGCGTGGAAACTTTTGTCGAATATATGAATATATATGGTTTAAAAAGTTAATTTTACAAAGGATAAATTGGGGGAAAGGGTATGTTGGGCGAATTTTGTCATAGGGATATTGAGTTTATGCAAGAAGAGTGTGTACATAAGGCTCGGTTATTTCATTTTAAAAATGCAATTTTCATTTTACTGCCGCTAATAATTTCATTTTTAATGTGCAATGTGTGTTGGGCATATTCAGGTGTGCCAGGGCAGGTAAGAATAGGACTGTATTTTAATGATGATAAAACTAAGCAATATACAGCGCTCTCAAGCTTTACCGTTGATAGTGAAAGTGGACTTCAGATAGGGAGTTATTCAGACAGTGGTTTTACAGTTCTTACTGAAGAAACGACAAATAATGCTATAATAATAAGAAAGGATGCCTTTTATGTAAATAATAAAGGTACTCTTACCGAATATAGCCCGGAATCAGCAGCAATACCTGATGGTGAGAAAATTGGAGCTTATCATGCCAATCTGGGAGGCAGCTATGACAGTTACTACGCAATGACTGCGCAGCTTGAAGAATACAAAAAAAATGGGATTGATGCATATCCGGTATTTTCAGATACATGGCAGATATGGAGCGGATTTTACTTGGATGAAAATGCTGCACAGGTGGCATTAGGAGGTATTGCAGACTATAGTGTTATTCCTCCTTCATCCAAGAGGATTGTTATTCTGTCTTCCGATGGCCAGGTAAAATTGATGTATGATAGCGTAAACGGAGCTTTTAGAGTTTATCCGCATGAAGGTGGTTCACCTTCTTTATTTAAGCTCAATAGCGACAATAAAAAGGTATTTCGTGGAGGGCTTGAGGTGTTAAGACAAACCGGAAGTGATATGACGGTTATAAATGTTTTACCTACTGAAGAATACCTTTATGGAGTTGTTCCCGGAGAAATAGGTGCAGGTTCACATGTTGAAGCACTGAAGGCACAAGCTGTTGCAGCTAGAACATATACACTTAATAATTTATCAAAATACAGCCATCTGAAATTTAATCTTTGTACAACAACCTATTCTCAGGTCTATAAAGGCTATAGTGTTGAAGATAAGGCAACAAATAAGGCTATCGATGATACAAAGGGAGAGATTGTTACATATAAAGGCAAACCGGCAGCGGTTTTTTATTTCAGTTCAAGTGGTGGTAAAACAGAGGATGTAAAGAATGTATGGGGTAGTGAGGATTATCCGTATCTGGTAAGCGTAGATGATCCATATGAATCGGGTAAGTCATGGCATTACAATTGGCAGGTATCTTATACTGCACAAAAAATTGGCGAAATAATGACCAAAAGAGGTTATAAACTTGGAAATATACAGGCTGTATTTATTACGAAAAGGTCGGAAGCAGGAAGGGCAACCGAACTTGTTGTTAAGGGAGCAAATGATCAGCGTATTTATACAAATGGCAATACCAGATCGTTTCTAAGCCTTGACAGCCAGTGGTTTGACATTAC
This sequence comes from Acetivibrio cellulolyticus CD2, assembly GCF_000179595.2. Lineage (NCBI taxonomy): Bacteria > Bacillati > Bacillota > Clostridia > Acetivibrionales > Acetivibrionaceae > Acetivibrio > Acetivibrio cellulolyticus. The sequence continues at coordinate 961,889 of NZ_JH556659.1, read as the reverse complement.
CACCGATTCTGACGTGGCTGTTTTGAAGCAGGATGGCAGCTCTTCAAATACTCAACTCTCAGGGAAAAAAGTTATGACTTCCTCAGGCGTGAAGACAATAAGTACCTCAAATAATGTTAGTATAATAAGTTCGAATAATACAAAAAAGACAGTACCTGCTGTTCCTACTACGTACATCTTTACAGGAAAAGGCTGGGGCCATGGAATTGGGATGAGTCAGGAAGGGGCAAAGGGTATGGCAAATGCAGGACTTACGTATAAGGAGATTCTAACACATTACTTTACAGGTACCAAGGTTGAATAGCTGAAAATACTTAGTATCATTTAAAATCAAAATAACCTTTTTCATTGTTACCGAAACTGGGATAAAATTATTGATTACATAAGGCTTTTTATCATAATTTTTATGTAATTATCAATAATAATATGTATATGTAATTTCTTATTATACCTTGCAATAGATAGTTTTTTAATGTATTATTCTACATGTGTTGTAATCAATTTTTAAGAAATGGTGTTTGGTAAACGATGAGAGTTAGTGAATTTTTCTATGATCTGCCGGAAGAACTTATTGCTCAGGAACCTTTGCAGGATAGGAAACAATCCCGTTTAATGGTGGTTGACAGAAAAACGGGTGAGATTGAGCATAGAATATTTAAAGATATAATAGAATATTTGAATACGGGCGATTGCCTGGTTTTAAACGATACAAGAGTTATCCCTGCCAGACTTCTTGGGGAGAAGGAAGATACAGGCGGTAAGATTGAATTTGTACTTTTGAAAAATACCGGCGGGGATATATGGGAAGTGATATTGAAGCCCGGAAGAAGGGCTAAGCCAGGTTCGAGGTTTGTGTTTGGAAATGGAGAGCTTAAGGCTGAAATTATAGATGTAGTAGAAGAAGGAAACAGGCTTGTTAGATTTGAGTACGAGGGAGTATTCGAACAGATATTAGATAGAGTTGGAATAATGCCTCTGCCGCCATATATAACAAAAAAGCTTGAAGACAAGGAGAGATATCAGACGGTATATTCCAAGCACAAAGGTTCTGCAGCGGCTCCAACTGCCGGCTTGCATTTTACAACGGAGCTTTTGGAGAAAATTAAGGAAAAAGGCATAGAAATTGCTTATGTTACTCTGCATGTAGGACTTGGAACTTTTAGACCTGTGAAAGTTGAAAATATACTTGAGCATAAAATGCATAGTGAGTACTATAATTTGAAGGAAGAGGACTGTAACAAAATCAATAACACAAGGAAAAATGGCGGAAAGATTATAGCAGTGGGAACGACAAGCTGCAGGGTTATTGAGACAATTGGGGATGAATTTGGCGCTTTAAAGCCCCAGAGCGGATGGACGGATATTTTTATTTATCCTGGCTACAATTTTAAAGTAGTAGATAAATTGATAACAAATTTTCATCTGCCAGAATCAACACTGCTGATGCTGGTGAGTGCATTAGCCGGCAGGGATACAATTATGAAAGCATATAATGAAGCAGTAAATGAAAAATACAGGTTCTTCAGTTTTGGAGATGCCATGTTTATAAAATAGATTAAGGAATATGGTGAATATGAGCGCAATTAGATATGAATTGATTAAAAAATGTAAACAGACGGGAGCAAGATTGGGAAGGGTACATACGCCGCATGGGTATTTTGATACACCTGCATTTATGCCTGTGGGAACTCAGGCAACGGTTAAGGGTATGTCGCCTGATGAGCTTAAGATTATTGAGGCCCAGATTATATTAAGCAATACATATCACCTTTATATGAGACCTGGTCAGGATATTGTGAAGGAAGCCGGCGGATTGCACGGGTTTATGAATTGGGATAGACCAATTTTGACTGACAGCGGAGGTTTTCAGGTATTTAGCCTTAGTGATTTGAGAAATATCAAAGAGGAAGGTGTTACTTTCAAGTCTCACATTGACGGATCAAAACACTTTTTTACTCCTGAGATGGCAACGAAGGTACAGAATGATCTGGGAGCAGATATAATTATGGCTTTTGATGAATGTATACCTTATCCTGCGGATTTCAACTATGCGAAAAACTCTCTCGAGAGAACTACCAGATGGGCAAAAAGGTGCAAAGATACTCATAAAAATACTGATAAACAGGCACTTTTCGGAATAGTACAGGGGGGAATGTACAAGGAACTCAGGCAGCAAAGTGCTTATGAACTTTTAGAGCTTGATTTCCCGGGCTATGCAATTGGAGGGTTGAGTGTAGGAGAGCCAGCAGAAGAAATGTATGCTATGCTTGACTGTACAGTACCACTACTCCCTCAAGACAAACCAAGATATCTTATGGGTGTTGGTAGCCCGGATTACTTGATAGAAGGTGCACTAAGAGGAATAGACATGTTTGACTGTGTTCTTCCAACCCGTATTGGGAGAAACGGGACTGTTCTTACAAGCAAAGGAAAAGTTATAATCAGAGATGCTGCTTATGCCAGAGATTATTCCACGCTAGATCCTGAGTGTGATTGCTATTGCTGCAGGAATTTTTCAAGGGCTTATATCAGGCACTTGTTAAAAACAGGAGAGGTCTTAGGAATAAGACTTACTACATGGCATAACTTAAGATTCTTGCTTAACTTGATGGAAAATGTTAGAAAGGCTATAATGGAAGATAGACTTGGAGATTTCAAAAATGAGTTTTTTAGTAAATTTGGCTATAAATAAATTTATATAAAACTAGGAGGTCTACTATGCAAGGTGTTCAGCAAATAATCAGCGCTTTGTTGCTGCCAGTGGCATTCATTGCAATTATGTATTTCATGATATTCATGCCACAAAAAAAGAAAGACAAGGCAAGGAAGGATATGCAAGATTCCATCAAAGATGGGGATGAGGTAGTAACAATCGGTGGAATAATAGGCAAAGTAGTAAATGTTAAAGATGATGAGATTACAATTGAAACTGGCGTTGCAAAAACACAGTTAAAGCTTTTAAGGTTTGCAATTGATAGTATTACAACACCGGAAAAGAAATAAACGCTTGATGATCAAGCGTTTTTTTTATACCAATAAAGAGGTTTCAATAGTGTTCAAAAAAGGGGGCAGCCTAATGGCTGCCCTCGTAAACATAGTTAGTAAATGTAAAGTTTCTTCCTGAATTGTTATCCCAGTTATTTGCCGAATCTTTGAAGGCCATATTTATTTCTCCTGCCCTGTTCACCGGGAAAATTAACTCATATTTTTTGTTTGACAGCTTGTGCATAGGATACTCTTGAACATTTTCCCAGTTCAGATTATCACCATATCCTATAACTGCATATATCTCTTTAGCGCCATTTTTAGCTAATATACCGCTGTACAACACCCTAAGAGTGTTTCTGGTATCATGAATTTCAACACCGCTGCTTGAATAAGAATTGTCCAATTCTTTTATATTGGTACCATAGGGTTCTGTAGTCATATCCATTGAGAACTCTTCATTAAACGGCTGAAACCTTGAAGCATTTTCACGTGTATTCTCACTCGATTTATTTAGGTTTTTCAACGCATCATTATTATAGAAAAAATCAAAAAAGCCCATGTTTGTACCCTCCTTCAAATGTTATTCTTATTCGTATTTAGTTTTAACTATTTTAAAAAGTTTATTTAATTAATTAAATCCATTTTAGCTTGTATATACTAAAAAAATTAAAAAAGTCAAAATCACATTAAAAAAAGGCCTTAAAGACCTTTTAAAAATTTGAAAATTAAAGAGGGAGAGGAGGCACAAGGACCTCCTCGTGTATTTAATAAAATGTTAAATTTGCAGGTAATTGTATATTATAATTAGTGCGTCTGCTTTTTTTAGTTTTGCCTTTGGTCTGAAGTAATCTCCGTGGCCGTTTATAATCTTAAGTCCTTTAGCAATCACTACGTGTCCAATGAGATCAGGGCTTATTTCGTTCTTGTCTTTAAATTTACAATTAAAAATGTCGCTCAGTGCAGCTACTTTTTCATACTTTAATGCCCTTACTACAAATTTGACGCTGTCCTCTCTTGTCAAAGATCCTTCAGGATTTTTTTCATTCTCTTTTATGATACCTTCTTGTATTAGTAATTTATAAAGATCCTCTGTTTCATCAGTATTGGCCAGGGTAGTTTTTCCATAAAAACGATATCCGTTGCTGATTACTTGTGATATTAATAGCAGGAAGTCCTTTTGCTTGATTTGTTCATTTGGTTTTAGTTCTGGTCCTTCAAGGCCAATACCTGCTTGCGCAAGAAGCTCAATTTCTTTTTGAGCATAATGTCCCGAAATATCAGTGTATTCCAATTGCTTTTTCTCTTCGTAAGGTTTTCCATATGAATCTAAAATCACCCCAGTTAAAGCATCAAGGCTTGAGGGTTTGTCGGGATTTACAGTGTATACCAACTTTGCTTCCTTCTGAACTGTTGCATTTTGGCCCGATTCTTTAGTGTAAATAATATCTGAATTTCCTGTTGTATACTGAAGTTTCAATCCAATGTCCTTAAAGAAAATTTCATAGATGTCATCGATGGCAACAGCATTGTCCAGGGAAGGGAATTTTGTATCAAACCATGCTAAACCGTAGTTTGTAATCTTACCTGATATAGCATCAAATTCAACAGAAATATTATTTTCAGGAACAGGGATACCGTTTACAGTTCTTTCATATTTAAACCAAAAGTTTGTAGGCTTATAATCAGCAGGGTAAGTGCCTGGGTAGTTATTTATTTCTTCATATTGAGTTTCTTTAAACTTATTTGCTTGAAATTGTTTTAAAAACTCCTCGACAGCTTTTTTTGCAGCATCCTTGTCATATTTGGGAGTACTGTCTTCACTGCTTGGATAACCTGTGTAAAAGCTTGTTATCTCCCCGGTAGTAGCATCAATAGCGACATTTACATTCCTGTAGTCTTTATCATTTGACTTGGTAAAATACAGTTCCCACTGGTAGCCTTTTATTCCAGACCAACCTTTAAAAAGACTTGCGCTTTGTAGGGTGAAGGTTTCATCAAGTTCGAGAATCTTTAATTCTCTAGCTATCTTTTCTGCATTTTCCTGGCTGATAAGTTTTGAGACTTCTTCTACCGCCTCTATTTCTTCAGGCGTGAGTATGATATCTCCTGCAGTAGTACTGAAGGCGACATTGTACTTAAGTTTTTCATCTCCGTATCTCCCACCGTAATAATATTGCTCTAAATTTACCCTTTCACCTGTTAAAGCATCAATATAATAGCTTGAATTATATACAGGTACATATGCTCCGAATACTTTTAAACTGCCTTCATCAGTAGAGGTCTGGTATGTAAGCCTAAGACCGAGGTTCTTAATATATGCCTCTTGGGCTTCCTTAAGACTTATGGCTTTTTCGCTTGAAGGAAAGGTAATGTTTTTTATCCATGTTTTGTTGTAATTCTGAACTTCACCAGTCTGTTTGTCTATGTATATACTTATTCCGTTTTGTGGAAACGGGATGCCGTTGTATGTTCTTTCATAGCCAAAAGAATAGCAACTTTCATTAATAGACATACTTTGACTATTTTCCATCGGCTTTAAGCTGCTAAAAATATCAGGATTCAGTTTTTTAACAGTTTCTTCAGCTTTAGTTTGAGCAGCAGATTTACTTATTGCCGGGAGCTTTTTAATGTTTTCGTAGTTTGTATTCTTGTAATTATAATAGTTTAATATATCTCCAGTGTTATCAATTGTTATCTGGATGCTTGAACCGTTATCGCTTTTTGAGCTCCAGTTAAGATCCCATATCTTTGTATCGCCTTCAGTTCTGACACTATAAGAAAAATTGTTATAGTCTTCGGGGATATCAAACATTTGCTTTGCTGACTTAATTGCACTTTCAAGCCCAGGATCACTTGCAGCAAATACAAAACCGGGTATGGATACAGTAATAATCATGATTAGCGCAACAAATAGCGCCATTTTTGTTTTCATATTTTCTTCACTCCTTGGTTAATATTTTGATAATTTATACATATTAGACAGGTAGACTCAAAAAAAAGTTCTGCAAAAATTAAAATATATTTAAAAATATTAATTCGCTATTGAAAAAAATTACCTTTTTTTTAAAAATATTATAGTATGCTCAAGGAAATGACAGAAGAGTAGGGGGTATTGGAATGACAGCGGACAAAAAAGCGAATAATGAGACTGAAGTTTATTTGAGTATGATGAGAGATAAACCGGTATATAGAAAAATGGTTCGGGATGGCGTGTTTACCGAGGAACAGCTTGATGAATGTTTAAAAATGCTTTACGAAAATGATTTGAAAGAAGAAAACAAGTAATTTATTTTCTTGTTCTAACAAGCTTAAAATTCCAATAGATTAATAGTATAAACACACTATTAATCTATTGGGGGGTTGTTATGACAAACAAAACGAGCCAGACGGCCAAAAATATTATAAGTGAGCATGCCAATATAGTATCAATGATTAAAGGCATTGCTATTGCATACTTAATCACGATACCGCTATTCATGGTTTTTTCATTCTTTCTAACCTATATGGATTTCCCGGAAAAGTTTCTTCCGTCAGCGGTGATTATTACGACCTTAATCAGCATAATAATAGCTGGCTGGTCTTCTACCTGCAGAGTGCAGAGCAGAGGTTGGATGAATGGAGGGATTATAGGTTTTTTGTATATGGCTATCCTGTTCCTTGTTAGCAGTCTGACATATAGAGATTTTTCGGTCAACAGTCATGTTATAATAATGTTGGTTGCCGGTGTTCTTACAGGTTCAATTGGCGGAATATTGGGAATAAATTTAAGAAGAGAGCCTAAGCTAAGGTCGGGTAGATAAGGAATAAGTGAAATAGCTGTAAAAGTTATATTTTCTTCATCCATGAGGAATATAAATTCAAAAATAAGATTAAAAAATCATTAAAAATATATAGACAATAGATACAAATTGTGTTACTATAATATTTAATTAAATAGTTACCTTTAATTGAGTCCAGAGAGGCTAGAAAGGTGGCGCTGAGAGTATACAATTTTGTATAAATACACATTGTGATTTAGCTTCTTGCCGTCATCTGGTAGGAAGCTTTTTTGACGCCCAGTACTTTTAGATTTCAGGTTTCTAGTCATACAAAATGTTAAAATGCAGTTCCTATGATTTTGAATGTATTAAATAATTTTGGAGTGTATAAAATATGGTTGATAAAGCTGAAATAATGGATGAAAGTGGAATAATTAGAGCTGTTACAAGAATAGCTCACGAAATTATTGAGAAGAATAAGGGTGTAGAGAATATTGTTCTCATTGGTATTCAGCGAAGAGGTGTGCCTCTTGCAAAAATGATTGCTGAAAAAATAAAGGGTGTTGAGGGTAAAGAGGTTCCTGTAGGAATTTTGGACATAACACTTTATAGAGATGATTTAAGTATGTTGGCAGAACATCCAATAATAAACGGCACAGAAATAAATTTCTCTGTTAATGGTAAGGAGATTATACTGATTGATGATGTAATATACACAGGTAGAACAGCTAGGGCTGCAATAGATGCAATTATGGATATTGGCAGACCGAAAATGATTCAGCTTGCTGTTTTGGTTGATAGAGGACATAGAGAACTTCCTATCCGAGCTGATTATGTTGGGAAAAATGTTCCAACTTCTAAGTTTGAGGTAGTAAATGTTAAATTATATGATGTTGATAAGGTGAATATTGTTACGATCAGTGATATTGAAAAAGGAATCAGTCATTAGGTTTATATAGAAGTTTTGTGGATATTTTAGAATGATTATAGTGAAAGGATATTTGTGATGAAAAGTCTGATGAACGTCTTTATAATTAAATTAAAGCAAAAAATAGAGATGTATTCTGCTTTTCTTATTTATATAGTTAGTGGAACGACTTTTGATTCAATTAATAGAATACTTATTTTCAAAAATGGTAAGGATATATTTCCTTACTATTTTTTTTATCAGGTGCCAATTTTTCACATTGGATTTAAAAATCTACATGTGTATAAAGATGGCATAAAGCAACTAATGTCAATTAAATCAAGTTTTTTATATTTACATTTAAATATAAGTTTATGTGAGTGAGGTGCTATGATGATTTTAAAGTCAAAAGATCTGTTAGGACTTAAGGATCTTACAAGCGAAGAAATTGAACACATTTTAAACACGGCAAGGACTATGAAGCTTATTGTTACATCAAAAAACAAGAAGACTCCACACCTTCAGGGAAAGTCTATAATAACTTTGTTTTATGAAAACAGTACCAGGACAAGATTGTCTTTTGAACTCGCGTCGAAGTACATGAGTGCAAGTGCTGCAAACGTGTCTGCTTCAAGCAGCAGTGTATCTAAAGGTGAGACACTTATTGATACTGGAAAGACAATAGATATGATGGGAACAGATGTTGTTATCATAAGGCACCCAATGTCCGGAGCACCGCATCTTCTTGCCAGGAATATCAATGCTTCGGTTATTAATGCAGGTGACGGAATGAATGAACATCCTACCCAGGCACTGCTTGATATGTTTACAATAATCGAAAAGAAGGGAAGTTTGAAAGGTTTAAAAGTTGCTATTATTGGAGATGTGTATCATAGCAGGGTTGCCAGAAGTAATATATGGGGAATGACAAAACTTGGAGCTGAAGTTTGTGTGGCTGGTCCATCAACCTTACTGCCGCCGGAAATTGAGAAAACAGGAGTTAAAGCGTTTAATACGGTTCAGGAGGCATTGATTGATGCTGACGTGGTTATGGGACTTAGAATTCAGCTTGAAAGGCAGAAAAAAGGGCTGTTCCCAAGTATAAGGGAGTATTCAAGATTCTTCGGACTTGATGAAAAGCGGCTGAAGCTTGCCAAGGAAGATGCGCTTGTAATGCATCCTGGTCCTGTAAACAGGGGAGTGGAATTGTCATCTAGTGTTGTAGACGGTGACAAGTCGCTTATAAATGAACAGGTTCAAAATGGAGTAGCTGTCAGAATGGCACTGTTGTATCTTTTGACAAGGAGGGATTCTAGTGAGAACATTAATTAAAGGCGGTCATGTTGTTGATGCAAAATCGAAAATTGACGATTGTCTAGATATATTAATAGATGATGGCAAGATTGTTGAAATCGGTAAAAACCTTGAGTTTGTAAGTGGTGATATTATTTATGCAGAGGGTAAATATGTTTTGCCAGGGCTTGTTGATGCTCATTGCCATTTAAGAGACCCGGGTTTTGAATACAAGGAAGATATAGAGACAGGCACAAGAAGTGCTGCCAAGGGAGGGTTTACATCTATTGCATGTATGCCCAATACAAACCCGGTAATTGATAATCAGGCTATTGTAAAATATATTATAAATAAAGCAAAACAAGAAGGAGTAGTAAACGTTTATCCGATAGGAGCCATATCAAAGGGGCTTAAGGGCGAAGAACTTTCAGAAATAGGAGAGTTGAAGTTTGCTGGTGCAGTTGCTATTTCAGATGATGGAAAGCCTCTTAAGAGTTCTTCATTAATGAAAAAGGCACTTCAATATGCTTCAATGTTTGATATAACAGTAATATCACACTGCGAGGATTTGGAGCTGGTAGACGAAGGTACCATGAATGAGGGTTACCTGTCCACAATCATGGGATTAAAGGGTATACCTTCAGCTGCTGAAGAAATAATGGTTTCTAGAGATCTTATATTGGCTGAATACACAAAAATTCCTGTTCATATTGCTCACGTGAGCACTGAACTTTCAGTTGATCTTATAAGGCATGCGAAAAAACGTGGAGTCAAAGTAACCTGCGAAACCTGCCCTCATTATTTTACACTTACTGAGGAGGCGTGTGAGGGTTTTAACACTTTGGCGAAAGTAAATCCTCCGCTCAGAACAAATAAGGATGTTCAAGCAATAATAGAGGGACTAAAGGATGGAACAATCGATATAATTGCAACAGATCATGCTCCGCACCATGCTGATGAAAAGAATGTTGAATTTGCTATTGCTGCAAACGGGATGGTTGGGTTTGAGACTGCTCTGCCACTTTGCGTAACTTACCTTGTAAAACCTGGACATCTAACCATTGAGCAATTGGTTGAAAAAATGTGCGTAAATCCTTCAAAAATCCTTGGATTAAATAAAGGTTCTATAGAAGTAGGAAGTTGTGCAGATTTGACAATACTTGATATTAATGAAGAATTTGAAGTGGATATACAGAAGTTTAGTTCAAAAAGCAAAAATTCACCGTTTAATGGTTTTAAATTACAAGGTACAGTTTATTACACAATTGTAAATGGTAATGTGATTGTTAGAGAGAAAGTATTATTATAAAAGCAAGCGTTTCGCTAATTTCTTGATATAAATTGATGAAATAAGGAGAGTATAAGATGTTTATTGATACACTGATTGAGAAAATTAAAGAGAAAAATAATCCTACAGTTGTAGGTCTTGATCCTAAAATTGATTATGTTCCGTCTTTCATTAAAGAAGAGATGTTCCAAAAGTACGGAGCCAATTTAAAAGGTGTAGCAGAGGCAATACTTAAGTTTAACAAAATGTTGATTGATTCCATATATGATATTGTACCTGCTGTCAAACCGCAACTTGCATACTATGAAATGTATGGTGTTGAGGGAGTGAGGGTTTTCTACGAAACGTGCAAATATGCAAAGGAAAAAGGATTAATATGTATCGCTGACGGTAAGAGAAATGATATTGGAACGACTGCAGAGGCTTATTCCTCTGCTTTCCTTGGAAATACCAAGGTTGATGACAATTGCATGGAGGCTGCGTTTGATGTAGATGCGCTGACAGTAAATCCTTATCTTGGAGTTGATGGAATCAAGCCATTTGTAAATGATTGTGCCAATTTTGGTAAAGGAATTTTCGTTCTTGTAAAGACTTCAAACAAGTCTTCCGGGCAACTTCAGGATCTTCTGACTCAGGAAGGCAAAAGCATTTACGAAAAAGTAGCTGAATATGTAAATGATTGGGGCGCAAATGTTATAGGTAAATATGGATACAGTAGTGTTGGTGCAGTTGTAGGGGCTACATACCCCAATCAGGCAAAGATATTAAGAAAAATATTAAGAAACGCTTATATACTGGTTCCAGGTTATGGAGCACAGGGGGGAACTGCAAGGGATGTTGCGCATTCATTTAACAGTGATGGTTTAGGTGCCCTGGTGAATGCTTCAAGGAGCATAATGTGTGCATATAAGGATGAACACTGGAGTGGGATATATACTGAAGACAAATTTAATGAAGCTTCAAGAGCTGAAGCATTGAGAATGAAGGATGACATAAATCAAGTTATTGGTGCTTGATGATTACATTTTGCAATATTACTTTTCATTCGTTAATTCAAATATTGCAAAATAATGTTTAGCTGTCTATATCTAAAAAACTAACGTATTATATGGGGTGGTTAATTAATGAAAGCAATACTAGCATTAGAAGACGGCACGATTTTTCACGGTGAAAACTTTGGAATAGAAGGCGAAGTAATTGGAGAAATCGTGTTTAATACAGGCATGACAGGTTATCAGGAAGTACTGACGGATCCTTCTTACTGTGGGCAGGTGGTTACAATGACGTATCCACTTATTGGTAACTATGGTGTTAACATTGACGATATTGAATCGGGCAAGCCTCAGGTTAAGGGATTTATTGTAAGGGAGCTTTGTGACAATCCAAGCAACTGGAGGTCTGTAGAGACTTTGGAAGAATACCTTAAGCGTCATAATATAATTGGTATTCAGGGAATTGATACAAGGGCTCTTACCAGGATACTGCGTGATAAAGGAACTATGAAAGGGATTATTACAACTGATCCTAATTTTAGTTTAGAAGACAAGATTGATGAAATCAAGGCTTATGAGATTAAAGATCCTGTTATGTGTGTTACGACAAAAGAGGTTATACATTACAAAGGGGATGGCCTGAAGGTGGCTCTGCTCGATCTTGGTATCAAGCAAAATATTGTCAGATCACTACTAAAAAGAGGCTGCGATGTATATGTATATCCTGCAAATGCAAAAGTTGATGAAATTATGGCTGTCAATCCTGACGGCATAATGTTGTCAAATGGACCTGGTGATCCAAAGGATTGTGTAGAAACAATTGATACTATCAAGAAACTTATAGGTAAAAAGCCGATGTTTGGAATTTGCCTTGGACATCAGCTTACAGCACTGGCAAATAACGCTGATACGGAAAAGCTAAAATACGGCCATAGGGGATGTAACCATCCTGTAAAGGACCTTGAGAAGGATTTGACATATATAACTTCTCAGAATCATGGATATACGATTATAGAAGCATCCTTAGATGCTTCAAGGATGGAAGTAAGCCATAGAAATATGAATGATGGTACTATAGAAGGTGTAAGATATAAGGATGTACCTGTATTTACAGTACAGTTTCATCCGGAAGCATCACCAGGACCGAAAGATACAGCTTATCTTTTTGATGAATTTATTGAGTTAATGAATAAGTATAAGTAATATATCGTGTAGAAGGATTTAAGGGGGATATTAAATGCCTAAAAGAAATGATGTTAAGAAAGTTTTAGTTATAGGGTCAGGACCTATTATTATCGGTCAGGCTGCAGAGTTTGACTACGCCGGAACACAGGCCTGCCGTGCATTAAAGGAAGAAAACATTGAAGTTATATTGGTAAATAGCAATCCTGCAACAATTATGACAGATACAAACATTGCAGATAAAGTATATATAGAGCCTCTCACACCTGAAATAGTCAAAAAGATTATAATAGAAGAGAAGCCTGACAGTATATTGCCTACATTAGGTGGTCAAACAGGTCTTAATCTTGCAATGGAGCTTGCAGAATCGGGATTTTTGGAAGAGCAGGGAGTAAAACTCCTTGGAACTGCAACTGAAACTATAAAGATGGCTGAGGACAGACAGGCATTCAAAGATACCATGGAAAGAATAGGTGAGCCTTGCATAGCAAGCAAGGTAGTAACTACAATAGAAGACGCTATGGAATTTGCAGCCCTGATCGGATATCCTGTAATTGTTAGACCTGCCTATACCCTTGGAGGTTCCGGCGGAGGAATAGTGTACAATGAAGAGGAACTATTTGAAATAGGAAGCAATGGATTAAGGCTTAGCAGGGTAACTCAGGTACTCATAGAAAAGTGTATTTCCGGATGGAAGGAAGTTGAGTACGAGGTAATGCGCGACGGCAAGGGGAATGTAATTACTGTATGTAATATGGAAAATATTGACCCTGTAGGAGTTCATACAGGGGACAGTATCGTTGTTGCGCCTTCACAGACACTTACAGACAAGGAATACCAAATGCTCCGTACGGCATCACTTAATATTATTTCCGAATTGGGAATCCAGGGTGGATGTAATGTTCAGTTTGCACTTCACCCTACCAGCTTTGAATATGCTGTTATAGAAGTAAACCCAAGAGTTAGCCGTTCATCGGCGCTTGCTTCAAAAGCAACCGGTTATCCGATTGCAAAGGTTGCTTCAAAGATTGCCATAGGATATGGTCTTGATGAAATCCAGAATGCAGTAACGGGAAAAACCTATGCTTGTTTTGAGCCAACGTTGGACTATGTTGTAGTAAAGATTCCAAAGTGGCCGTTTGACAAGTTTGTTAAGGCAAAAAGAACTCTTGGCACGCAGATGAAAGCAACAGGAGAGGTAATGGCTATCAGCAGTTCCTTTGAAGGGGCTTTAATGAAGGCGTTGCGTTCTCTAGAGCTGGGTATCTTTACACTGGAGCAGGATATATACAAGAGCTTTAGTGATAGTGAAATACGTGAAAAAATTAAGGACATAAATGATGAAAGACTCCTTGTCTTAGCTGAGGCTATAAGAAGGGGAATTACTATTGAAGAAATAAATGAAATAACGAAGATTGACTTATACTTCTTAAATAAGATTAAGGATCTTGTTACAACTGAAGAAAAGCTTAAGACGATGAAACTTGAAGATATGACAAAGGATACCCTTAAGAAGATTAAGAAGATGGGATTCCCGGATATGGTTATTGCAAAATACATGGGATGCACCGCAAAAGATATACTTGTTAAAAGGAAGGAGCTTGGCATTTGTGCGACCTACAAAATGGTTGACACGTGTGCTGCTGAGTTTGAAGCTGTGACTCCATACTACTATTCAACTTTTGATGAGGTATGTGAAGCAAAAAGATCAGATAAGAAAAAAGTGCTTGTTGTGGGTTCAGGACCAATTAGAATCGGTCAGGGTATTGAATTTGACTACTGTTCTGTACATTCAGTGTGGGGATTAAAGGAAGAAGGATATGAAACCATAATAGCCAACAACAATCCTGAAACAGTAAGTACAGACTTTGATACTGCTGACAGACTTTACTTTGAGCCTCTTACAGCTGAAGATGTTGAAAACATTGTTGAAACTGAAAAAGTTGATGGAGTTATTGTTCAGTTCGGTGGGCAGACAGCTATCAAGCTTACAAAAGCATTGGATCAGATGGGCGTAAAGATATTTGGTACAGAACCCTACTATATAGATGCTGCAGAAGACCGTGAAAAGTTTGATGCCGTGCTTGAGGAAATAGGAATACCAAGACCTGAGGGTAAGACGGTGTTCACTCTTGAAGAGGCTCTTGAAGCTGCCAATGAACTTAAATATCCTGTACTTGTAAGACCGTCATATGTTTTAGGTGGGCAGGGTATGGAGATTGCTTTCAGTGACAAGGATGTACAAGAATTTATGGAAATCATAACAAGGGTAAAGCAGGAACATCCTATACTGGTAGATAAATATATGATGGGCAAGGAGATAGAAGTAGATGCTATCTGCGATGGTGAAGATATATTGATTCCGGGTATTATGGAACACCTTGAAAGAGCAGGAGTTCACTCAGGGGACAGTATATCTGTATATCCTTCCCTTTCGATAAGTGACAAGCTAAAAGAAAAGATTGTTGACTTTACAAAGAAGCTTGCGAAAGCTCTTCATGTAATAGGACTTGTAAATATTCAGTATGTTTATTATAATCATGAACTCTATGTTATAGAGGTAAATCCGCGTTCAAGCCGTACGGTACCATATATAAGCAAGGTAACCGGAATTCCTATGGTTAATATTGCTACAAGAATTATGATGGGCAGAAAGCTTAAGGACTTCGGATATGGTACTGGTCTATATAAAGAGTCTGAGTACTATGCAGTTAAGGTTCCGGTGTTCTCTTTCGAAAAGCTGCATGATGTTGACACAAGCTTAGGACCTGAAATGAAGTCAACAGGAGAGGTTCTTGGAATTGC
Organism: Acetivibrio cellulolyticus CD2; assembly: GCF_000179595.2. Lineage (NCBI taxonomy): Bacteria > Bacillati > Bacillota > Clostridia > Acetivibrionales > Acetivibrionaceae > Acetivibrio > Acetivibrio cellulolyticus. Next base: position 946,676 of record NZ_JH556659.1, on the reverse strand, counting down.
AAAGAATTTTCCGGATGCTCTGTTTAAAGGAATTGTTGGTTCAGGAATTAAGCTTCCTAAAAAGAGCGGAGGTATACTGATGACTGTCCGTGACACTGATAAGACTGAATTGATTCCGATAGCTGAAGAGTTTGAAAAGTTGGGCTATAAGCTTTATGCAACTGGTAAGACTGCAAATATGTTAAATAATCAGGGGATAGCCACAAATGCAGTAAAGAAGATTGAAGAAGGAGAGCCTAATATACTTGATTTGATACAGTCAGGCAAGATAAGCTTGATAATTAATACACCAACAAAGGGTAGAAAGCCTGAAAGAGATGGATTCAAGATAAGAAGAAAAGCCGTTGAAATATCAATACCATGCTTGACTTCTCTAGATACAGCAAAGGCAGTATTGGAATGCTTGAAGCTTGGAAAAGAAGAAAAAGATCTCGAAGTTCTAAACCTAAGTGTTTTTGATTAAAAATTGTATGTAAATGTTGTAAAATTGGGTGGGGCTAAATGCCCCCTAGATTTTTAATTGGGGAATTTGAGAAGTAAGTGTGCAAAATCTAGTAGGACTAATAGTCTCTGAGATTTTTTAATAAACAAAAACTATTGTTTCGGAGGATAAAATGTCTAAGGTTTTAATTGAAAAGGTTGAAAAAATTGAACAAGTGGCAAAGTCGATATACAGAATGACAATTAAGTCCGATTATGTATCTGGATATGCCAGACCTGGCCAGTTTGTAAATGTAAAATGCAGTGAAGGGATAAATGCCCTGCTTAGAAGGCCTATTAGCATATGTAACGTTGATAGGGACAGAGGAACTTTCGATATTGTATTTCAAATAAAGGGAATAGGGACGGAATACCTGTCCCAGAAGCTGGTAGGCAGCGAAGTGGATTTGATTGCCCCTCTTGGAACTCCTTTTGATATCGATGGGAAAAATAAGAGAATTGCAGTAGTTGGAGGGGGAATAGGTATCTTCCCGCTGCTCTACTTACTAAGAGAGATAAAGGGTGCAGATAAAAGAGCGTATATTGGATTTAGGAATAAAGATTATGCAGTGCTTTTAGACGAATTTGAATCAAATTGCGACTTCTTAAATATATCAACAGATGACGGAAGCATGGGGTATAAGGGACTTGTTACGAAACTTCTGGAAGATGATCTGGAAGCTGGCGGGTTTGATATGATATATACCTGTGGACCTATGCCAATGATAAAAAGAGTAGTTGAAATTGCACATAAGAATAATATAAAATGCCAGGTTTCCATGGAGCAAAGAATGGGCTGTGGCATTGGTGCTTGTCTGGTTTGCGCATGTAAAACGAAAAAGGAAGATGGTTGGGAATATAGTCATGTGTGTAAAGACGGACCTGTATTCTGGAGTGATGAGGTGATTTTTGATGACTGACAACATGCCTAAAATGGAAGTTCGGATTGGAAGTTTAAAATTGAAAAATCCTGTTATTGCTGCATCGGGTACTTTTGGATTTGGAAGAGAGTATAGTGAGTATATGGATTTAAACCAAATAGGAGGAATTTCAGTCAAAGGTCTTACCTTAGAACCTAGACAGGGAAACAAACCTCCTAGAATAGCTGAAACACCTGCAGGTATTTTGAACAGTGTAGGACTTCAGAATCCTGGTGTAAAGACATTTATAAAAGAGGAAATCCCGTTTTTGAGAAGGTTTGATACAGCGATTATTGCAAATATAGCAGGCAATACTCTTGAAGATTACTGTGAGATGGCAGATATATTATCGGTTGAGGATATAGATGCTGTTGAACTAAACGTTTCATGCCCTAATGTAAAAAAAGGGTGTATGTCATTCGGAAACACTACTGCTGGAATAACTGAGATAACAAGGGAAGTAAGAAAGCATTGTAAAAAGCCTTTGATAGTAAAGTTGACTCCTAACGTTACTGATGTCAAAGAAATAGCATTGGCAGCAGAAGCTGAAGGGGCTGATGCTATATCGTTAATTAATACACTATATGGAATGGCTATTGATATTCACAGGAGAAGGCCTATCCTTGCCAACAATTTTGGTGGACTGTCAGGACCTGCAGTAAAGCCTGTTGCTGTGAGAATGGTTTATGAAGTTTCAAATACTGTTAAGATACCGGTAATAGGTATGGGTGGAATAACGACAGGTGATGATGCTGTTGAGTTTATGCTGGCTGGTGCAAGAGCAGTTATGGTGGGAACTGCTAATTTTGTAAATCCTGCTGCGTGTTTGGATGTTGTAAAAGGTATTCAAAATTATCTTGGTATGTATAACACTAATGATGTTAATGATATAATAGGAACACTTAAGTTAAACTAAGGCCTAAAGATAATGAAAGAGGGTTACTGGATTGAAAACCAGAGTTATTTTTGTCAGACATGCAGAGGCTGAGGGAAATCTTTACAGGATTTTTCACGGCTGGACGGATTCAGGTATTACTGAAAAGGGACATATTCAGGCTAAAAAAGCTGCAGAAAGATTAAAAGATGTAAAAATAGATGTCATTTATTCAAGCAGTTTGAAGAGGACCATGCAAACTGCACAGTACATTGCTGATATTAAGGGACTTCCAATCATAAGGACTGACAAGCTTAAAGAAATTAATGGCGGAGATTGGGAAGGAAGAAAATGGGATGAATTGCCCGGAATCTGGCCGGATGAATACCATACATGGGAAAACGAGCCGCATATTCACAGAATGCCAAATGGTGAAACTATGCAAGAGTTTCAGGAAAGACTTAAAAATGAAGTAATGTATATTATAGACAACAACAAGGGCAAAAACATATGTATTGTAACGCATGGAACTGCTATACGGGCTCTTATGTGCCACTTTTTTTACTGTAATCTGGAGGGGATGGTCAATATCAAGTGGTATGATAATACGTCCATTTCAATAGTTGACTATGAAAATGGCGAGTTTCATGTTGTTGTTGAAGGAGACGCTTCGCATTTGGACAGGGAGCTTAGTACCCTGCAAAATCAAAAATGGTGGAATGAATACATGGCGAAGTATGACCAAAGATCGGAATTGGAGGAGTGAGAATAAATGAAGCTCCTCTTTTTTACAGATACCCATATAAAAGGGACTACTCCTAAGAATCGCAAAGACAACTTTTATGAGACATTAAAAAGAAAGTTTCTCGAAATATATGATATTTCAAATGAACTGAATGTTGACTACATTCTTCATGGAGGAGATTGGTTTGACAGGCCGGATATATCACCTGCCATAGTAAGAGAGTTTGCAATAATTATAAAAAACTTTGGAAAAGAAGTATATACGGTTGCCGGAAATCATGATATATATGGACATAATCCAGGAACAGTCAGCAGAACCATGTTGGGGATACTAGAGGGAACTGGAGTTGTAAAGCTTCTCAATGATAATGATGAGGTTGTGCTCAAAAAGGATGGGGTTAGTGTACAGCTTACAGGGAAGTCGTACAATTACGATATTGATGGACCGGATTACGCAAAATATTATATAGTAAAGAAAAACAATAATGTGGATTATGCAATAAATATTGTCCATGGAATGTTGCTTCAGAAGCCATTTTACGAGGGAATACAGTATACTTTGCTGGACGATCTCAAAGACACAGAGGCTGATATTACGTTTGCAGGTCATTACCACAGCGGCTTTGGGGTAAAACACATCGACAGCAAGTATTTTGTCAATCCTGGAAGTGTTGTTAGGATTTCCAACAGCATAGGAGAGATTGAAAGAAAGCCAAAAGTAGTATATGTAGAGCTTACAGATAGAATTACTATACAGGAAATAGAATTGAAGTCTGCTTTACCCGGGGAAGAGGTTTTAGACAGGGAAGCATTGGAGATGTCTAAGGACCGGAGCCTTAAACTGCATCAATTCTATCAGGGAATTGCAGAATCGATGGATTATAAGAAAATTGACCTTGCAAATATAGTTGAAGAGATAGCTTCAAACCAGGATTTGAGCAGGGAAGTAAAAGAAGAAGCTTTAAGGAGGATAGCACTTGCCCAGGAAAGTTTTGCGATGGGGCAAGAGGAAGAATGATTTGTATTAACAAAGTGTTAATTGAAAATTTTCAATCGCATGAGAATACAGAGCTTACTTTTCATGATGGCCTAAATGTAATTATTGGGCCTTCTGACCATGGAAAGTCTGCTGTCATAAGGGCTATAAAGTGGGTTTTATATAATGAGCCAAGAGGTAACGAATTTATACGTCAGGGATCAAACTTTGCCAGGGTAACTCTTTGGCTAAATACCGGCTATACAATAACCAGGGAACGTACTCCGAGCAAGAATAGATACATATTATCAGACAATGATGGTAATTCAAATGTGTATGAAGGTTTTGGAAACGAGGTACCTCATGAGGTTATAAAGGCACATGGAATACCAAAGGTAATGCTGGATACCGATATAAATTCAAGCATTAATATGGGGGGGCAGCTTGAAGGACCATTCCTTATATCAGAATCAGGTTCTGTTCGTGCAAAAGCAATAGGCCGGCTTACGGGACTCCATATAATTGACAAATCCATCCGTGACAGTGCAACTGATTTAAGGCGTGAGAATCAAACACGGGACAGGATTAATGATGAATTGGTTAGCGTAGATGAAAAGCTTAATGAATTTAGATACCTTGACTTACTAGAGGACAGAATAGAAGTTTCTTCAAATCATATTAAAAGAATAGAAGAGTATCTTGATAGAATCAGTACTCTGACAAGTATCAACGGCAGCCTTTTAGATATTAATCAAATGTATAGTAAAGCAGCTTACGAGCTTACAAGGCTGGAAAAACTTGATGAGTGCGAGATGCTTTTAAAAAAAGTTGAAATTGGCTATATGAGGTTAAGGTCAATGGACAATTTGCGTAACAGATACAAGGATAATTCGTTTGCATCTACGGAAATGTCAAATATTCTTGCAAATACGGACAAGGTCAATGATGGTATAAGTTTGCTCAAACAGATAAATGAAAAGACCAATAGGTATGAAAGTTTGATAAAGGCTAATAGAATATTGGAAGAGATAGGGAATGAACTGGTAAAGGCTACAGATATAATAGACAGTACAAAAAATATTGTAAAGTCCGATGTTTTAGTTAGTCAAATTGGGGAAAATATTATAAGAATGATAAGGCTTATTGCAATTAAGGAAAAGCTTGTTGATTATGATCAGGAGATTATGAAAGTACATAATTTGTTAAAGAAAAGTGTTGATTTAGTTGAATCCAATGACATTATCAGCTCAATCAATAATAAAAGGGAACTTTGTGCTAGATTGGAATCCTTAAGAAGCAAATATGATCCAATAGTACATAATATTATTGAAGGAAATAATTATCTTAACAGCAATAAAGAGGACATTGAAAAATACCTTAAGGCTTATGTAGATTTATTGAAGGAAAATGGAAAATGCCCTTTATGTAATAGCAAAATCAGTGAGGATAAATTGGGCGATATCATTAAGCAATATGAGGAGGTTCATTGATGGCTCTTGAATATGAAAAGAAGATTAGTCAAATCAAGGAAAACCTTGATAAGGCAAAGAATATGAGAATTAGGGCTGAAGCACGACTGGAACAATTAAACAAGCAAAAGGAAGAAATATTGGGAGAACTTAAAGAACTTGGAGTGTCACCAGAGGAACTTGAGGGTGAAATAAGTAGACTTAAGAGTGAAATTGAGGATTTGATAGACAAAGCAGAAAAGCTTATTCCCGAAGAACTTATAAAATAAAAGCTTTGGGGCATCAAACCTTAGCGTTTTTGCCGCTTTCATTTTATTTAGGAGAGGTTAAAAAAGTAATTGACATTTCAAGCTGAAAAGTAAATAATGGTTAGTGGTGAATTAAAATAGAAATCAAATAAATTCTGGTTCGAGGTGTATAACTTGAAGAAGAAAATAGGTATTGTTTCACTTGGGTGTCCAAAAAATCTTGTTGATAGTGAAATAATGCTTGGGACACTTAAGAAAAAAGATTATGAGATTACTCCGGATGAAAAGCATGCAGACATCATTATTGTAAATACTTGCGGATTTATTGAGTCTGCTATTGAGGAATCTATAAATGCTATACTGGAGATGGTAGGTTATAAGCAGCATAAATGCAGGCTTCTTATTGTTACTGGTTGTCTTGCTCAAAGATATAAGGAGCAGATATTAAAAGAGATACCTGAAGTTGATGCTGTTGTTGGTACCGGAGGATATGGGCAAATAGCAGAAATTATAGATAAGCTATATGAAGCTGAAGCGAAAACTCCTCAAGATAAAAGATTATTTCTTGATTTTGAGTACAATGTCGAGTATATGAAAGAGGAGCGCGTGCTTTCTTCTAAGAAGGGCTATGCCTATTTGAAGATTGCAGAAGGTTGTGATAACTGTTGTACTTATTGTGTAATTCCTTCATTAAGAGGACCATATACCAGCAGATCTATGGAGGACATAATACAAGACGCCGGTCATTTGGCTAAACAGGGAGTCAAGGAAGTAATACTTGTAGCACAGGATATTACCCGGTATGGCGAAGATATATACAATGAAAAAAAACTTGTTGAGTTGATTCGGCAAATTTGCAGGATAGAAGGCATTGAATGGATAAGACTTCTGTATTGTTATCCGGAGGAAATTGACGAGAACCTGATAAGTGAAATGGCAAGTAACCCTAAAATTCTGAAATATTTGGACATGCCTATTCAGCACGCAAGTGACAAAATATTAAGTGCCATGGGTAGAAGAGGAACATTTGAGAATCTGGAAGCACTTCTTACAAAGCTCAAGGAAAGGATACCCGATATTGTAATCCGTACTACTTTGATTGTAGGTTTTCCTGGGGAAGATGAAAAGGATTTCAGAATTTTGTATGGATTTGTGAAAAAGCACCAATTTGATAGGTTGGGAGTATTCCCCTATTCTAAAGAGGAGGGGACTTTAGCTTTTGATATGAAGCCTCAGATTAAGAGGAGTGTTAAAGAGTCAAGATTAAGTGATATAATGCAGTTGCAGAAAGAGATTGTTTTGGAAAAAAACAATGCAAGGCTAAATAAGGTTTATACTGTACTTGTTGAAGGTGTAGCTGATGATGGACTATTTTACACTGGGAGATCATATGCTGAGGCACCCGAAATTGACAACTTGATTTACTTTACAAGCAAAGATCCTCTCGAATTTGGGAGCTTTGTCGAGGTTAAGATATTGAATATTGATGAATATGATTTAATAGGAGAGGTTGTAAATGAATCTTCCAAATAAGCTTACTATACTTAGAATTTTACTTGTACCGGTTTTTATGCTCATTATAGTTCCTATTCCGCAGTGGATTGTGGATAGCAGTTTGTTGGGTTTTATTAATCCTCAATTAACTTGGATAAACAACTTTATTTATAACTATGGAAACTATGTAGCGGCGTTGGTGTTTATAATTGCATCAAGTACGGATGCGCTTGATGGGTATATTGCACGAAAGACAAAGCAGATAACCAAGTTCGGAAAGTTCTTGGATCCTATCGCCGATAAGCTTTTAGTATCAGCAGCATTAATTGCCTTAGTTGAAAGGGGAGATCTTTCAACGTGGGTAGCAGTTATTATTATAGGCCGCGAGTTTATAATAACCGGGTTAAGGCTCGTAGCTGCCAGTGAAGGTATAGTTATTGCTGCAAGTAGTTGGGGAAAGATTAAAACAATAACACAGATGATTGCGATAATTGCGATGCTTTTCAAGAATTATCCTATCAGGTGGTTGGTTGATTTCCCTTTTGACGAAATAGCAATGTTTTTAGCAGTTATTGCCACCATTTACTCGGCTTATGATTATATTGTTAAGAATGCAAATGTGATCGACCACAATTCCTGAATATTTTAAAAAAATATAAACGCACCAGATTACGGCGAGATGCTGTAGACTGGTGCGTTTTTTTGTTTTAATAGAGTTCAGAATAAAATAATTTTTTTAAAATTACCATGAAAATATTGCATAATTTAGAATTGTATTATATACTTTTATCAGCAGCAATTAGTACCAGGTAATAATTTAAAAATTATTTGCATATAATAGTACAAAAGATATTGGTTTTAAAGAATAAAATTCGAAGTATAACGGCCCTTAAAGGGTGATGTACATTTTTAACATAGTGATTGGAAAGCTTGATGTTAAAAATCGCTGGTATTTGGGAGGTAGTTTTTTATCATAACGAACAAGAGGTGGATTGATGAGTAGGTCATCAGGCATGAAAAAGGAAAGGCAGTCTATTCTTCTAGAAAGATTGAAGCAGGATCCATTCCTTACAGATGAAGAATTGTCTGAAATATTTAGTGTAAGTATACCTACTATTAGATTGGATAGACTGGAATTGGGTATTCCTGAACTGCGGGAACGTATTAAGAACGTAGCAGAAGAAAATTACAGTAAGGTAAAGTCTATTCAAAGCGGGGATATTGTTGGAGAACTCGTCGATATTTCCCTTGGTAAAAGTGGAATATCGATATTGGAAACTAACGAAAAGATGGCTTTTAAAAAGTTTAAAGTTATCCAGGGACATTATATATATTCTTTGGCAGAGTCACTTGCGATAGCAGTTATAGATGCGCATGTTGCACTGGTTGGTGTTGCAAATATAAAATATAAAACTCCGGTATATGCAGGAAGCAAGCTTGTTGCGAAAGCAGAAGTTAAAAAAGCTATTGACAATAAATATATAGTATGGGTGAAGATTACAGAAAAGCAGGTTGAAGTTTTTCGGGGGAAATATATACTGGTATCCCTTGAAAAAATATGAGAGACATAGTATTTTATTTAGGTGCGGTAATCGTAATATGCGGTTAAAGAAGCGTTTTAGAGGGAAGTATTTTAATAATATTTATGAGATTTGAGGCTTTTTTAACGTGTGAAAAGATGCTTTATCGGACAAAACTTTTGTAGGAGTGAATGTTCTTGGTTATATTAGTAGATGCGATGGGTGGGGACAATGCACCACAAGACATTGTTAAAGGATGTGTTGAAGCAGTTAATGAGTCGCAAGGTTTTGATATATTGTTAATTGGTGATAAAGATAAGATTGAAGAAATACTTGGGGAGAAAAACTTATTAAACCCAAGAATTAAGATACATCATGCTTCAGAAGTTATTACTGTGGAGGATTCTCCTACTAAAGCAATAAAGACTAAGAAAGACTCGTCAATGGTAGTAGGTTTTGATTTATTAAAAGAAAAAAAAGGTGATATATTCATTTCTTGTGGAAATAGTGGTGCTCTGATGACTGGGGCATTGCTCATATTAGGTAGGATTAAAGGCGTGGATAGACCAGCTTTCCCGGCCATAATACCAACAAAAACCGGGAAATGCATAATTATAGATGCGGGACTTAATACAGTTTGTAAACCAGTCAACTATCAGCAGTTTGCTATTATGGGATCAATATTTATGAAGGAGATGTTCAATATTGAAAATCCAAAGGTTGGGCTTCTGAATATTGGCTCCGAAGAAGGGAAAGGGAACGAGGTTATCAAGCAGGCGCATAACTTGCTTGAAGAGTCAAATATAAACTTTGTTGGAAATATTGAAGGGACTGACATTTTCAGAGGTAAGGCTGAAGTTGCTGTGTGTGATGGTTTTGTTGGGAATGTTGCACTTAAAACTATAGAAGGTTCGGCATCATTCTTGTTTGGTATGATTAAAGGTGTTTTTTATAAGAATCTTAAGACTAAACTTGGTGCACTATTGCTTAAGAAAGATATGAAGGAAGTCAAAAAATTGCTTGACCCTGATGAAAATGGAGGCGCCCTAATTATTGGGGTAAATGGTCTGGTACTAAAAAGCCATGGTAATTCAAATATGAAGACTATAAAGAATGTAATATTAAAAGCAAACATATTGGGAAGGACCAGGATTGTAGAAACAATAAAAAATGAGTTTGTGAATATGGAGGTTGAGGACATTGAACAAGACTTGTAGCTATGGGATTTTAGGGATTGGAAGCTGTTTACCAGAAAAGATTTTAACTAACTTTGACTGGGAAAAGATGGTTGATACAACGGATGAATGGATTACTAAAAGAACAGGTATATCGGAAAGAAGAGTTCTTGAAAAGAATGAACCGGGGCATGAAATTGGAGTTAAGGCTGCAAAGAGGGCTTTGGAAGATGCTGGTTTAAACGCCGAAGATCTGGATTTAATTATTGTTGCAACCGAGACTCCGGATTATCTTACTCCATCTATGTCGTGCTTGATCCAAAATGGGATTGGAGCTAAGAAGGCTGCTGCTTTTGATCTTAATGCAGCATGTTCCGGTTTTATTTACAGTATGACTGTTGCAGGGCAATTTATTAAAACAGGAATGTATAAGCATATTCTGGTAGTTGGATGTGAATCTCTCACTAAGGCGATGGATTGGAATGATAGAAATACATGTGTGCTTTTCGGTGATGGGGCAGGAGCAGCAGTACTTGGACCTGTAGAAGAAGGCTATGGTGTGTTGAATACTTGCATTGGAGCAGTAGGAGAAATGGGCCATAATATAACACTTCCATGCTGTTATGTAAATGAAGCTGAGGCGGCAAAAAGGCAGGGAGAAGATAAAAGGGTCTTCTGGATGGATGGCAGTGAGGTATTTAAATTTGCAGTAAAGATAATGGAATATGGAACAAATAAAGCGTTAGAAGAGATAGGTCTCAAATTGGATGATGTTAAGCTTATTGTTCCACATCAGGCTAATATCAGAATACTTGAGGGAGCAGCAAAAAGACTAGGTGTTACTAGTGATAAAGTATTTTCTAATATTCAAAAATACGGTAACATTTCATCGGCTTCAATTCCTGTTGGTCTTAATGATGCTTATAGAGGCGGTAAAATCAACAAGGGTGACAATTTAGTTTTGGTTGGCTTCGGGGGTGGTTTGACCTGGGGTTCTGCAGTGATAAAATGGAGCAAGTAAAGATTAAAATTGGTATTGAAAGCAGAAGGCAGAAAAAATCTTTATGAATATGGAGGGGAGTAAATGGGAAAGCTAGCGTTTATATTTTCCGGCCAAGGTGCACAATATGTTGGTATGGGAAAGGAAATAGCTGAGGCATATAAGGCTTCAGACGAGGTGTTTAATCAGGCATCAGAAGCTTTAGGCTTTGATGTGAAAAAAATGGTTTTTGAGAGTGATGATGAAACATTAAAAATAACCGAGAATACACAGCCTACTATTGTGACCACAAGCATAGCGTGTCTTCAACCTCTTTTAGAAAACGGAATCAAGCCTGATGTTGTAGCAGGGCTTAGTCTTGGTGAGTATTCGGCTCATGTAGCAGCAGGTACTATGTCATTTAAAGACGCTGTTGCGCTTGTAAGAAAAAGAGGGAAGTTTATGCAGGAAGCTGTTCCGGTAGGCGTTGGAGCAATGGCGGCTATACTGGGATTGGATAACGAAAAAGTAATAGAATGCTGTAAGACCGCAGCTTCAGATGGCATAGTTGGACCTGCAAACTTTAACTGTCCTGGTCAGGTAGTTATTGCTGGGGAAGTGAAAGCAGTTGAAAGAGCTGCGGAACTGGCAAAAGAAGCTGGAGCTAAAAGGGCTATGATGCTGCCAGTAAGTGCACCTTTCCATTGCAGTATGTTAAAACCAGCAGGGGAAAAACTCTCGGCAGAACTTGATAAAATAATGTTTAATGATATGAAAATTCCTGTAGTAACAAATGTTACAGCTGAATATATTTTAGATAAATCAGTGGTTAAAGACTTGCTTGTCAGTCAGGTTAGCAGTCCTGTTCTTTTTGAGGAATCCATTAGAAAAATGATTGATGATGGAGTAGACACTTTTGTGGAAATTGGTCCAGGAAAGACCTTAATAGGGTTTGTCAAAAAGATAAATAAGGATGTTAAAACATTGAATGTTGATGATCTGGAGTCTTTAAACACTACACTCAGAGAACTTGGTGCTTTAAAGTCCAGCGGTAAAATGTCAATACCAAATTGGAAATAAATTTAGAAATATTGATGATATTTTACCGGTTTTGAGCATAAAAAGGCATCACCTATTAAGCCTACCAAAGTAAGTTTGTAAATATGGTAGGATATGGTTAACCAAATGGAAATTAATCTCCTTTTGGTGGAATATAAAGTCGATTGCTATGCAGCAGTGCATAGACAAGTCGAACGAATTTTCTGGCAGTTAATGCAAGTGCCCTTTTATGAGCTGTTTTTGGGGTTTGGCTATATTTTAATTCATAGAAGCGTTTTAACTCGTGATCGTGCAATCTCACTTTGTTAGTTGCTTCCATGAAGTAGTAACGCAAATAACGGTTACCAAACTTAATTAATTTAGTATTTGAAGCCGTAAAGTTTCCTGATTGGTGTTTTGTCCAGGAAATACCCGCAAATTTAGCTAATGCAGCATGATCTTTGAAACGATGAATATCACCAATTTCTGCTATTATTCCGGCAGAGTATACAGGGCCGATTCCTTTGATAGAGGTTAAAGGATTAGGAATAAGTTTAATTTGTTCCTCAATAGCCTTATCAAAGATTTTGAGCTGTTCCTTATAAGCTTTTATAGCCGAAAAAGACACAGCAAGTACCTGATTTACTGAATGAGTAACCGTTTTGGGAAGACGGTATGAACTTCTTGCAGCTTTCTGAAGAGTGGCTGCAATTTCATCAGGATTATCAAAGCGGCCCCTTACCTTTTTTGCTGATAAAGTCAACCAGTTCTTCAATTGGCATATACGAAATTTCATCAACAGAAAAGAATTCTTCAATAATGCTGCTGGATGTAGCACCAAATGTATCTGAAAATATCTT
>NZ_JH556659.1:933182-933799 GCF_000179595.2 Acetivibrio cellulolyticus CD2 | reverse complement strand
ATACAATATTTTAATATATAAATCCTCCAAATTCAATATATTTACCTGCCTTCCTTTTGCTTATTGAAGAAATAAAAAAAATGCAGTAGAATAATTAATAGTGTTAGTAACCTCGTAATATGATTTTTCAGGACATGCGAGAAATATAACGGGTTTTCGACAGTTGCTAAATAAATAATTAATTCAAAAGCCGCTAAATATCGGCTTTTTTTGTGTCAAATTCTAAATAAAATTTGTTGTATATGTTGTAATTATGTTGTATTTTGTTGTATGTTTTGATATGATAAGTATATGAAACTATATTATGACAAACATGCAAAAGATCCCATTTACTACGCCCAACAAGGATTTCGAAATGGGAAAAAAACAACTACAAAAATGTTGCAAAAATTGGGAAACATTCTGATCTCTTGAAGATTACAAGTGATCCTTTGTCCTATGCAAAAAAACAGATTCAGAAGTATAATGATGAACTGAAGAATAACAAGGTCTCAATGGAGGTGGTTATAGATTTTGATGAAAAGATTAAATCAAGCAATGACCTTGTATCTTCAAGTAATCGGGTAAATATGGGGTATTTTATTCTGCAGAAGATATACCATGATCTTAAAATAAAC
>NZ_JH556659.1:932713-933082 GCF_000179595.2 Acetivibrio cellulolyticus CD2 | reverse complement strand
GATTTTACTAACTTACTCTTGAAACTTATGTCTTATACATAAGCTTATTTGTGCTGTAATTTCATCAACAAGGTTCTGGTTTTTCAGTCAAATCACTAACATATATCCCTCTTAAGTTATCAAAGTCCATTTTACATCTCTTCTAACTTTTTACATCTGATTTTTTAAGTCATTTTGCAAATGCCTATTTAATATATATAAGCATAACTTATATTTGTTCCAATTTCAACCGCCACATCTAAAATTATCGGCATCTTTTTAATGAAGATAACTATAAAAATATTTTCAATATACAGGAATCAGGCCCATGTTATCACCTGTGATACACCTTCCACCCTGCTGAGTAACAAGGAACGTGTTCTCAATTCC
>NZ_JH556659.1:932309-932613 GCF_000179595.2 Acetivibrio cellulolyticus CD2 | reverse complement strand
GCATAGTTCTGCCATTTGCAATTATGGTAACATCGTTATATGTTCCCATTTCACCTTCAATAACTATTTTCACATCCGGACTTTCAGCAATGTTATCAGCCGCATTGGCTACAGAAGCAAATGCAGTTACAACAAACAAAAATACTGACAAACAAAACCTAACTTTTCATGTAAATTTACCCCTAATTTTAATATATTAGTTATTTGCGAAATGCTATAACGCTTGAATTTACTGCATTTCAAATTGATTATTTTTATTCGTTTTCCCCCTCTGCTTCTAGTAAAATATAGGTATCTAATCCAA
>NZ_JH556659.1:795904-932209 GCF_000179595.2 Acetivibrio cellulolyticus CD2 | reverse complement strand
CCCACGATGTTACGCGTTTTATAAAAAGAAATTCAATATCAAAATCTGGGGATAAAGTGATAGACTCTTACTACATTGATCAAAGTGTAATGATGAAAGAAGAAAAATATGATGGTTATTATGCCATAGCCACAAATTTAGATGAGGATGTTAAAACAATCATCGAAATAAGTTCCAAAAGGTACAAGATCGAGGATTGTTTCAGAGTAATGAAAACAAACTTCTCAGCTCGTCCAGTTCACCACCGCAACAGAGAGCGAATAATCGCTCACTTTATGGTATGTTATACTGCACTCCTTATATATCGACTTCTTGAGGTTAAACTCGATGATTATGGGACACATTTCACCACAGAAAACATAATTGAAACGCTAAAGAATATGGAGGTAATAAACGTACAAGACATGTACTATCAATCAATATACAATGGTTCCCAGGTATGTACAGCATTAAATGCTGTGTTTGAGCTTGGTTTAGTTAAAAAATATTACCAACCTAAAGAACTCAATAAAAAGATCAAAAATATTTTAACATAGCTATTTACATACAACATTATACGAACATTAAAAAGAGGCTGAAACCGCACAACTAAGCGGTTTATTGCCTCTTTATTTCTTTTCAACTGTCGAAAATGAGAATATATATAAGCATAACTTATATTTGTTCCAATTTCAACCGCCACATCTAAAATTATCGGCATCTTTTTTAATGAAGATAACTATAAAAATATTTTCAATATACAGGAATCAGGCCCATGTTATCACCTGTGATACACCTTCCACCCTGCTGAGTAACAAGGAACGTGTTCTCAATTCCTACCATTCCAACATTTTTGATCCCCTTTTTTGGCTCAACAGCAAAAACCATTCCAGTCTGAAGAGGTTCATCAAATCCTTGAGCAATGACAGGTAATTCATCCACAATAAGGCCTATACCGTGGCCTAAAAACTTAACCTGCCTCTCACCAAAACCCATAAAATTTTTCAAAAAATCATCTCTTAGTCTACTAATAACAGTTTTATATATGTTTGACGGTATCTCACCTGGTTTTAACATTTCCGCTATTTGATTCTGTATTTCAACACATTTTCTGTGAGCATCGATTGCGTCTTCGCAAAGGGAACTTCCAAACATATAAGTCATAGTCTTGTCAGTGTGATAGCCCTCTACACCGCACCCAATGTCAATAAATACCATATCACCTTTTTTAAGCTTGCGCTCCCTGCTTCCAAATACCGGCACTGCAGGACTCAACCCGTAATTACCTCCAGGTCCGTTAAAATATGAAGGATAAATTGAACTTTCTCCAAAACCAATATGCCCTAACATAATTTCAGTATCAAACATTCCGAAACGCGTTATTCCATGATATCCTTCTTCCATCAATGCTGCAAAAAGCTCTGTTGCAAGTTCAGCCTCGCTCATACCTTCTCTAAGCATTTTAGGTACTCTATCCTCTAAAACCCTTCGGTGTATCTCACCGGACTTTTCCATCAAAGAAAGTTCATATTCACTTTTTACACTTCTAACGGAAGCAATGTATGTATCAACCGACTTTACTTCATCAAAAGGGAAATACTTATGAAATCGCTGATATAAAGCCAGAGGAACAGTTTCCGTTTCAAGATGCACCTTTAGCGGCACTTCACCCTTTTCTATAGGCATTTTAACATCAGCAAAACTATTCATGGGCTTAATGACTTTAAACAATGATTCATCCAATGCCCTCTCAAAACTTCTGCGAACCCATAATATTGCTTCTTCGTTTCTGGGAATGATAAGCATTCCATCCTGCATTGTCCCGGTGAAATAGTAGAGATTAATCTTACTAAAAACTACAACTACTTTCCACTCTGGATCAGACACATCCATTTTATCTCTGAAACGTCTCATTCGTGTTTCCAGTTCTATTAAAGGTACCTTCATCCTCATGCTAACACTCCCATATTAATTCAATCAGAATTGTATCAAGAAACTTATTTAATCTATTTAGTTTAATACATAAAGCATATATTGTAAATATATTAGCTTCAACATAAAAGTATGTGGGAAACTGGTTATCCACCAATCTTCCACACACTTAACAATTCTAAAACTACAATTACTTGTTAACAGGTCTGACCGGTCTGGCTTCAATATATCCTCTATATCCCAACGGTACTAATTGTATCCTCGGTGCATCTTCGTCCGCCCATGTAAAACCATAAATTTCAGGATTGTATTTTTTCATTACATCCCACAATTCTCCAATAGCATCTTCAAACTTTTCATCTTCAAAAGGCTGCCCTTGAAAAACCATCATCTTGCAAGGCGGCAATTCAATCAGCTCAAATCCTTCAGGAACTTCGCCCTTATAATCTGCAGGAACCTCTACACCTTGAGCATAAATTGATGTACCTGGCTTTTGCAGGTTTTTCGGAAGCCACATTCCAACTGGTTCATATATGGCTTCTTTTATACTCGTGAGCACCCCCCACACATCACAGCCTACTTCCTCGCAATATTCAAAGTAATGTCCGGCATTAATACCACGCTTTAAAATGAGTTTTCGTTGAGGTCGTTCAATAACTTGAACAAAAACCGTATTGACGTTTGAATTTTCAGGCATGCTATCCTCTCCTTTTTGTAATATGAGATAATAATCATGAATACGACTGGGTAAAAATAGCTTGATAGGCGGTGTATTTTTGCTATAGTACTGCGGAGTCATTCCAAATTGTTTGGAAAATGCTCTCGTAAAGCCTTCGTGCGAGTCAAAGACAAAATCGAAAGCTACATCAACAACTTTAACATCCTCATCACGTAACTTCAAAGCTGCTCTGGTCAACCTTAGGACCCTTATGTATTCAAAGGGCGTTTTTCCCATGAGCTCCTTAAATATCCTTGCAGAGTGCCATGGCGAATACCCTGCAACATTTGCAAGCATATGAAGAGTTATTGGTAAATTTAAATGCGCTTCAATAAAATCCTGCATTCGTTGTACTGCATTTATTTTTTCCCAGTTATCCATTTCCTTACCTCCTGTATAAAGCATAACACACTACAAAAGAGGTCTTCTTGACTTTCTTTGCTAATTTATTATTATTCTATTTCTTTATTTCTAATCCTTTTTGCTAAATCCTTGACTTTCTCCTCAATTATCATGGCAGTTTTAAAAAAATCCTCGTCACTCTTGCCAGTCGGGTCATCAATTCCCCAATCCTCTTCATGGTTAGATGGCATAAACGGACATATAACGTTGCACCCCATTTTAATTACTATGTCAACCTCCGGTATTTCATCAATCAGTTTAGAACGCTGAGTATCATTCATATTAATGCCATATAGCCTCTTTATAATTCTTACTGCATCCTGATTTATATGTGGTTTTGTTTCCGTCCCTGCAGAATATGAATCAAATACATCGGAAGCAAATAGTTTGCCCAATGCTTCTGCCATCTGTGATCTACATGAATTGTGAACACATATAAATGCTACTTTCAGTTTCATAGTATTGCCCCTCCATAAGTAATTCAATTATATTTTAATTTTTGAAAGACAAAAAAGCAACTGTGTTAATATTGATTTAACTCAGCTTAACAAAAGCTTAACATAACATCCCATAAGTCAATGGCATTTCATTATGAAAAGGATATTTATGTATACCTAGAATCCAGCTTACAAATTGTTATCCTATCTATCAATGTTACAAATCCCTTCTACAATAGTCAATTATACTTTTTATAGAAAACCATCACATTTGATTACATAAAGAATACTATATAATGTAACCAAAATTAACCTAAATAATTGAAAGGAGTCCTACCTATGTTAGACATCGATTTAAACGAATTAAAAGCCCAATTGAAAGCCGAAATCAAAGCTGAACTCGAATCTACACTCAAAGCTGATCAGGATGTGGACGTAGCAGAAAAAGAATATCACAGCCAGAATCAGGTTAACAAACAGATCAACTACAACGTTTTGACACAAAAACAGGTACAGGGCCAAAGCACTGATAACGATGCTGATAACAAAGCTGAAGCTGAAAATGAAAATGAAATTAAAGCTGAAAACAAAACAGTAGCTGAAAATGAAGCTGAAAATGAAGTTAAAGCTGAAAACAAAACAGTAGCTGAAAATGAAGCTGAAAACAAAACAGTAGCTGCAAATGAAGCCAAAGCAAATGCTGCAGCAGGTCAAGGAAAGAAATGGTAACTTAATAAGTTAATAATCAGTATGTAGTGGGGGACTTCCCCCACTGCTACATAAATAAAAATTGATTTGTGCCGGAAAAAGGAAGTGAAAATATGGAGTCGCAAAACCGTTTTCTTGAAGAAAAGATTTATGAACAAGAAAAACCGAATAAGGGAAAATATTTGGAAACCGATAGTTTTCAGTATAACTCACAGGACCTTGACCAGGAACAAAAAGTTGATGTAAATCCGGTACAAGTAAACACACAAAATGTTAATGTTTATGTTAAGAACGAAAAGATTGATTACTCTGGAAAAATCACTGGCGTTACCATTTTGAAGAAAAACAGCGAAACTGTTCAGTATGTAAATATATTTTTATATTTCTGTCAAAAATGTGGTCTTCCCGTATTCGAAACCAATTCTGATAGTAGTGGAAACTTTATTATAGAAGATATACCCCCGGGATATTATATTTTGTGCGCACAACTTGGAAGCAACTTAAAATGCCAGTCATATCACATTAAAGTTTTGCCTGGCCAATCTGTACATCAAACACTAATGTTAAGTTAAGATAGACTTTTAACCAATAATCTTTAAATAGGCAACTCTATATTACAAACCCCGAAGCTGCATACAATTATTAAACTGTTCGGGGTTTGTATATTTTTCTTGTCGTTTTTAACTTTCATCCCGCTAAGTAATATTTCAGCTATTCCTTAGCTCCTAAGTTTAGGAATTCATCTCATTCATTCTACTTTGGGAGTATCTTGCAAAAGAACTGGAAGGATATTTGGAAATAACTTCTTTAAAAGCCTCTAAAGCCTTGTCTCTATTGTTTAACTCCAAATAGCATACTCCTCTATAGTATGTTGTTGCATTTGAATTTTTCCATTCACCAACATACAGCACAACCTTATCAAACTTCTCAAGAGCTTCCTTAAATTGTTTCTTCTTATACAACTCTCTGCCTTGAGTGAATATTTCCTTGGCAGCCTTCTCCATTGCCTGTCCCCGTAAACTATCATATTTTGCTTTTTCTATTCCTTTAAGTTCCGCAGCATTTAATGCAGCTAACATATCAGCAGCTGCAACATAATTTTGTTCTAAAACCAGCTTGTCTATTTCCAATAGTTTTGTTAGATTTGAATAGTTTTGTGTACTATTTTTCAAGTTATCCAATTGCCCTAATAAAACTTTGTACTCCTCATTCAACTTATTGTACTTTTGTTCAAAATCTTCTTTATTTTCAGCTTGAGATGTATTATCTATACTACTTGAAGTATGTACAACAGCTTCCTCAGATTTAAATCCAAAACTAAGCAAAAAAGCCACCAAAACGCCAGCAGCAAACCCAAGAATATATTTAGCAGGATCCTTTTTTAAAAGCTGCTTAATATTTGATATATAATTTGTTGTGGCATAGCTAAGTTCGCCAGTATTTTTTTCATTTGCACAAGCTACTTTTTTACTTTCCTTTTTATCCTTCTGATTTCCTTTAACATTACCAGATTGATTATAATTTGGATCTAAAGCTTTTATATACTCTAAAGCTTTCAAATTGTTTCTATCTTTGCTAATAACTTTTTCAAAAATTTCTCTAGCTTTGGTATAATCCCCTGTACCAGCATATAATACCCCTAGCAGATTTATAGACTCGCAAGAATCAGGATTTAGAGAAATGGCTTTCTTGAGTTCAATTATAGCAATATCTTCACTTTTAGTACGGAAATTATCTAAAGCTTTGTTATATAGTAAAATTGAGTTTTTTAAATTATCCGGCATGTTCGGGTTAGTCTTTAGCAGCTTGTCAAGATCTATTGGTGTATAGTTCTTCAACTCCTGCTTAAAATCTATCATATGTTCACCTCACTGTTAGTGCTTTTTAACATTACTGTTTTCTTACCTTTCATAAAGCTAAAAATGCAATTCATCTGATCTACGCTCTCAATGCTCTATAAAATTTAAGTTACAGGGCGCAATTATAACCGCTAAAACTTTCAGGGCTTAAAAAAACTTCTAACCTTTCCAATATAATAAAGCGAACCGTAGGCACATATTATATCATCTTCGGAAACAAGGCTTAAACTTGTTTTTACTGCCTCTACAATTGTATCACTAACCAACACATTTTTACAATACTGTAAAACAAAATCTGCCAAATCTTTTGAAGGCAGGGCTCTTCCACTGTCAGGCGTTACTGTTATATAGCCTTTCGCAAGAGGCAAAGTTGGCTCTATAATTGAGCTGATTTCCTTATCTTTCAATGCCCCAACAATGAATAATATCTTTTTCCCTGGAAAATATGCTTTCAGTACCATTGCCAATGCAGCAGCACCTTCTCCGTTATGGGCACCATCAATCAGAAAAACAGGTTGCTTACTCAAAACTTCAAGTCTTCCGGGCCACTTTGCATTAAAAAGCCCTTTTTCAATGCTATTGTCAGATATCTTATATCCCTTTTCTCTCAGAAGTTCTATAGTATTTAATGCAACTGCAGCATTCTTCACCTGATATTCTCCTAATAGAGATATCTTTAAAGAATTCCACACTTTATACGCAAATTCCTGCCCGTCTATAGAGCAACTTTTTATTTTTATGGTTTTAAAGTCCACAATATGTAAAGAAGCTTTCCTATCCTCGCATATTCCGCTTATGACGTTCATTACTCCTTCTGGCTGAGGAAAAACAACTACATCGGATCCATTTTTAATAATTCCACCCTTTTCGAATGCTATCTTTTCAAGGGTATCACCCAGCCTATCCATATGATCATAGCTAATAGTTGTAATAACTGATACCAATGGGTCTTTAATTATATTAGTAGCATCAAACCTACCCCCAAGCCCAACTTCTAAAACAACAATATCACACTCCATCTCATAAAAGTACTGAAATGCTATTGCCATTACTATTTCAAACTCCGTAGGATAAATCCCATATTTTGAAACCATAATATCTACATTTTCTTTGACAAAACCAGTTATTCTCCCAAGATCATCTCCATCTATCTCTGTAGAATTTACTTTAATACGCTCACTAAAGCGTTCAATACTTGGGGACGTATATATACCCACCTTATATCCTGCTTCAATCAGGATGCTGCTGATAAATGTCACTGTTGAGCCTTTACCGTTCGTTCCGGCAACATGAACATACTTAAGTTTGTCTTGCGGGTTGCCCATCAAGCTGAGTAAAGTCTCTATACTTTCAAGTCCAAGTTTAATTCCAAATTTCAATGTCCCATGAATATAGTTTAAAGCTTCATCATAATTCATATTACTACCACTCATCTCCAAGATAAATAATATAAGTCATTTATAAATAATACATTAATAAGCACACACTATATAGTACAATACTATCGGGTTCATACTAAAATTGTGATGACCAAAGTCATCACAATTTTAGTAATATAATTTAAATTGAATTTATAACCAAAAGCAATTATTCATTTTCGCCGCAGCATTTTTTATACTTCTTGCCACTGCCACAAGGACACAAGTCATTTCTGCCAATCCTATCCTTCTGACTCTTAACAACCGGCTTTTTAACCTCATCCCCATGTGATGTTTCCATAGGTTCCGCAACCTTTTCACGTTTTGGTGCCGCCTGTTCACGGTTTAAATGAGTATTTAGAATTACCTTTACAGATTCAAACTGAATATTTCTATTCATTTCTTCAAACATGTCAAAGCCTTCAAATTTATATTCTATAACAGGGTCTCTCTGCCCGTATGCTCTTAAATGAATTCCATGCTTAAGCTGATCCATAGCATCGATGTGATCCATCCATTTCTGGTCGACAATTCTAAGCAACACAACCCTTTCAAGTTCTCTCATAAGCTCAGAACCAAACTCATTTTCCTTTTCATCATACCTTTTTGTTATCATTTCAAGGACTTTTTCTCTTAGGTCATCCTTTGTCATTACTTCTATCTCTTCTTTTGAAAAATTCAAGGAACCTACAGGAACAAAAGCACCTTCTGCATATGACCTAATGCTGTCCCAGTCCCAATTATCAGGATGCGGGCTTTCACTGCAGTAAAGGTGTACTATACTGTCTGCAATACCATCAACCATCTTCAAGAAGCTTTCCTTCAAGCTTTCTCCGTCCAAAACCTTTCTTCTTTGAGAATATATTACTTCTCTCTGTTTATTCATTACATCATCGTACTGAAGTACATTCTTTCTGATTCCAAAGTTTTTTCCTTCTACCTTTTTCTGTGCATTTTCAATTGCACTCGATAGCATTCTATGCTCGATAGCCTGATCGTCCTCAAGACCTAAAGCATTGACTATTCCAGTAAGTCTATCCGAGCCGAAAAGCCTCATCAAGTCATCTTCCAAAGAAATATAAAACCTTGAAGAACCTGCATCTCCCTGACGCCCTGCTCTACCTCTTAACTGGTTATCTATACGTCTTGATTCATGTCTTTCTGTACCTATTATGTGAAGTCCGCCAGCCGCTACTACCTTTTCTCGTTCCGCATTAATTTTATCCTTGAAACCATCATACAGCTCTCTATATACAGCCCTTGCTGCCAAAATTTCCTGGTCATCAGTATCATTAAATCCTGTAGCCTGATTAATCAGATCATCATGATACCCTTTCTTTCTCATTTCCTGTTTTGCCATAAACTCCGCATTACCGCCTAATACTATGTCGGTACCACGGCCGGCCATATTGGTTGCTATAGTAACTGCACCAAACTTACCTGCCTGCGCAATAATTTCCGCTTCCTTCTCATGGTACTTGGCATTTAATACCTGATGAGAAACTCCCCTCTTTTTGAGTATTGAACTTAATAATTCGGATTTTTCAATGGATATAGTACCTATAAGCACAGGCTGTCCTTTCTTGTTACACTCTACTATATCATTTATAACCGCATTAAATTTACCCATTTCATTTTTATAAACGCTATCAGGGAAATCAATCCTGGCAATTGACTTATTTGTGGGAATTACTACAACATCCAGTTTGTAAATATCCTGAAATTCCTGTTCTTCTGTCAATGCAGTACCTGTCATACCTGAGAGCTTGGTGTACATTCTGAAGTAGTTCTGGAAAGTAATAGTAGCAAGTGTTTTGCTCTCCCTTTCAACCTTTACACCTTCCTTAGCTTCTATAGCCTGATGGAGACCATCACTGTAGCGCCTTCCATACATTAAACGTCCTGTAAATTCGTCTACTATGATAATTTCTCCATCCTTAACAACATAATCCTTATCCAACTTCATAATACCGTGGGCTCTTAAAGCTTGATTTATGTGGTGTGAAATAGTGAGATTATCTGAGTCGGAGAGGTTTTCAATTCCAAAAAAAGCCTCAGCCTTTCTCACTCCATCTGCTGTCAATGTAGCAGTATTGGCCTTTTCATCAACAATATAATCAGCTTCTATATCATCAGTATCCTCTTTATCATCTAGTTGTGTAAACACCTTTACTTTAAGTCTTCTTACAAACGAATCTGCAGTCTTATAAAGATCTGTAGATTTATCCCCAGGTCCTGAAATTATAAGTGGTGTCCTAGCTTCATCGACAAGAATACTATCCACTTCATCCACTATTGCATAGTGTAAATCCCTTTGTACCATATCCTGCTTGTATATAACCATATTATCTCTGAGGTAATCAAATCCAAACTCATTATTTGTTCCATAGGTAATATCACAATTATAAGCGGCTCTTCTTTCATTATTATCAAGGCCATGAACAATAAGCCCTACAGATAATCCCAGGAAGTTGTATACCTTACCCATCCACTCACTATCACGTTTTGCCAGGTAGTCATTTACAGTTACAACATGAACTCCCTTACCTTCAAGAGCATTGAGGTATACAGGAAGTGTAGCAACAAGCGTTTTACCTTCTCCGGTTCTCATTTCAGCTATTCTTCCCTGATGAAGTACAATACCTCCAATAAGCTGAACTTTAAAGTGTCTCATCCCGAGAACTCTCCAGGATGCTTCCCTCATAACAGCAAATGCTTCCGGAAGAATATCATTAGTTGTTTCACCTTCTGCAAGCCTTTTTTTGAATTCCTGTGTTTTTCCTTTTAGCTGATCATCACTTAATGCTTTTATTTCGGATTCGAAACTATCTATCTTATCCACAATGGGCACGATTCTTTTAAGTTCTCTGTCACTATAACTTCCAATAATCTTTTCAATCACTTTTTTAACACTCATAAATAAAACCTCCAAAAATTTTTTTAACAAGCTATATCATTCTTCTTCGGAATATTTTCACAATACAAACAAAACTGCAGACATAATACAAATAACCCTACTGCTACAATAATATCTCCAATACTTATTAATGGCATTCCCAAACCCAAAAATCCAGGAACCTGGATTATATCAGCAAAAATTGGGATCTTTGTAATTGAACTAATAACTACATGTTTGTTATCTGCACCTCTTAGTACTAAGTCAGCAGACTTTGCCAGATATGGCTCATCCTTTAAAAGACTTATATCTACCGGCATTCTTCCACCATTAAACATCATTACCAATGCATTTAACAAAGCTCCTAAGCCTATAAACCAAAGTCCTACATATCTTCTATTGATCCAAATTACCAAAAATACAAAACCAAATACCAATCCATTAACCATAATAGTAATAGTGGTACCAAATTTTATCCCTTTTGCTTCAGCAATATTAGATAGAATTTGTAAGGCCACACCCGGTAATAATAGCCATGAATGCTTGAACTTTATATTATAAATACTTGGTCGCCTTCCTGCAAAACTGCTTATAGCGACTCCAATCAATAAAGCAAAAAATATTACAATAATGTAAAGCAATATATCACCTCTAACTCAAATAGAGTGAAATACATATTACAATAGCAAATTCTGATATAATAAAAAATGAACTATTTAATTGATACAAACCGGTGGAGATATATCTGAACGATACAACAGGATATCTTTTGCCAATATTTTCAAATCAGCAAACAGAATAAGAAACAAAAACGGTAAGAATATTACCATTTCTATCATTTTTTTATTAGACAATATCCATGACTTGATATTTGTTCTAGCAGAAAACACATCAAAAGAACAGTTGCTAAATTTTATACTTGAAAAAAGAGTAGAACTTACCTTCAACTCATGATTTTCAATTAAGCATCCGAGTTGAGCAGCAGTCAGTTCTCCTTCATAACCTAAAACTACATCAATAATTTCTTTAGTTAAAATGGAAGGGTCACATAAAATTTCTGTAAAATTTATAATACCATCTGAAGTCAGCGCTGACAAAATCAGCAAACTGATAAATAGTTTTCTTAACATTTGTACCTTCCCTTATATTATTTCTTCCTATAGCAATTTTAACTAATTTCTTAAATATAATCAACAGTTAAATTATTACGAGTCTTTTTTATCCGCCAACCTATCGAGTATTGTCTTGTATCCATCAGCACCATAATTTAAAGCGCGGTTAATTCTGCTTATTGTTGCGGTGCTGGCACCAGTCACTTCGCTTATATCTGTATAAGTCTTACCATCTCTTAACATCATTGCAACTTCAAGACGTTGCGCAAGAGCCTTAATTTCAGCAACAGTACAAATATCCTCAAAAAAATTATAACACTCTTCAACATTATTAA
This sequence comes from Acetivibrio cellulolyticus CD2, assembly GCF_000179595.2. Classification (NCBI taxonomy): domain Bacteria; kingdom Bacillati; phylum Bacillota; class Clostridia; order Acetivibrionales; family Acetivibrionaceae; genus Acetivibrio; species Acetivibrio cellulolyticus. The sequence goes on along the minus strand of NZ_JH556659.1, from coordinate 920,413 downwards.
GGAGTAAAATAGCTTCAAAAAGCTTATCAGTCATCTCATCCTTTAGTTTAGAATTCATAAATTCCAACTCCTGTTCACTAAATGCAGTCATTAAAATAATAACCGCCTCCAACATTTCCTTTTAAAGATTTTATTTCTTTGAAATAGTCTTTAAGGAAAATAGGTATAATTTTATTCTACACCCTTAGTGATTACAATATCAGCTTTTTGCTAAAGAGTCAAGAATTCTGTGCAACGCACATTTCCAAACCCCCCGGTATCTCCCGACTGATAAAACAAATTTATTTTGAAAAATGTAGAAAAACTAGTGGTATTCTATACACCATTTATGTTATAATATTATTGAGATTCGAAATACTTTTAAATCCTCATAGTATTAAAAAAATGCATTAATGAGGATTTTTTTTGGAAGTTACCCTTAATTCCAAAGCCATTCAATATATCTTTTTTATAAAATTTCTTTATCAATTCGTTTTCTTCAAAACATTACTTTCTGCTAAAGTTATAGTTCTAGCCTATAAATAAACCAAGTGTGACATCTAAAAAAACAAGTAGGTCAAAACGTTGCTTTTTTGAAATATTTTGTCGAATTTTGTGACTTTAGATCGAATTGTTACATTATTCTACAAATTAGTATATATTAATGTCAAGTAATTTTATAAAAGTTACTCCCCTAAATCCCGCTGCATTCTCCCTTCTCTTCTTTGGAATGCACGGGGTATTTTTTTACCATTTTTAAGGTATACTTTATTCAAAAATCCAATAAAGGTAGGAAACATAATGAGCACTAACTTAATTTTAAAGTTACCCGAGGAAGTTACCTATATAATAAAAAAATTGAATGACTTCAGCTTTAAGGCTTATGTTGTAGGAGGTTGCGTAAGAGACAGCATACTTAATAAGCAGCCAAAAGACTGGGACATCTCAACATCTGCAACACCTGATGAAGTAAAGGCCCTTTTCGATAAAACAATTGACACGGGAATCAAACATGGTACTGTTTCAGTAGTTGTAAACAATATAGCTATAGAAGTTACTACATTCAGAACAGGCTCAACCCAAAATAATAATTGTTTAACTACAGACCTTTCTTATAGGGACTTAACAATGAATACAATAGCATTTCACCCGTCCGAAGGATTATTTGATCCTTATTCAGGAGTGGAAGATATAAAAAATGCAGTAATACGTGCTGTAGGAAATCCATGCGAAAGATTTAAAGAAGACCCATTGAGAATGCTGCGTGCTGTACGTTTCTGCGCTACACTTGGATTTGATATTGAAGAATCTACTTTAGATGCAATTAAGAGAAATAGTGCACTTATTAAAAATACCAGTCAGGAGCGTATAAGAGACGAACTAACTAAAATATTAATATCTTCTCGACCACTTAAGTTAACACTTTTAAGAGAAACAAACCTTTTAGAATACATTCTTCCGGAATTCAACCTATGCTTTGATATCACCCAAAACCACCCTTATCACATTTTCAATGTGGCAATGCACTCTTTGCGGGCAGTATGTGAAATAGAAAATGAAGTTGTCTTAAGGTGGACCATGCTTCTTCATGACACAGGAAAAGCATTGACTAAATCAACCGATAGAGAAGGAATTGATCATTTTTACGGCCACCCTGACAAAAGCACTAAAATTGCAAAAGATGTATTAGAAAGACTCAAATTTGATAATAAAACTATAGCCAAGGTTTGTCACCTTGTTAAAAACCATGATAGACGCATAGAACCCGATTACAAGTCTGTAAGAATGGCAGCAAGTGTAATAGGAGTAGAATCCTTTACAGATCTTTTAAAAGTGCAGGAAGCGGATAAAAAAAGTCAAAATCCTGAATTTCTAAACTCAAGACTTCAAGATCTGTATAAAATAACAGAGATTTACGCTGACATAATTAAAAAAACACATTGCTTAAGCATCAAAGATCTGCAGATTAGCGGAGACGATCTGGTAAATATGGGATTTATCCAAGGTAAAGAAATTGGGTATGTATTGAACAAACTTTTATATGCCATAATAGACAAACCTGAGCTAAATACATATAGTGATCTAATAAAAATTGCAAAGTCCTATAGAAATAAGTGAAAATTGAATAAGTGTAATGTAAAAAAATACAGCAGAGATAGAAATGCCTTCCCCTGCTGTATTAGTTGTAATAAATTTTAATTTATACTTGTATGCAGGCTGACATTAAAGTTCTTAATATCTGATACCATCTTTATAGACAAGAATAAAAACGTTGCAAATGCTATAATAATGGCTAATAAACTAATTTGCGTTATGGCTTTTCTCAAACCTGCTATACGATTAATGGCCAATTTTTTCTCAACGCCCAAAACCCACATACCAATTGTTTTACCGCTTCTATCCTTGAGCGGTATATATCTTGCAATGCATCTTTTGCCTGCAACAGTAGTTTCTCCTGTATATTCCTTACCCTGTTTTAAAACAGTCTCTATAACTTTATTAGATGCTTTTGTTCCTATAGGTCTCGTTCCATCAGACTTTAGAATATTTGTAGAAATCACTGTATCTCCCATAAAAATAGTTGAAAGATATTCTGTATTTGAACCGATTCTATCTACTACTATGTAGTTATCATTAAAAGAATTTGTGCCTTTATATAGCTTATTATATTTAATTGACCAATCGCCCTTATATTGCTCATTAATCAGCGTATATCCCAATTCCAAACTGGTATTCAACCTGTCTTTTATATTATTATATTCAAGATTATTAACAACATTGCCAATTGTGAAACCCTGTATAGTCACCCAAATCACAAGAAATGTACCTATAAGGAATAATGACAGCGATAAAACCTTGCGCCGTGTTTTATTGCTTTTTGACTCAGCTCCAAGGAATGCAACCTTATGTGTGTCTACACCCTTGAGAAATCTTTTTGAATAGAGTATCAATATTCCACAGCCCAGTATACCAGATATTACAGAAATAACAACAATTGAAGCTCTCATTGCTAATATATTGCTGCCCTGAATGCTAATAGAGCTTTTTGGTATACCCACACTCCACATTCCAATCACTTTACCCGCATTGTCTTTTATAGGTACATATTTAACGGAATATTTTTCACCAAGAACAGTTTCAGCCCTTTCATAGGGAACACCTTTTTTTAAAACGATTTCAGCTACCTCATTTGATACCATTGTTCCGACTGTTCTTTCCCCATCCTTATCCAGTTCATTTGTCGCCACTCTTTCATTACCAAGATATATTGTTGCTAGTGAACCAGTTTTTTCTTTAATTTCATCTACAACTTCAAAATTATTGTTTACCAGGTTTTCTCCTATAAAAAGCTTGCCATCCTTCACATTCCAATCACCATCATATCTACTTTTAATGATATTCAACCCTAGGTTTGAAATGCTTTCCACTTTTGCTGATATGGTCTTTTCCACTAAATTATTAACCTTGTTGTCCGTAACAAAAAAGATTGTGGCTGTAAAAAGTGCGATAAGAACAATAGATACCCTCAGCAGTTTCTCCTTTAACATAACTTTTTTTTTCATGTCTACATCTCCCTTAACGTTGTTTTTATATGTAAAAATAAATTTAACCCTATAACATGGAAAAACTAACATTATTGCACAAATACTACATAATACTACACTATGCAACAAAAATTCGCAATGCTTTTTTCCAATTTTGTGTACTTTTTGTTATTTTATTTCAATCAAGTGAATAAAAAAAGAAAGATTACAAAATCATAAAATCTTGTAATCTTTCTCTTCAACTTGGTGCGGATGAAGGAACTTGACCCGCCTTGTAAATACTTTCTTTATGCTCGGGTACGGAAGTATATTTTTTCTCGATTCTTCCTCGGTTAAAACTTCTCTGCCCTACCCAGGCCATGGATGACCGGAGACAAAACTATACTTTGTCACACTGTACCACTATTGTTAATTTTAATTCCAAAATAGCAATCTGTTTGATCCATTTGCAGCCCTCAAGTATGCTTTTCCGCTTTTTCTTTAACAACATTAAGACAGTAATAATAATCTCTGCCATTTTCGAATTTCCATTGTTTTAAATACTCACACCTTATTTCAATAAAAGTTGCCACTTTAAAATGTGCAAAACGTTTGTAATACGCTGAATGTCTACTTTTAAAGATTTTACTTATTTCTGTATTATTTTCATCCATAGGACTTCCAATTATCTTTGCTTTACCCTCTATCTGAATATTATCAATACATAAAGATACATTATCATTTCCTTCAATTTGTTTGCATTTATTTGAGCGTTTACCTGTTAATAAATATATTACAAGCTCATCATTAACAAAACACATCATACGTGATTTTACCTTGTCTTTTAAACAAGTCGATAATACTATAAGTTCGTGTTTTTCTAAGCAATTAACAAATTCCTTTTTTATATCAATATAATTTAATTCCATGCTTTCACCCATATTCTCTCATTATCAGTTTATTGCTTATTATTGTCCCTTTAGATTTTTATAATATCCTCAAAGCCATCCCTAAAAACACGACGCAGGGCGCGTCGGTCTGCGCCCGATTTTATACAACTTACAATTACAATAAAATTTTCGTATATGTAACTATAGTTTAACTTTTCTTATTTTCAACCTTGCATGCTAAATTAAAATAGAATCCTCTTACTTAACAACAATTGTATCATATTTTAATCTTTTAGGGTAGAAATCTTTCTGAAATGGGAAGAATGCAAGCAGTTTATTACGGGCAAACACTCCGTAATCTGCAAATTCCTATTAGTTATCCCATCCAAACTAGCCCTTTTTGTAGAGCTATTCAAACAGCACAATTAGCTTTCGGAAGTATGGGTATCCAAATAGACCCATTCTGGTTTGAGGTTTATAGGTTAAGCAGAAATCTCTCTAGTGCTGAACAAAGTAGAGTATTAGACCATCTTAAATTAAAGCTAGAAGTTAAACCGCCATTAAGCAGTAACAGGGTTATCATTGCTCATAGTTTTCCAGAAAGGGTTGGCTTGGGCCAAGTTCCAGACATGGGGACAGTCATTATTAGGCCATTGGGACAGGGAAACGGGTATGAAATCGTTAGTAAATTGTCCTTGGCGGATTTAGCGGGTTTGCCAAGATATTGATGAAGAAAAAATAAAGTCCATGTAACAAAATTCGGACTCAAGCACATGGACTTTGAGCTAATTTTTAATATGTACAAGCTGCTTTCTATTGTTAAAAAAGTTCCTATAAGATAAATAGCAAGTAATAAACGAATATATGGAAGTTGTTGAAAGTAACATGAATTTAACTATTGCAAATTTTTCTCGGAATTCTTTGGTATATGTAATTACCTATTCTGAAACCAGAAAAGGTTTGGTGAGCGACCCGTTATTCATTACTACCTTTGTATGCATTGAATTCATTCTTTGTATACTCTCCTCAACCCAATTCTTGACCTGATCTTTAGAACAACATTATCTCTAGATGTGTGATAAACTAATATCTTGTCTTTTGCATGCAAAAGTTCCTTTGTTGCTTCATCATCTGCAACAGGACCTATAACAGCCATCTCATCAACAAATTCTTTATTCTCTTTTATATGAGATTCCAACACTTCAAACTTTACAAATTGATTGGGATATATACTTCTTACTTCACTCCACTTCATATAAATCACCTTCTCTAAAATAGATCTACTAATATTATACCACAAAAACATACTCTCGATAGCCCCGCTCATATCTAAGGATCGTGTCAATTTACTGTAGGAAAATTGTTCAGAGACCACACCTTAGCTGTCTTTCTTCTAAATGGCCTTTAGAGCCTTATAAAGCCCTGTTAATTTTCCTATTTTAAAGACCTCAAGATTACAAACTTTTTCATTAATCCTTGATTTTAAGCCCTGTGATGTTTCCTTCATAATCTTTTTCGTTACTAAATAGAGCTTTTCCTCTTTTTTCTGTGCTCTAACAAAATCAATTACTTTGCCATTGTTTGCCTTAACTGCTCTTAACCTGGCCATTTTGTCGGCCCCATCCTTACTCCATCCCATCGGTCGGCTACTCATTCTAGCTGTAAGTATATGACTGTTATGTCCTTCTGCACTGCATCCAACGATGCGTCATATTCTTCTTCCTGTACCCTGATACCATCCCAATTATTTTTGAAATAATCCCAGCTTTCTTTTATTTCAATTCTCTTTGATTCACTTTCTGTTGACATGTGCAGTTCGTTGAAAACAAGCCCCATTTCTTCTAAATCTGCTTCTTTTAGGCAGTCCCATATCCTGATTGCATATTCCTTCATATGTCCCGTTGCCTTTGTCACATATTTGCAAGTAGTGGAGATAGTATCCCAATATATATTATATAAAGCACTTGTTATTTTATATGCTATAATATATACATATCAAAATGTAAACATTTACTTATTGAGGTGTAAATATATGTTTGAGAATAGAGTTGTTAACAAAATAAAAGATGACTCCCATATTAAACACGACTCGTATTGTTCTGCAGACTTAGCGTTATTTAAGCCCGAATGCTTTGCTTACGGAGAAACTTCATTTGATTGTTTTCATTTTGTTTTGCCCAAAAAAGATGTTCCACCTATATCTGTTGATCAAAAAGAAAAAATTTTATATAAAGCTCATATCTTTTCTACAAACCCCGATCAAGTGTTAGAGGTATCCCAACAACACAATCTAGAAGAAATTGATTACTTGGCGATGTTTATAGAAAAGAAAAAACTCCAGGAATTATCAAAAGATGCCTTTAACAGAAGCAAGGTATCCTTTGATAACGTGAATAATTACCTCAGTAGTATTCTGATACACTATATCAATCTTTTTATAGATGAATGCAAAACCAGACAGTCTGGCTATCAGTTTGTGCTTGATAGCATTGCAATTCAGATATCAATTAATGTTTTAAGGGAATTAAAAAACAATTTACCCAATCAGAATCAAAAAAGGCATTATTCATCAAGAATTGATATTAATAGGGCTATAGATTTTTTGTGGGAAAATACTGCTACAGATTTTTCTCTTGAAACTTTGTGCAAAGTTTCAAACTTAAGTCCTTATTACTTTTCACGCTTATTTAAAGATTCTACCGGCAAAACCCCTTATGAATACTATATGGATCTAAAAATCAATAAGGCTGTTGATCTTTTCAAATCAAAGAAATATTCCATTACTGAAGTTAGCTATATGCTGGGTTTTTCAAATCATAGTCACTTTACTTCAGTTTTTAAAAGAAAGACAGGTATTACCCCATCAGCATTTATTAAATCCATATCACTCTAGCAGCTAAAGCTATCCCAATATCTAGGGAGTATTTTATAATTCAAGGCAATAATTTATTAAAGTAGAGCAAATATTTGATATTATAATATTATTTTAATATGTATAATAAATTTTAAAATAATATATTTTTTCTTAGGAGGTATAAGTATGAAATCAAGAAATGTACTTAGTTTTGTACTTGTTTTTTTAATCACAATTTCTGCATTTAGTTTTCAATGTTTTTCAGCAGACAGTAACAAGTTAATCGCACATTACAAATTTGATGACGATTTTAAGGATTCTTCCGGCAATTCTCTTGATGGAGAAATTAAAGGTGATGTTCCTTTTTCAGAAGGTATTTTAGGAAAAAGTGCACAATTCGGAAATGGATACATAGAAGTTAAGGATAATGATTTGCTTGATTTCAGCTCATCTTTTACAGCTTCAATGTGGGTAAAAATGAGTCCGAATGTAGATAAAGACAATTGGAGCGGAATAAGAACTCTTATTTTAAAAAAGGGAAATAAATATTCCCCATATTATGTTGCCCTTTATCATAGTAAACAGGGAATGGGAGAGTTTGATGGTAACGATTATAATACTACCCGTGTTTCTTCCGGAAAAGAAATGCCGCTTATAGGAGAAAAGTGGTGTATGCTTACATTAACTTTTGATAATGGCAATGTTTCAATTTATCAGGATGATAAATTTATAAAATCAAAAGCTGTAAGTGATGAAGATAAAATATTGAAAAAAACTGAGGGTTCATTATTTATTGGAAATTATGATGGTTCTACAAATAGAGAATTTTACGGTATGATAGATGATCTCAAATTGTACAACTATGCACTTAATGCCACTGATGTTAAAACAATGTACGAAGATGTTATGAAAAGTGCATCAGGCGTAATTGAGCTTCAAATCAACAAATCCAAAATGACTGTAAATAATGTAGAAAAAGAAGTTGACCCTGGAAGAAATACGTCACCTGTAATCGTAAATAACAGAACGTTGGTTCCTATCAGGTCAATTATCGAAGCGATGGGCGGAAATATTGCATGGGATGGAAATGAAAGAAGAGTTGACATTATTTTAAAGGGTAAAACAATAAAATTATGGATTGATAAAACGGAAAGCATTGTTGGGACTGAGAAAAAAGCCCTTGACGTTGCTCCTGCGATTATAAAAGAAAGAACTATGCTGCCTCTAAGATTTGTTACCGAAAATCTTGGAGCAACTATTGAGTGGAATGATACCGAAAAGAAGATAACTATTCGTTATACTCCGTAAAAAATCATCCATTTGTCAAATAAATTTAGATGAAGCTATAGAGTCAAAGGAAGGTGTGATTCTATAGCTTTTTTGTTTTGGTAAAAATCGTTTATTAAAATACCACTATTTTCATTCATGCTTTTTTATCTGTGATAATATACTATAAGCTCAAATCGGTTTTTAATTCTTATTATACATTATGTCTATGAGCCCTTGTGTCAATCTGTTGTTCGTATACTCGTAATATAACCAGTTCAATCTGGGTATGTAATTTTATATGTTATATACTATTGTTATTAAAGACCTGAGGTAAAGGACGTATGGATTGTTGGGACTTATGATCCCGTCGCATAAAGTGTCCCGTCTTCAAGCTTTCATATATACCTCGATTGAGTTGGTTGGGCTTTAAAGCCCGTATCACCGTACGAACGTGGATCACCAGTTAGATTCATTTGCAGAGCAAGAGTTGCAACCATACCTTGTATAAACCTTAAGAGACACAAAAAGCGACCACAATGCAATGAAATGATCGCTTTTTCTATTCTTAATCATCCCATATCAATAAAGAACAAAAGTAAACATGGCTAAAACGCTTAATGGAATGAATCCGCCAGAAGATTTTTTAGACGTTAGAAAATGAGGAAAATTAAAAGGTTTGAAAGATTTAAAAATCCCTCAAACCCTTTGGTGCGGATGAAGGGACTTGAACCCCCACGTCGTCGACACTAGATCCTAAGTCTAGCGCGTCTGCCAATTCCGCCACATCCGCAAGCATATCAATTTGACGACAAAACCTATTATACTTGTGAAAAGTCCTTTTGTCAACAGTCAAATTTAGTATTTTTATCAGTAATTTATCTAACCTATCTTATACTTACTTAATTTATCAGCAAGTTCATTAACCAAATTATCAAGTCTTCCGGAAGCATCCCTCATATCTTCTATATATTTTAATTGCTGCTCTGAAGTAGCTGCCACCTCTTCACTAAATGCTGCTGTTTGTTCAGATACGGCAGAGATGTTTTCAATCGCTGATATTACCTCAGTTTTATCATTTTGCATTTTTGCAACTGCCTGATTAACATCGTTGATTTTAAGAACTATTGAATCTATTGCATTAGCAATGTCGCTAAATGCGCTGTCTGTTTTATTTACAGCTGTATTCTGATCAGCTGATACTTTCTTCATAATTCCCATAGATTCAATTGCCAACATAGACTCTTCCTGTATACTATTCATTAATGTATTAATCTCTTCGGTTGATTGTCTGCTTTGGTCTGCAAGTTTTCTGACTTCATCAGCAACAACAGCAAATCCTCTTCCAGCCTCACCAGCTCTAGCTGCTTCTATTGCCGCGTTCAAAGCAAGGAGATTTGTCTGCTCGGCTATATTCTCAATAGATTCAACAAAGCTTCCAATATCTTTTGCACTATTTGTCAACTTTTCGACTACTGAAAATATCTTTTCAGTAGTATCATAGTTTTCTTTCGATTTATCCCTTAACACTTTAACCGATTGAAGGCCAATGCTATTTAACTCATTTATCTTCCTCGTATCTTCAGTAACACTGCTGTAGCTTTGATATACTAAACTAATCTGCTCTGATAATTTATCCACTAAAAAAACACCCTGCTGAGCTTCGCTCGCTTGCGAAGATGCTCCTTTAGCTATTTCGTCCACCGTTACAGCTATTTCGCTCATGGCCTTTGATGCCATTTCTGAAGCTGTACTCACTTTACCTGTAGATTCCATAATAAGCGAGGACATAGAAAAAAACTTTTCAACAAGTGCACGCATTTCAGTTATTATAGAATTAACAGCAACAGATATCGTCTTAATAATACCTGTATTTTCTGTAGCAATCATATGTACAAAATCACCCTGACTTGCCTTTTCAATATCTGTATTCACATTTTTAATTACTCTTTTAAAAGTCATATTTGTTGCTACATTTATTACAACCGCAATTGTACAGCAAATGATTGTCATAGAAATACTCGATTTAATATTTCCACCCGACATTACATAGATAAATATTGCAGCAAATAATGTTATACAAACAACAATGATGTAAGCAATACCCAAAGGACTTAAAAATCTTTTTAACCGACTTTTCATACAGCACCTCCTGGTACATTTAGGTTTCTTTTAATTTGAGTCTAAATTGGAAACAATTATTTGAATAAATATATTACCTGAACTGAGATATAAAAAATCAAAGAAACTACATATTATTATTTCTATATTTATTCCAAAAATCCTTCTTAACTTTAGTATATTATTAAAAATTTTAAATCCAATATTAAAAGATTTATAGAAAAGTATATGATTTGTAGTTATCGCAGCGGCTATTATTATGCTATTATTACTTTGCTTTCACTTACCGCTGCGATACAAATTTAGAGACAGTCTGAATAGAGATATGAATATATTTCGATTTAATTACTTTACTACAAATAGAATAAACACAAAAACAGCTATGGACAAAATCAATAGAAACATACTCAAACTTGCCAACCTTTTGAGTAGTTTTGACTCTTTTCTCCTGTAGCTTTTAACAGAATAAGTTCTAGGAAGCAAATCATAATCTTTTTCAAAAAACATAATACACACCCCCAAATAAAATTATATAACTCTGACCACAGGCAAATCTACAGGATATTAAAACCAGAAATCTGTTGTTTTAAAAAGCACTAGCTGGTATATTAGTATGTATAGTAGAATCTATAAATAATGTCTGGAGAAATATGATGAGTTTTTTGTATATAATTTTAGCAATTATTTTTATTGTTCTTATATATATGCGTATTGAAACAACCATGTTAAAAGTTAAAAAAGTATATTTAACCAAAAGTGCCAAACATCTTAAGGTCATTCAGCTTTCCGATATTCATATAAAATTTCTGAAAGTTAGCATAGAAAAAATCCTTAATGCCGTAGATGAAGAAAAGCCTGATTTTATTATTTTAACAGGAGATTATATCGACAACGTCAAACAAATACCTACTTTTCTTAGTTTTCTCGAAAAGATAAAAGGTAATCATAAAGTGTTTCTATGCTTTGGAAATCATGATTATAAAGCTTTCTATAAAAATGAAGCCGGGCTTTTGATGTTTATATCTGAAATAGAGAAAAGAGGTATTAATGTACTTCTTAATGATTCTTTGTATTTCGAGAAAGGATCAAGCGCTTATAATATAATTGGTATAGAAGACTTACGATCTAAACGCCATGACATAAAAAGAGCCCTTGAGCATTGTAAGAGCAATGTAACAGCAAATATAGCCTTTTCTCATAATCCTGACATAGCTCTACAACTTCCTGTTGGTAGAGTTGACTTTCTATTATGCGGCCATTTTCATGGCGGGCAGATCTGGATGCCATTTGACCTTGAGTTCAAGTTGTTAAGGGGCGAGAAAATATGCAAAATGGGTATAAAAAAGGGCCTTAACAAGCTAAACAATATGATCATATATATAAACAGCGGTCTTGGAAATGTTTTATTTCCTCTACGATTTTTATCACGGCCCGAAATTACAGTCTTGTACTTTCCATAAGGCAACAAAAACGGGGCAAACCTCAAAAGTATGCCCCATTTTATTAAGGAATAGCCTAAGTTCTATTTTTACTTCGAAAGACGTTCTTCGAGTTTCTTCTTAGCATCTTCAAATCCAGGCTTACCTAACAGTGCAAACATATTTTTCTTATATGCCTCAACTCCAGGTTGATCAAATGGATTTACGCCTAGCAAGTATCCGCTTATTCCACATGCCTTCTCGAAGAAATATACCATGTTTCCAAAGTAATATTCATTGAGCTCTGGTATAGTAATCATAAGGTTTGGAACTCCTCCATCATTGTGAGCAAGTAAAGTTCCTTCCATAGCCTTCTTATTAACAAAATCAATATCCTTTCCTGCAATGAAGTTCAAACCATCGAGATTATCCTTATCCTGTTTGATTGTAATATTCTTTCTTGGTTTCTCAACCTTAACTACAGTCTCGAAAAGGTTTCTGAGTCCGTCCTGAATATATTGGCCCATGGAATGTAAATCAGTTGTGAAATCTACACCTGCAGGGAATATACCTTTTTGGTCTTTTCCTTCACTTTCACCATACAGCTGCTTCCACCATTCTGTAAAGAAATGAAGTGATGGTTCGTAGTTTACCATAATTTCAATTGACTTACCTTTTCTATATAAAGCATTTCTTACTGCTGCATATTTGTAGCAATCATTTTCAGCAAGGTTTGTGTTGTTATAAAGCTGATAAGCATCATATGCACCTTTCATCATGCTGTCAATATCTGCACCTGATACTGCTATTGGAAGTAATCCAACAGCTGTCAATACTGAGAATCTTCCTCCGATATCATCCGGTACAACAAAAGTCTCATAGCCTTCTTCTGTTGCGAGCTTTTTCAATGCTCCCTTAGCTTTATCCGTTGTTGCATAAATTCTCTTTGTTGCTCCTTCTTTTCCGTACTTGTTCTCCATGTACTCCTTAAAAATCCTGAATCCAATGGCTGGCTCTGTAGTAGTACCGGATTTTGAAATAATATTTACTGATATCTCTTTGCCTTCTATTACTTCCAATAGATCAGCAATATATGTAGAGCTAATATTATTTCCTACAAAATAGATTTCTGGAGTTTTTCTTTTTGATTTTGGCATTACGTTGTGGAATGAATGTGAAAGCATATCGATTGCAGCTTTAGCTCCAAGATATGATCCGCCAATACCTATTACGATCAAAGCGTCAGAGTCTGATTTTATTTTTTCTGCAGCTTTTTTTATTCTAGCAAACTCTTCCTTGTCATAATTTAGTGGATGGTCAACCCAACCTACAAAATCATTACCTGCTCCAGTCTTATTGTGGAGCATATCGTGAGCTGATTTTATAAAGCTGTCAAGACAGCATACTTCACTTTCCTGTACAAACTCACTGGCTTTTGAATAGTCAAACTTAATTCTTTCCATTTATAAAACCTCCAATATATAATTGATTTTGAGACATTTCTATGTCCATGAATACTTGTCACACATTGACTATATATTAACAAATGATTTGTTTCAAAGCAATAGAGTATTCTAATTTTTCCATCCATAATCCCCTTTAAGTTCTACAAAGGTCACTTTTCCAAGAGAAGTCTCCTTAATGTTTCCGTGCATGTCTTTTTCAACAAGCATTAACTTTTGCGACCCTCTTTTCCCCACAGGCACCAACAGTCTTCCATTTGAGTCAAGCTGCATGATCAACTCCTGTGGCATTGCTCCGGCACCTGCAGTAACAATTATCCGATCAAATGGCGCATATTCATTCCAGCCTTTACTTCCATCACCTATATTGAATTTGACGTTATTGTAGCCTAAATTCTTAAGCCTTTTTTGGGCTTTTTCAGATAACTCCCCAATTTTTTCTACTGTATATACTTCCTTTGCAAAATTGGCTAAAAAAGCTGTTTGATATCCCGAACCGGTACCTATTTCTAAAACTTTTTTATTATTATCAATTCCTAATATTAAAGTCATTTCACAAACAAGACTCGGCTGAGAAATCGTCTGCTCATAGCCAATTGGAAGTGGACTGTCATAATCGGCATATTCTTTATATTCATTGTCTAAAAATATTGAACGATCTAAATTTTCATAAAATTTATATACTTCATTTTCTTTTTGCATTTTCCGCCTCCATATCTTGAAATCCTTTCAACTATCCTTATTATGTGTAAATATATCTGTGTTATGTAGTACCTTCTCAGGAGTACTAATTGTAAATTTGTTTCATAACATAACACCTCTTACAATTATTCGAATTTCAGAGAAAAACATAAAGATTTAATAACAAATCCTAAAATTACTATGCAAGATTTTTAAATATACGTAAAAAATATTATTGTAAACCAAATTAAAATTAAGGTTGGTGAATAATATGTCTAGACCAAAGACTCCTTTAGTTCCTGAAAGCAGGGACGCTTTGACAAAATTTAAGATGGAATGCGCACAGGAAATAGGGCATCTACAGTTTGTAAAGGAAAACAATGATCACTACAAGGGTGATGTTTCCGCAAAAGTCAACGGTTCAGAAGGTGGACCAATAGGTGGACAGATGGTAAAAAAAATGATACAGATGGCAGAAAACCAAATGGTTTAGTAAGAAAAAAGCTAATACACTTCAACACAGAGCCCCTTCTAACAAAATCTCGGGGGCATTTAGCCCCGTCGATTTTGCCTCTTTCACTTCGTTCGAAAGAGGTAGAATAAAAAAATACCGGTATCTGATCATAGATACCGGCATTTTTTATTTCCACTCGCCACCTTAATTACTCTCTAAGCTGTGCCTCAAGGTTAGTTCTTAATCCCTCAAGGATCTTTGTCATAGTCTTACCCACTTCTTCGTCCGTAAGCGTCCTATCTGAGGCTCTGAAGGTTATGGAATAGGCTACACTCTTCATACCTTCCGGCACCTGTTTACCCTTGTATACATCAAATAATTTGATATCTTCAAGTATCTTGCCTGACCTTTGTTTTATAATATCTTCTATCTGTTTTACCATTATCTCGTCTTTAACAAGCATTGCAATATCTCTTGAAACCGCCGGGAATTTTGGGAGCGGCTTATATTGAGATTCCAATGCAGAATTTTTAACAAGGCTCTCCACCTCAATTACTCCTAGATACGTCCTTTCAGGACACTCGAACTTTTCTGATACCTGAGGGTGAACCTCACCAATTATTCCAGCATATTCGCCTTTAATCATTAAACTTGCAGTTCTTCCCGGGTGGAAGGAAGAATTATCCTTAACCGGTGCAAATTCGTATTCCTTTATTCCAAGCCTTGAAAGGAGTTCTTCCACAGTTCCCTTTAAATCATAAAAATCGGTTTCTCCATACATTCCAAGAGTAAGTATAGGTTTCTCCTTTGGAAGTTCTTTTATTGGTAAGCTTTCAGGCAAATAGACGAATGACATTTCAAAGAGTCTTGCTTCTTCTATTCTTCTGTTATAATTTGTACTAATTACTGTCAGCATATCAGGAATAGTTGTTGTCCTCATAATGCTGAAGTCCTCACCTAAAGGATTTGATATTACTACAGCATTTCTAAGAGCACTATCCTCAGGCAGATTTATCATATCGAAGTCCTTAGGGCTGGTGAATGAATAGGTGAAGGCTTCATATAAACCACAAGAAATCATTGTATCCTTAATCAAATCCTCTATACTCTGCTTATATGTCTTTTTACCAAGAGTTGCAGCCTTGCCCGATAGCAATGTTGCCTCTATATTGTTGTATCCATAAAATCTTGCAATCTCTTCAGCTATATCCGCTTCTCTCTCAACATCCGGTCTGAAGCTTGGTACTTTTACTATGCCGCTTCCATCTACTTCAAATTCTAAAGCTTTCAAAATACTTACCATTTCTTCTTTTGAAATGTTTGTACCAAGGAAAGCGTTGATCTTGTCAGGTCTTAATGTTATTGTCACCTGCTCAGTCTTTTTCACATAGCAGTCTACAATACCCTTGCAAACAGTACCTGCTCCTAGCTCTTCAACTAACTGTACTGCTCTGTCAACAGCCGGTATAACATTTTCCACATCGAGACCTTTTTCAAAACGGCCTGAAGCTTCTGTTCTCAGTCCTAGTTTCTTTGCAGCAAGTCTTACAGCGGTTCCTTCGAAGTTTGCAGATTCAAACAGGATAGCCTTTGCATTATCTGAAATTTCGGAATTCGCTCCACCCATAACTCCTGCTACAGCTATAGCTCTGCTTTCATCGGCAATAACAAGCATGGATGAATCTAAATTTCTGTCCTGATCATCAAGAGTCTTAAGAGTTTCTCCATCAAATGCTCTTCTTACAATTATCTTGTTTCCCTGAACATCCTTTAAGTCAAAAGCATGCATTGGCTGTCCATACTCTAACATTACATAGTTGGTTATATCAACAATATTGTTAATAGGTCTTACTCCTGCAGCTCTAAGTCTTTCCTTCATCCACTTAGGTGAAGGTCCTATCTTAACATCCTTAACAACTCTAGCTGCATATCTTGGACACAAATCAGGGTCTTTAATTTCAACGGAAACATAATTTTTCGCTTCGTCGCCCTTTTCCAACACTTTAACCTGAGGCTTTTTAAATTCCTTCTTTAAAGTAACAGCTGCTTCTCTTGCAAGGCCTATTATACTTAGACAATCCGGTCTGTTTGAAGTAATTTCGAAATCTATGGTAGTTTCATTAATTCCCATTACCTCTTTTACATCACTGCCAAGCTCAAGTCCAGGCTCAAGTATATAGATACCATGCTCAGGTGCATCAGGATAGTCTTCTCTCGAGAGGTTCAGTTCTTCAATTGAGCACATCATACCGTTTGACTCAATTCCTCTAAGCTTCCCCTTTGATATTTTCTTGTCACCCGGAAGAGTTGCCCCAACGAGCGCTACCGGAATATAGTCATTGAGCTTTATATTCTGGGCCCCTGTAACAACCTGAATTACTTCACTTCCTATATCAACCTTTGTAACTTGTAGTTTATCTGCATCGGGGTGCTTTTCAATTTCTATAATTTTTCCTACAACTATCTTACTGATTTCTTCTCCCTGTACCTCTATTCCTTCAACCTTTGATCCCGACAGAGTCATTGCATCAGCAAATTCCTTAGGGGTCACATTTATGTCAACGTAGTCTTTTAACCATTTAAGCGGTGCCTTCATAACCTTTTTACTCCTTTCGCAATTTTAATTATCAAGCTTAGAACTGTTTCAAAAACCTTATATCGTTTTCATACAATAATCTCATATCGTCAATATTAAATCTTCCCATTGCAGTTCTCTCAGCTCCAAGTCCAAAAGCAAATCCACTGTATATTTCAGGGTCTATACCACATATTTCAAGTACTTTTGGATGAACCATTCCCGCTCCGAGGATCTCAATCCAACCCTCATTCTTACAAACTCTGCAGCCTTTTCCTCCACAAGTCCAGCAGGAAACATCAACCTCGGCACTTGGTTCGGTAAATGGGAAGTGATGTGGTCTAAGCCTAATATCAGTCTTCTCACCAAACAGACTCTTTGCGAAAATCTTTAAAGTCCCGATAAGGTCTCCCATTGTCACGCCCTTATCAACAACAAGACCTTCTACCTGATGGAATATCGGTGAATGCGTTGCGTCAACAGCATCAGAACGGTAAACACGTCCAGGACAGATAATCTTTATAGGTGGCTTTTTGCTCTCCATAACCCTTATCTGTACAGGTGAAGTCTGCGTCCTTAAAAGTATATTTTCATTAATATAGAATGTGTCCTGCGTATCTCTTGCAGGGTGATTCTTTGGCAAATTTAAAGCCTCAAAGTTGTAGTAATCCTTTTCAACTTCAGGACCCTCCGCTATCTCATAGCCCATACCAATAAAAACATCTTTAATTTCATCCATTACCATTGTAAGCGGATGCTTCTTTCCTAAAACTTTCCTTTTTCCAGGAATAGTTACATCAATAACTTCCTGTGCAAGCTTTGCATTTCTTTCATTTGCTAAAAGCTTCTTCTTAATGTCCTCTATTTTGCTTTCGAGAGCTTCCCTTACTTCGTTGGCAATCTGCCCAATTACAGGTCTTTCTTCTGCTGAAAGTGCTCCCATACCTCTTAACACAGAAGTGAGTTCACCCTTCTTTCCTAAGAACTTTACTCTGATATTCTCCATATCCTGTATTGTTTCGGCAGCAGCCAGTTCATTTTCAGCCTGAACTCTAATATTATTCAACTGCTCTTTCATGCTTTAGACTCCTCCTTTAATCCGTATTTATAATTTTATCAATCCAATCAAGGCTCTTTTGCTTTTTAGTATTTTGCCTATTTAGTCTCGCCCAAAAGAGGCAAAATAAAAAGCCTTCATTCCCAAAAAGGGACGAAAGCATTCTCCGCGGTACCACCCATGTTCTTATACGCCAATAGCATATAAGCTCTCATTGCATATAACGGCTGCAAACCGGCATCTCCTACTTGTTATATAACACCAACAGGTACAATACGTTCAGGATGCTGCTTAAGAGGGAACTTCAACAGTTTGCTTTATAAAGATACTCTCAGCCGATGATATCTTCTCTCTTATATCAGCTTCAACCGTTTACTCATCTCTATCATCGCATTCAATTAATGAATATTACGGAATATTGTAACACAAATTCCCTTCAACTGCAATAAGTGTTTTTTTATATTTTTATAGTGGAAGAATTTAAGACAAATCTTCGGGATTTTCTGCTACCAGTATATCTAGGATTTTAGCCATTTCCAGTGTCTTTTCAGGTGATATACACTTCTTTGATACAACATCAAGATTTAGTCTTCCATGATAACATGTAAAAAGAAATGAGGATAGAATATGCTTTTTGGAAACCTCGCCAAAACCAGTTTCTCCATAATCCATTAATATTTGTTTAGTAATTTGCTCTATAGCTTTAACTATTTTAGGAATAGAATTTTTTAGCTCCTTCACCCACAATTCCAATACATTGGCATATTTTTTTATATCTTCTTCCTCACATTTCTTAAATCGCTCAATCTCATTTTCAATCTGCTCCCATTTCATACTTTTCCAAGGTCGATTAACCACAACCGATTTCTGCCATTTCTTCTTCTCAGCTTCCCAATAATCCTCTTTTGCCTTTACCGAATATACTTTAAAATCAGGTACAGTAATTGCAGTTAAAAATCCTCCATGACATGCGCCAGTATCAATGCCGTAAACAAGATCATTATAAATTAGCGGGTTATCAACACAATGATGCCCAAACACTACAGGTTTATCTCCCTCATATACTTCATACCAGTATTTCCCCTTCAGTATTTGTTCTAAATACCTTTCGCCGGAAGTAGAGCCACATAATACTTCTTGTGGCTGCTTTTCCATCTTTACACCTGGAATTAATGCTGCATGAACTACTATCACGTCATTATTTTCATAGTAGTATGGTAAGTTTTTAATCCAATTAATTGTTCCCTCATAATACTGACCAAGCTTTAGTTTAGTAATTTCCTGAGCGTAATTATAAATTTTGTTTAAATGTTTTCTCTCATGATTTCCTACAATTGAATAAAAATTTGCATTGTTCCTTAAAAATTCTACAACTTCTAGAGATTTAGGCCCTCTGTCCAAGAAATCTCCAACTGTAATTATTTCATCATCCTTATTCAATCCGACTTTATCGAGTAAAGACTGCACTTCATCATAACAGCCATGTATATCTCCAATAATGACCTGTCTTCGCATTGTCTCAAGCCCCCAATTTAAAATTTCTGAGGATTTCCAAAATCCAAGCCCCCAACTGTATTTCCTTGAGGACTTTCTTCTATTACCTCTATAAGTTCACCACTTTCATCATATACATAAGTACTTATCACAATAGGTTTATTATTTTCATCCAGCTCGACTTCTCTTAGCAAATTATCATCCTTATCGAAATAACACTCCTTTACTAACTCAAAATTTTTGTGTAGCAGGTATATATATGAAGTATACTTATATCCTCCATCATCTAAAAATACCTTTGGTGTCTCTATTTCCATTTTCATATTCGGGTAGCATTCTAAATGCTCCCTGATTATTTCTTCAAAAGGAGGTTCTTTGTCCGGATAAACAAGTTGACTAAGCTGTTTATTTTCAAACAATTCTACTTTTACTCTTTTCTCGGCTTCATTATAATATGCTATTTCGTAGTACTCGTTATTATCAGCCTCCTCTTTGCTGATTTTCTCTCCAAAAAGTTCATATTGTATTTTAGAATAATTCCCCATTTTGTATTCTCCTTCCACAAAGGGTTTCTTGAACTAAATTAAAACCCTAGGCGCATTTTCGACCAACCATTTGCATCCTTTATTGAGGTAAGTTTTTAATCGGGACATTTCATAAACGGCCCAACATCAAACCCTTTTCCCTTAACTATTAACGAAATATCAAAGGGTCCTGTACCCTTTTCCCAATTCCGCCCCATATCTGTAAAGTCGACAAGTTCAAATAATTCCTGTCCAAAAGAAGGCCCGTTTTTCCCATTTACCTTATTAAAATAATACGAGTTTATCCTACCATCTGCCTTTCCTTTCTCAAGACTTTTCAAAAGATTAGCTCGAACTTTTGAACCCGGTTTAGTCCTTAATTTTATACCCTCTACCATCTCATCATATAATTGATTAAATTTCTTCTCATCCACAAATATTGCCAAATCAACATCTTTTGAAGCTGCAGTTCTCAAACTTGAACCTTGGATATATATGTCATCTCCAGGTATATTATATTTTTCAAGTAATTTTTTTAAACTTTTACTAAACTCTACAAACTCCTCATGTGATCCAAACTTATAAGGGAAGCCTCTTTTAGAAATAAGAGTAACATAGTTTTCCATCTGTGTCATTAATTCAACTGAATCAATACTTTTTTTCTGTCTTGATCCTGTAAACAAAAAATCTTCTATTGTTTTATCGTCAAGTCCTAAATTCTTACCCTTCCTAACTATATCTTCTAATTCACTATCTGAATATCTTAGCACAAAATCGGCCTCAGCTTCAATTCGTCTTTTCAAGTTTTTTGAAATACTATTTAAAGACTCTAGAATTTCTTTCTCTTTTTTTAATAAAGCCTCTGCACTTTCTCTGCTTATAATGCCTAACTTTTCATAGTCTCCTGGCTTTATACCGATATCATCAAGTTTTTTTATAAGTTCAGGATCAATTCCCTTTTTAATCACTTTCAAAACATCATCACCATATTTACCGATACATTCCATAATCTCGGCAATTTCCTCCGGTGACTTGCCAACTGTAAGCCTTTTCAGTTCTGCCTTAGATAAAAGTCTTTCGATTTTACTACCCACAGTTATTGTATCCTCTGCTTTAGATGCTACTTTTGCTTCTCCTCCACCAATAAATAGTGACGCTATAAAAACAGCAATATGTCCAATTACTTGTCCCCTCTTATAAGGATCATCTCCTAACTCCTTACCATAATTCTCTGCCTCTTCAAGAATCAATTGAACAACTTCACCCCTGTGTTTCACCAAATATTCTATTGTATTTTTTAGTTCCTTAGCCTTATTAATATATTTGTCAGGATTAATAATTATATCTTGAATTCCGTTACTTATTCTTAAGCTTAAAAACTTTGGATCGAATTTCACTGCTAATGCTACTATTCCTACAACCATGTCAACTACCTCGTCAACTCCTCCTTCAAGGATACCTATATTCTCCTTCATCTTGTCCTTTATAAAGTTGTAGACCATATTTTTCTCGCTAATCCCTGTGAAATCTTCAAACTCATTAAAGCATTCATCTGCTTTTTTATTTAAATATTCGAACATATCCTCCATATTCGTGTCTACCAAATTTGTAAGATAGTCGACTGTCTCATCAACTTTATTCAGAATGTCAAAATTTCCTCCCCAGTCAATCACTTTCTGGGCAAACTCTTTTACCCCATCCATTTTAACTGTTTGCTCATCTAATTTAGATTTGCCTGCATCCCAAAAATCTGATATTTCCCTGCGTATAGTTTTAGTCTTATTCTCAATATTATTTAGAAGACCCTTAACGCTTTTTTCTGAATCCTCATAATCTTTTGACGCACCTTTAATAAAAGATGCAAATTTGTTAAGGTTATTGCAGTTGTTTTCCAGTTCTTTTATGAGACTACACATACAATTGTCTATTCTTTGAGTATTTCTTATATCCAAATCTAAAACATTTCTTATATTTTGTAGTTGTGCATGCACGTTATCCAATTTCCTTACAAGGTCTCTAACTCTTTTCTCACTTTCGTTCAACACCCTGATTTCAACTGATGTATTTCCCATTCAATTACCCCACGTTCTTTAATAATAAGTCATCTAAAATGTGTCTCTTAAATTTTTCATATTGTTTTAATTGTTTTAATTATTTTACCTAATACTGGGATAAAACACAACACTTTCTGACGAAATGCTCGTTTGATGGGATGAAATGCAACGCCCAAAAGAGTCAAAATAAAAGCCTTCGTTCCCAAAAAGGAACGAAAGCATTCTCTGCGGTACCACCTATATCCGCATATAACGGCTATAAACCGGCATATCCTACTTGTTATATGACACCAACAGGTGTAATACGTTCAGGATGCTGCTTAAGAGGCAACATCAGTTTGCTTCATAAAAATTAATATTCCCAAGCCTTTAGAGATACAATATCATCTTCTGCTATAATTCCCTTACTTATACTTTCTTTTTTTAAGTTATCATAAACTATGGCATATGAAGTCATAATATAAGGCAATGTAACAAAGCTAGCCAGCCCTAAAGAAACTATTGTAAACAGTATCCATAGTATGAAGCTTAATCCAAATAAAAATAACTCCTTTTTGTGCCCTTGTGTCATTTTTTCACTAAGCACCATGGCTTTTGACAAACTAACTGAAGGATCATCTGCTAAAATAAAGAAGCTCATACTCAAGCTAATTGCCTTGATTACACCAGGTACAACAAGGATAAAAGACCATAGAAAAACTAACAACGTGTTCCATAATAGTAGTCCAAGAGCCTTAAAGAAGTGTTTAAACCCGCAAAATGCCAACGACAAGCTAGCCTGGTACGGATTCCCATTCTCAATAGACTTTAATGCATGAATAAAATCCAAACCGAGTGGTGCGAATACTTTCCCTTTCTTCATCTCCTCAGTTGGAGTTTTATCAACTCTGGAAATACAAAGAAATATTATACAAAAGCCAAGAAATATAGGTCCCATAAGTAAAAATGCAATAGCACAACCAATACCTTTAAAAACAAAAGGAATGAGTACAAATGCAAAGATAAATATCATCGCTAAAAACAAAGCATTAAAGGCATTACCCCCAATTTGTGCTTTGGCTTTTCTTTTTATACCAGTTATCGAAAATTCCATGTTAACCTCCCATATAATAATAAAGTAATAAATCTTATTTTATCATAAAAAAGCACTTTTGGAACAGTACTTTTATACCTTTTAAAAAATTGGCAGCTGTGATATAATTGTAATGTAGAGGTGATAACTATGAACATCTCGCTAAACTATCAAAATAACGGTTATTACAATAATGCACCAAATAACATCTCGGCTTATGGTTCCATGAATCGTGCAAACAGTTCAATAAATGCTCCTCAATGTGAAAATTCAAAAGTTGATGCAAAATCAACTACAGGAAAAGTTGAATGCCAGACATGCAAAAGTCGCAAGTATGTTGATGGTTCTAATGACCCTGGTGTATCTTTCAAGACTCCGGGCCACATAGCCCCTCAAAACTCTGCTGCAAAAGTTAAGTCACACGAAATGGAGCATGTCAGTAATGCGATTGCAGACGCCACCGGTAAAAACCGTGAGATAATATCTCAATCAGTTAAACTTGATACCAGCATCTGTCCTGAATGCGGAAGATCATATGTATCAGGCGGTACTACCACCACAGTCTCAAAATCATCCTCCGATAAAAGTGATTACTTTAAAAACAACTATGAAAAGAAAATGTCTGGTTTCTTTGGAAAAGAAATTGACTTAAAAGTTTGATATAGAAATAAAGAAGTTATATTCTCAGCATTCCTAAGCAAAATTTATCAAAATTATCTAAAATCTCCGAGGCAAAATGTCCCGGAGATTTTGTTTGCAATTATTGTAAACAGCTTCAAAAATATGTTATATGTTATAATCCAAGTTTTTCAATTCTTTCAAAGGCTTCCTTTAGCCTGATATCACTAATTGTTAGCGATATTCTTATATAACCCTCACCATATTGACCATACCCGTTTCCAGGTGCAACTGCCACTCCAGTCTTATCCAATAGCATAGCTGTAAAGCTCTTTGAAGTAAACCCATCAGGAACTTTAACCCAAAAATAGAATGCTCCTTTCGGAACAACAAATTCAAAACCAAGCTTTTTAAGCTCTGTAATAGCAATATTTCTTCTCCTTGCATAAATTTTTTGCATATTCTCAACAGATTTATCACCGCTTTCCAGCGCCTCTACACCAGCAATCTGTATAGCTGTAAAAACTCCCGAGTCTATATTGTTCTTCATTTTTTTCAATTTGCATATAGCATCCCTATTTCCAACAGCAAATCCCAGTCGCCAGCCTGTCATATTATATGACTTTGAAAAGGAATGAAATTCTACAGCTATATTCTTTGCATTCTTAGCCATTAGAATGCTTGGAGCTTTTATTCCATCATATGTAAATTCAGAATATGCATTGTCGTTGCAGACTACAATATCATGTTTAAGAGCAAAATCAACTATACTTTGAAATTGTTCCATATCTGCAACTGCACCTGTCGGATTATTAGGATAATTAACAAATAATATCTTGGTCCTTTTTATAACTTCTTTAGGGATTATTGAAAGATCAGGAAAGAATCCATTCTCTTTTAGAAGCGGCATAGGGTAGGCCACTCCACCGGTAAGTGCTGTAGCGAGCTCATAAACAGGATATTGCGGATCTGGAACAAGGGTAAAATCTCCTTCATTAACCAGGGCAAAGAAAATATGTGCTATTCCTTCCTTTGATCCTAATAGAGCAACCACCTCAGTTTCAGAATCCAAATCTACCCCAAATCTTTTTTTGTAGAATCGAGCCACTGCGCATCTAAACTCCAATGCTCCGTCATATTCCGGATACGAATGATAGGCTGGATTCTTTAAGGCTTCTGTCATTTTCTGTACAACAAAATCAGGGGTTGGCATATCCGGATCCCCGATACCTAAGTTTATTACATCTACTCCATTTGCCAAAGCCTTTTTTATATTCTCTTCAATTTCAACAAACAGGTATGGTGGTGCATTATCAAGTCGCCTAGCTTGTTTCATATAGCCTCCATAATAAAAAACTTCCTGTTATTTAGCATATGAAACTATCTTGTACTTTTTGCCAACCTTTTTTGTTTTATAGCAATACTTCATTCTACATAAAATAACTGTAGCGCTTTCTAAATTCACTAGGTGCCAAATTAATCCTGTTCTTAAATGTATAGCTAAAGTATGGAATATTTTCATATCCGCATTCAAATGCAATTTCATATACCGGAAGGTTTGTCTTGACCAGTAGCTCCTTTGCCTTGTCAATCCTTACCTTTGTTACATATTCTGTTGGGGTTATACCCAAGGTATCAGTAAAAACTTTATGGAAATATGTCGGACTGAGATTTGCAATTAAAGCCAACTTTTCAAGGGTAATCTTTTGCTTAAAATTAACTTCTATATACTCCGTAGCTCTTTTAACAGCCATGTAGTGTGCCGAATTAATGTTTTCGGTATTTACAAACGGATTTTTTATATCAGAACATATCTCATATATAATCCTTAGCACACTAGACTTTAGAAGTATTCCTGAGTAATCTCCCGGATTAATAAATTCTTTTAAAACCCCATCAAACAGTTCTTGGTACTTAAGAAAATTTGAAGGTTTAAATACAGGAGGAATTCCATCAAGAACGGGATTACAATAATTGTTTTGAAATTCCTGTTCTTTAGTAAAGTCATATGTTTCCGGCTCTTTCTTTGTATTGTCCAGAAGATCGAAACATATGAGATAACATGAATAAGGCATAATCCCCTGTGTAAATTGACCTGGTTTCCTAAAAACAACATCACCTTTACTGATGTTATACTCTTTATCTTCGATAATCATACTGCCTTTACTATAGACAAAAAACTCAAGCTCATAATCGTACACATATCGCTCCTTCAGCCTGAATCCTTCTTGAAAATTTAATCCTTGCGTAAAAAGAAAACTCTTTAGGACTTTGGGGGAAAATTGGTCAATGGATATATCTATTTTAGTTTGATTAAATTTCAACAAATCTCACCTCACTATTATGCTTTTCTGACATAACCAAATTCTTACTTGTTGCTTTCCAAAAATACAGTCAAAAGTACTGTTTTATCCGTTCTGCTACTACGTCACCTAGTCAAAAATTACACAATAATATTATCATAAGATTTTGAAATAATAAATAATATTCTGAATGGAATTAGTTACGTTTTTTAGCTATAATAAAATAAAATAATGATAAAAAATAACTTTACTAAGGGTGGGAAAATTATGAAGAAAATAGAATTTCCAAAAGATTTCATATGGGGATCTGCAACAGCATCTTATCAAGTTGAAGGCGCATATGACAAAGATGGTAAAGGAGAATCAATTTGGGATCGTTTCAGCCACACCCCTGGCAAAATCGAAAACAATGATACTGGAGACGTTGCCTGCGACCACTATCATCGGTATGAAGACGATATAAAGTTAATAAAGGAACTGGGACTAAAGTCATATAGATACTCTATTGCTTGGCCAAGAATATTTCCTGACGGAAATGGAAAACCAAACCCTAAAGGAATGGATTTTTACAAAAGACTCACCAATCTACTTCTCGAAAACGGAATAACACCTGCAGCAACTCTTTATCATTGGGATCTGCCTCAAAAGCTTCAAGATAAAGGCGGATGGACAAACCGGGATACTATAGAATATTTTCAGGAGTATTCATCCTTTGTTTTTAAAAATTTAGGAGATGTTGTTCCTATGTGGTTTACTCATAATGAACCATTTGTTGTGGCATTCCTTGGGCATGCGCTTGGCTCTCATGCACCTGGCGAAACCGACACCGCAATGTCACTTGATGTTGCGCACAATATATTGGTATCACATGGTAAGGTTATATCACTTTACAGAGACATGAATTATAATGGCAAAATCGGCATTGCTCTTAACTTATCTCATAAATACCCAGCGTCCCAAAAGGAAGAAGACGTAAAAGCTGCATGGTTATCAGACGGCATTCTGAATAGATGGTACCTTGATCCATTATTCAAGGGCAGTTACCCTAAGGATGTCATAGAACATTATTCCAGAAGAAATATCAATTTCACATGTTCAGAGGAAGATTTAAAAATAATTAAACAGCCGATAGATTTCCTGGCTTTTAACACCTATGAGCCAGAATTTGTTAAATACAATGAAGAAACTGAGTTTGTTGGAATAAATAGTGAGCTTGATAATTTGGAAAAAACGGAAATGGGTTGGATAGTTTATCCTCAAGGTTTATATGATTTACTCAAACGTCTTGACAAAGACTATGGAAAACCAAATCTTATTATAAGCGAAAACGGTGCTGCTTTCAAAGATGTGATCGATGGTGATGGAAACATCAGGGATGACCGAAGAATCAATTACATTTATGAGCATTTAGCATCATCCCATAGAGCAATTGAGGAAGGCGTAAATTTAAAAGGCTATTATGTATGGTCATTGATGGACAACTTTGAATGGGGCTTTGGTTACTCAAAAAGATTCGGATTAATCCACGTGGATTTTG
This sequence comes from Acetivibrio cellulolyticus CD2, assembly GCF_000179595.2. Classification (NCBI taxonomy): domain Bacteria; kingdom Bacillati; phylum Bacillota; class Clostridia; order Acetivibrionales; family Acetivibrionaceae; genus Acetivibrio; species Acetivibrio cellulolyticus. The sequence goes on along the minus strand of NZ_JH556659.1, from coordinate 892,529 downwards.
ACACTTTGAAAAGGACTATTAAACAAAGCGGTTACTGGTATAAAAATGTCATAGAAAACAACGGAATATAATAATATTCTTTAAGTTAATTTTTGTTACTTTTTGTATTTATATGGGTATACATTGATTACGATAGACTTTGCAGAAAACCCACACAAAGGCTAGTATGTATTAAAAACAATACATTCTTAGCCTTTGTGTCCTGTTTTATTTTATCTTTTAAAAGCCTTATCTTTTATATTTCTTTTTAAGTTGCTTTTTTTTGTAACCGAATAGCCAAAATAGCCTAATGACTTATCTAAAGTCCAGTATTCTCCATGTGAATAGCATATTAGCTCTGCTCTCTCCATACAAAGTTTACCATCCTTATCCAAAAGCTTTTCATCAATATCTACTGCAACTATCTCAGCAATGAACATATCATGGGATCCAAGCTCAATAATATCCTTCACAACACATTCAATATTTACAGGGCTCTCCTTAATTAAGGGAATTTCTATCTTTGATGCCTTTTCCGGTGTAAGCTTTAAGGCATCAAACTTGTCTACATCCTTTCCTGACTTAACTCCGCAAAAATCAGCTGCAAAAGCAAGTCTTCTTGTTGTAAGATTTATCGCAAACTGTCCTCTTTCTTTTATCAAGTTATATGAATAACGTTCTTTTCTTACTGAAATTGAAACCATCGGTGGTTTTGAGTTTATTGTCCCCGCCCACGCCACAGTAATTATATTGGGCTTATCCTCCCTGTCTGAACAGGTTACCATAACCGCTGGAACAGGATTCAATATAGTTGTAGGCTTCCACTGTTGTTTTGCCATTTTCATACCTCTTTTATTCATTTTTATTGTCCACTAATTTATAATACCTAAAAATTAGAACCGATACCATATTTGAAACTAACGAAAAACATGCATTATATTCATATAAAATAAAGAGCACTAGTTCCCAAGCTGTCTTAACAGCTGTTCACATGCAGGTATATCCGCCTCGGCCCAATCCAGATCCATTATTCTTTCTATATCAACCCATATAATTTGGGCGTGCTCTCTTTTCTGGGGTAATCCTTCAAGTATTTGTGCATCATAAACATATAGGTTTATTTTCTTATCTTCTACAATTGATGAGCCCTTTGCAATAAAATCCCCTACACTTATATCTATGCCCAGTTCCTCCCTTAATTCCCTTTTTAGAGCTGCTTGGTGAGTTTCATCTTTTTCTACTTTTCCACCTACAAACTCCCATTTTAATGGCGACTTCATTATTTCCGACCGCTGAGCAGCAAGCACTTTGCTGCCATTTTTAATTGCAGCCCCTACCACATCTATTTCCTTCATAGTCAAGCCTCCTCTAACTACATTATGCATCAAATAAGGTCAGGTTATTTATAAACCTGACCTCATTTTTATATATTTATTAATGCTAAAAATATGACCTATTCAACAGGATAATTATCTCTCTTCGCATAGTGAGTATGCAGGAGTTCATGTGACTTATGTCCACCTGGTTCTCCAAGATACTCCTCGTAAAGAGCCTTAACCTTTGGATTTTCATGGGACTTTCTAATCGGAAGTTCCCTATCTTCTTCATAAATTGCTTTTGCTCTTTCAGTTCTTAAATCAGTCCAGCTTCTAACATTTGAAGGCTGTATAGGCTGACCTCCGCCGTTAACACATCCGCCTGGACAAGCCATTATTTCAACAAAGTGATAATCTGCTTCTCCAGCTTTTATTTTATCAAGAAGCTTCCTTGCATTACCAAGCCCATGAGCAACAGCAGCCTTAAGTGTCAAATCTCCAACCTTTACAGAAGCTTCCTTAATACCCTCTACGCCTCTAACTTGTTCGTATTCAACATTCTCAATAGACTGTCCGCTTAATACCTCAGCAACAGTTCTGAGCGCTGCTTCCATAACACCACCGGTTGCACCGAAAATAACACCTGCACCGGAAGCATCTCCCATAGGATCATCAAAATGTTCTTCAGAAACGTTTGTAAAGTCAATACCTGCTTCTTTGATCATTCTAGCAAGTTCTCTTGTTGTAAGAACTACATCAACATCGGCATAACCTGTTGCAGCAAGCTCTGGTCTAGCAGCCTCAAATTTCTTAGCTGTACATGGCATGATGGATACAACAAAAACCTTTGCAGGATCTATACCTTCTTTTTGTGCATAATAAGATTTCAGAACTGCACCAAACATTTCATGCGGTGACTTACAGGTTGACAAGTTTTCCAAAAACTCAGGATAATTGTGTTCGCAGAATTTAATCCAACCCGGACTGCATGAAGTTATAACAGGGAGCTTTCCACCGTTCTTTATCCTGTTAATTACTTCTGTTCCCTCTTCCATAATTGTAAGGTCTGCAGCTGTATCAGTGTCAAATACCTTACTAAAACCTAAACGTCTCAATGCAGCAACCATATTGCTTGTTACCCTTGAGCCTATAGGCATACCGAATTCTTCACCCAAAGCTACCCTTACAGCTGGTGCAGTCTGAACTACAACATGCAAGTCAGGATTAGCCAATGCGCTCCAAACTTTATCAGTATCATCCTTTTCCTTTAAAGCGCCAACAGGGCAAACATTTATACACTGTCCGCATATTGTACAAGGCACTTCATTCAATGACTTGTTAAATGCTGATGACACTATAGACTTAAATCCTCTTTCATTTGTATCAATTACGGATACCTGCTGTACATTTTTACACATGCTTACGCATCTTCTACACAGTACGCATTTATTAGGATCTCTTACTATTGAAGGAGAAAAATCGTCCAGTGGCAAATTACATGACTCACCTTCGAACCTGATGTCCTTTATGTTAAGTTCTTCAGCCAATGTTTGAAGTTCGCAGTTTTTGCTTCTTACACAAGTTAGACACTTCTTGTCATGATTTGACAATATAAGTTCAAGTGTAACTTTTCTTGCCTCCCTAACTGCAGGAGATTGAGTATATATTTCAAGTCCTTCTGAAACAGGATAAACACAAGCAGCCTGAAGACTTCTTGCACCCTTGATTTCAACAACACACATACGACAAGCACCAATCTCATTTATATCCTTCAAGAAGCAAAGAGTTGGTATTTCAATGTTGGCAGATCTAGCAGCTTCCAACACGGTATAGTTTTTAGGAACTTGAAGCTTACGGGAATCTATAGTAATATTAACCATTTCCATTATCTTATGCACTCCTTTCTTTAAACGTTTTTAGATATGGCTTTGAATGGACATTTTTCCATACAAACTCCACATTTAACACATTTGTTTTGATCAATAACATAAGGTACTTTCTTTTCTCCACTGATAGCGCCAACAGGACACTGTTTTGCACAGATACCGCAGCTCTTACAGGTTTCAGCATTTATAACATACTTCATCATTGACTTACATACTCCTGCAGGACATTTCTTGTCTATAACATGAGCCATATATTCATCCTTGAAGTATTTCAATGTGCTAAGAACAGGGTTTGGAGCAGTCTGCCCAAGTCCGCAGAGAGCTGAAGCCTTGATATTCTTTGCAAGAATTTCAAGCTTTTCAATATCTCCAATTTCTCCCTTTCCTTCAGTTATTCTTTCAAGGATTTCCAACATCCTCTTAGTTCCGATACGGCATGGAGGACATTTACCACAGGATTCATCAACAGTAAACTCAAGGAAGAACTTAGCGATATCAACCATACAGTTGTCTTCATCCATAACTATAAGTCCACCGGAACCCATCATAGATCCCAACTGAATTAATGAATCGTAATCAATAGGTGTATCTATATGGCTTGCAGGGATACATCCGCCTGAAGGTCCACCTGTCTGAGCAGCTTTAAACTTCTTACCATTAGGTATTCCCCCGCCGATATCATATAATACTTCCCTTAAGGTAGTACCCATAGGAATTTCAACAAGTCCTGTATTATTTATCTTTCCACCTACTGCAAAAACTTTTGTTCCCTTACTCTTTTCAGTTCCTATGCTAGAGAACCATTCAGCACCCTTTAATATAATCATTGGTATATTTGCATAGGTTTCAACATTATTGAGTATAGTAGGCTTTTCCCACAAACCCTTAACAGCAGGGAATGGAGGCCTTGGTCTTGGCTCACCTCTATGACCTTCAATAGAAGTCATAAGAGCTGTTTCCTCACCACAAACGAAAGCTCCTGCACCAAGTCTGATTTCAAGATCAAAGCTAAAATCTGTTCCAAATATATTTTTTCCTAAAAGGCCATATTCTTTAGCTTGCTCTATAGCTATTTGAAGTCTTTTTACTGCTATAGGGTACTCAGCTCTTACATATATATAACCTTGGTTTGATCCAATTGCATATCCTGCTATAGCCATTGCTTCAATAACGGAGTGTGGGTCCCCTTCAAGAACACTTCTGTCCATGAACGCACCTGGATCTCCTTCGTCAGCATTACAGCATACATATTTCTGTCCTTCAGGCTGTTTTGCAGCAAATTCCCATTTAAGTCCGGTTGGGAATCCTCCGCCCCCTCTTCCACGAAGTCCTGATTTTTTAAGTGTATCAACAACATCTGTAGGTTTTAACTCTGTCAACACTTTAGCAAGAGCCTTATATCCGTCATATGCTATATACTCGTCAATATTTTCAGGGTTTATAATACCACAGTTTCTTAATGCAATTCTCATCTGCCTTTTGAAAAACTCAACGCCATCTAAGGATTTTGCTTCACCCTCATCATGTGTTTCATTATGAAGCAATCTCTTAACTATTCTACCTTTTAAGAGGTGCTCTTCGGTAATTTCCTTAATATCTTCAACCTTCACCATTGTATACATAGCACCTTCAGGGTATACAACAACAATTGGTCCCTGAGCACAAAGACCGAAACATCCTGTCTTTACTATCTTTACTTCATTTTGAAGATTGTTATTTGCAAGCTGTACATTGAACTCACTTATTATCTTCTCTGAATTTGAAGAGGTACAACCCGTACCACCGCAAACCAGAACATGCGATCTATATAATTGCATTTATAACCCTCCTTATACATAATAAACCATAAACATCTCTTTTGATCTATTTGTCAACCTCTCCAATTGTATAATCCATACAAACTCTTCCGTTAACTATGTGTTCTGCAACAATACGTGCTGCCTTTTCTGGTGTCATCTTCACATAGGTAACTTTATTTCCATCTTTATCGATAATTTCGACAACAGGCTCAAGTCTGCATACACCTATACAACCTGTCATTGTAACAGTTACATCGGTAATATTTCTTTTATTTAGTTCTTCAACGAATGCGCTCATTACAGGTCTGGCACCAGCAGCTATACCGCAAGTTGCCATACCAACGATTACCCTCATACCATCATTGCTTTTTCTAAGACTCATTTGATCAAGGGTTTTCTTTCTGATTTCTTCCAATTCAGCTAAGGATTTCATTTAACACCCCTCCAAAAATAATCTTTATTCCACCATTTATATATTCACGTATCCAAGTTAATACTTCAAACTGCGTAATCGGGACTTCTTTAAGCTGCTCCTTTACCTGGGCTGTATCAAACTCGAAACAATCTGCTTTATTGCTAATATCCAGCCCAAATTCAATATGAGGGCTTGCAATTATTAAAGTAACTATTGTCTCAGCTATATCGCCAAGTGGCAGCCTATCAATGTGAGATATCTTAAAAGTTGCTTCCAATGTAGTACCCTCGAATCTTTTTGAATAGATTGCAAGGTCACCGCCTGACATATTGGAAGAAGCCTTCAGTAGAGATATTCCCATGCCGACTTTCCTTGTCTTTCTTGTAGTAGTAAACGGACTGGTTATATCTTTTAACAAACTCTCTTCAATACCTTCACCATTGTCGACTATTTTCATAACCAAGAGATCCTTTTCACTGTCTGCAGTTATTGAAATGCAAACCCTACTTGCTTTCGCAGAAATAGAATTCTGCACAATATCCATAAGATGTAATGATAGATCTCTCATTATTCTTTATACTTTTTAATAATACCTTCTATATCATCAGGTACAAGTCTGCCATATACATCGTCATTAATCATAACTACAGGTGCCAAACCACATGCACCAATACATCTGCATGCGTCCAGCGAAAACATTCCATCTTCTGAACACTGTCCAACCTCGAGACCAAGTTTTTCTTTAAATTTGTCCAATATTTGGCCTGATCCCTTAACATAGCATGCAGTACCCATACATACTGAGATTTTGTACTTTCCCTTTGGATTTAACGAAAATTGTGTGTAAAAAGTAACAACTCCATAAACTTCAGCTAATGGAACATTTAATCCTTCGGATATTTTCTTTTGAACTTCAATAGGCAAATACCCATATACTTCCTGTGCCTCATGCAATACAGGAATTAATGCTCCACGTGTATCCTTGTACTTCGAAATGATTTCCTGCAGTTTCTGATCTCTTGAATCAACTCCACCGCAGCAGCAACAATTGTTTGCGCTCATTTGTTTAAAAACCCCCTAACACTATACATTTTTGTATTACGTTTTAAACTAGCGTATGTTAACAAATTAACAATATCCTCAATAATTATAGCAAATTTCACTATAAGATTCAATAAAATTTACAAATAATTATTTCCCAAGCTGAAAGTTCAATAGTTTGAAAAGTGCCTTTTTCAAGGTTTTTTGCAACTTATTGTTGTGGAAATTGCACCTTCACATTGTATACAGTATTCCTGGCAAATAAAATACAGCCAATTTTTAAAATTTCTCAAACATAAGAATGAAAAGATAAGCCAGCCTGTGGCGAAAAATCTAGTACAGTGAATGTAATATCCATACAACTTGCAATTATAGAACAAACTGTATTATAAAACCAACCATTAATATAATGCAATGTTAATACTTTCCTAGTTGTATAAAGCAAAACAAAAGTGCATTTTAGTGTTTAGGAAATACTTGGTAACTCAAAACATTAAAATGCACTAACCAAACCACATAATTATGCTACTAAATGACCTTTCTTTTCAGCAACAGAAATCGTTGCCTCTATACCGGAATTAAACTGAATATAATCACTTTCAATGCCATCACTAAATATCACTCCATTTTCGGGCATTTTAGATAATATTTTCAACGGACAATTTTTGTCTATCTTTCCAAATACAATATTTGTACTTGAAGTCCGGCTTGGAAAGGGTTCACGTACAGAAAAATACAAATAATCTATATCCCATTGTAGTCTACTTTCTCTTTTGATATTGATCTTCTTATCTGAAATGCCATTTACTATATTAGCAGCACCCGTTAATATACTTTTAAGCCAACCGGTTGAACCGAGCCCTGTTGATACTATAATTCCACTTGATGATTGCTGTTCACACCGTTCACCAAATTGGAGTTGATATTTAGATGACACATGCGTCCTTTGTCCAATAAATAAGTCGTTAACTGCGTAAATAACCTGGCCATCATTTAATGCTGCCTTTGCTATAGATACCTCTTTTACCTGTCTTCTCGAATTGAAAACATCATTAACAACCAACTTAAGATCACAAACCTTAAATGGAAGCAGCACGCCATCCCATCTGGCAGGATCGGGATTCACACCAACTATAGCCTGGTTTGTAAGGTATTTCATTATATTTGCTACAAGTCCATCCTGACCTACCACCACTACGATATCATTATCACCGAATATATAGTTTGGCACGTATTCCCTGTCAACAATCTGAACTCTTCCAAGCAGCTCTAGTTGCGCATATGCCTCAGATATTGCCTTCCTATAAGTCTCATCTTCAACAATATAATCTGAAAAATCACTGCCCAGATGTTCAATATAAAACTTTGCCTGCTCTATAGTATTATACCTTGTAATCAATTCTTCAAGTCGCGTTCTTCTTTTAATAAGCACTATCTTATTTTCAGTCAGTCTGTTCATAAATTATCATTCCCTCATTAATTCCTGAAGTAAATCAGGTGTTATATTAAGCTGACCTATCTGCCCTGCCTTTTCAGCCAGTTCCTGGAAAGCCATTGCAATAAGCTTATTAGGCTGCATTCCAATGCTTGCAAGAGATTGTATCACGTTAGGATCTATGCCTTCTAGAGCTTTCATTACCGCTGATAATTCATATGCTTTTGCATCGGCTTGTGCATTAGAATTCTCGACAGCAAGTTCAATAAGCCCCTTCTTTTTCTCCTCAAGCGTGGTTTCAAAGTTTATCTGTTCCTCTGTAAGCTGGTGTTTTTTCTGCTGCACAGCTCTTTCAGCCTCAAGTTGAGTTTCCTTAACCTGCCTTTTCTTGTTTTCTACTGCAATCTCAGTATTATATTCATTTTCTTTAACACGCCGCTCTTGCTCAATAGATGAATTTCGCCTTTCATAAACAGCTTCGTCGGCTTTCCTTAGAATTTGCTCCCTGGTTTCAGCTTCTAATGCTCTTGCAGTTTCTTTATTGGGCAGTATAGCAAGTATTGAAAGACCTAATATTTCAATCCCCAGAAGCTCTATCTCTCCATTTTGTCTAATTTCATTCAATATTCCCTTAGCTAATGCCTCACTGGATTTTATTGCATCCTTCAGCTGCAATCCCTCAAGTGTTTTCTTAGTCAGAACTCTGACAATATTTATGACCCTTTGCGGAAGCTTTTGTGGATCATCTGATGCATAGCTCTTGCCTTTCATATCAAGGGTATAGTTAAGAAGTTCAGCTATTTTCTTTTGATCAACTATTCTGAATGTAATTTGACCTTGGACAGTAACCGTTTGGAAGTCTGAGGTCACCTCTTCAAAAATGAAAGGTGCATCTATACTCCCTACTGGAAGGACAACAATAGACGTAGTTGGAGCATAGTAATAAAATGATATCCCTGAACCCTCTTTAACTACCCTGCCATTCCTATACATAAGTACGTATTCACTTGGCTGAAACTTTATAAACCTGAATCCTAACATGTCATGACCCTCCTTATAATAAATTATTAGTTTGTGTGTTATTTGCCTTTTGTTCTTATCAATGTGTTATTATCATTTTATAACTTTATTTTACTTCTGTCAACACCTCTTAAGGTTATATAAAAAAATAAAACTCTCAGTTCAAGTTCACCGAGAGTTTTACCGTTTAATTATAACTTATTTAATAATATCTATATTCAAATATAATTGCACGCTATTCGTTCTATCGTTCAATTCTACTTCCTTAAAAATTCAAAAAGACATTCTATACTTATTTCTTCAACTTCAAAACTACTTTCCTTTTCGAGCAAATTCCCGAGGTTATGAGCATCAGATGATTTTAAGAACTTGTATGCTGAAAGATATGAGTTTCTACTGATAAACTCATTGGCTACACAGTCTTTTGAAAATTCAAGGTACTTTATATCTAAATAGTCCGGAACAATCCCAAGGTTTGAGATTATGCTATAAGAATCTCTGTCGATGTGAGCAGGAACAACAATACCACCAAGCGAACCTACCTTTTCAAACACTTCGTCAATACTTAAATCTACGGCCGTAAGAAGCATTTGCTTATAATTCCCTATAGTATTGTCATCTTCATCCATTATGATTTGCTGTCCGAAAATATCCTCTCTATTTTCAAGGTCAGGAAGTGCATTATTAACTATATTCTGCATTTTCAGCACTTCTTCGAGCCCGGGAAATAAGCACACCAAGTGAACCTCTTCCCTAGTCTCAAGCTCCATGCCGGGTACTGCAAGGATCCCGCGGTGCTTTGCACATTTTAATACTGCTTCACAGTTAAGGGCAACATTGTGGTCGGTAACTGCAATAATATCAAGTCCCTTAATGTATGCCATATTCACAATATTATTCGGCGTCATTTCATTTTCTGCACAAGGCGAAAGAGCTGAATGTATGTGAAGATCATAAAATGCTTTCATGTTCTCTCTCCAATAAGATGGCCGGCTTCTACAGCTAACTGATAGGCAGTCTTTCCCGAGCTTAAAATTACAATTCCTTCTTCGTTAGCCTTCTTTATTGTAGCCTCTTCTACCTGTATACCTTCCGGTATCACTATACATGCCAGTTCAACTAATAGTGCAACAGCTACAATGTTCAAATGCGTGTGAACTGTAATCCAAACATCACCCTTGTTGGCATGCGACATAACCCAGCTGAGCAAATCACCAATGTATACCCCTGCTATATCTCTATCCAAACCCTTCGCATCTGTCAATACTTTCATGTGCAATAAATCCGAAAACTCACCAATCTTCATTTTTATCCCCCTAATCTCTGTTGCCTTCTTTATGAGAATTACCATTATCCAAAACCGGAGGCATCTTTGACTCAAGTTCCATCATTTGAACAGCAAGGTCTCTCACCTTTTCTCTCAGTTTGAATACACAATCCGTTTCGTTCGCATTGCCTCTGACAATATCTTCTGCAAGAGCGCGGCAATTTGGAGCACCGCAAGCCCCGCAGTCCAAGCCTGGCAATTCCTCACTGATTGTTTGGAGTGTCTCAAGCTTTTTCATTGCAATTTCAAAGTCTTCATCTAGTTTCATGATCGGCTTATGTTCAACGTTACCCGTCCATAGCAAATCATAATCATAGGCTTCATCTGGCTTTTCATCTATATCATTTTTATTTTTCTTTGCCATATCAATAAATCTCTTGATTCTAGTTTTAGCAACGAAAAGATTCTCCACAGTCAAAGGACCTCCAAGACATCCTCCCTGACAAGCAAGAGCCTCAATAAATTCTATGTCCTCAAGCTTATCATTTTCTATCTCCTCGAGAATTGAAATTACATTATGAATACCGTCAACAGCAAGAAATTTATCCGTTCCAAGTGCCAGACTTTCCCCACCGGAATTCGCCCACCTTATACCTGTAAATCCTGCTCTCCCAAGGTCCTCTTCATTCTTTACATCGCCAAGTACAGTAAATAATTTTAAATATATATCTTTAATGGATATTGCCCCATCTACGCAGGATTTTTCTCTTTCATAAGGTGCTTTTATACTTGTAGCTTTAGCAGCACATGGTGTAATAAAAAACACACCAATATCCTCTAAAGGAATATTATTGTTTTTTACGAGCTCATCTTTTACAATCTTTGCAGCAAGCTCCATTGGAGACTCAAGTTTTAATATATTATCTATAAGGCTTGGAAATCTAACCTGAATTAATTTGACAACAGCAGGGCAAGCAGAAGAAATCAAAGGTTTTGGCAAGTTATTTTTTTTCATAACTTCTCTTGTAGCCCTGCTTACAATTTCAGCAGCCTTTGCCACCTCATATACATGATCAAAACCTATTAATTTTAACGCGGTAAGCAAATGATTTGTTGATCTGGCAGATTTAAACTGGCCATATATTGTAGGTGCAGGTATTGCAACCTTAAACTTGAAATTATTAATAATGTCAAATTGATCCGTAATAGCTTTTTTCGCATGATAAGGGCATACCCTTATGCATTCTCCACAGTCAATACACCTTTCAGCTATAATTCTAGCCTTTCCTTTTCTTACTCTAATAGCTTCTGTAGGGCATCTTTTGATACAGTTCGTACATCCTTTGCACTTTTCCTCATCTAAAGTAACCGAATGAAAGTATTCCTTCATTCTACTCCCCCCTAAAATAGACCTATGAGAAACTCATACTTATATTTCAAAAAATATGAGTCTCGACAAATCCATTACACTATTACTATTATATTATAGGTTACTACTGTAAAAACACAGTTATTTCAACGCTGGTTCCCTTACCGACCTCAGTCTTTATGTCAAGTTTGTCCGCATATCTTTTAATGTTGGGTAAACCCATACCAGCTCCGAATCCTAATTCCCTTACACTGTCAGGAGCAGTTGAATAACCTTCCTGCATTGCCAAGTCAAGATCAGGAATGCCCGGACCCTCATCATTAATTCTGACTAATACCTTACCCTTACCTATTTCCACATCTGCAGTTCCGCCTCTGGCATGAATAACTGCGTTTATCTCAGCTTCATACATGGCAATGGAAACTTTTTTGACGGTCTGAGGGTTAACTCCCAATTGATTCAGTATTTTTTTTACACTGCTGGATGCTTCTCCGGCTAAAGAGAAATCGTCGGAAGGGATAACATAATATTGTCTTATTATGTTGTCGCTCAATCCCATACACCTCTTCCTGTAATTCCGGAACTATAAAGCTTGCCGCAAGCAATAAACATTGGATGATTGGTAATAAAGACTGTTATACCTTTCTCCCTTGCAAACTCAATTATCTTTTCATCAGGCTTCTTCCCTCTGACAAAGACAATAACCTTTATATCCATCATTTCCGCAGTTCTAACAACCTGAGGATTAACGAGTCCTGTTAGTAAAACAACATTCTCCTTAACATATGCCATAACATCACTCATAAGGTCAGCTCCACAAGCAGAATAAACCTCCATATCCAGGTTTTCGCTGCCTGTTAAAAGTTCCGCTTCAAGAATACCGGCAATTTCACTAACTTTCATATAATCCCTGCCTTTATCTTTTCATTTTTTGTATTTTATTATTCTAATTATAACCTATTGTTAGTGCTGTAACAATAGCACTTAGGAACGTCCAAAATATAACTCCAACCAAAACTTATCCGTAAAAGCAGCTTCCCCCAATAAATTCTCTGATTATCGAATTCATTGGAACCTCCTTTGACTCTATCGACACAAAATTTGTCAGAAACTCAATTAATCTTCTTGCTTCAGAGTATTCAACCTGCGAGCTGTTTACGTCTCTTAAAAGCGGCTCAGCTAGCACTTTTAAAACACCCAATTCAAATGGAAGGGCGGAGTTAAACATAATATCCGCTTCTTCCTGAAACGGAAATATATTCTTTTCTTCACCGCGTCTTACAGATGGCCACCTGTTAATTGTATTAACGGCGCTACAACCCCTGAACTGAAAGTCCCTAACAATTCTTCTGAGCATCCTTGAATCGGTTGTTGGTATTCTATTATGGTCATCAATACTCATTGAAGTAATAGCACTTACATATATCTTAAACTTGCTTTCCTTTGGTATTGATGAAGTAAGTTTTTCATTCAATCCGTGAATACCTTCAATTATAAGCAGCTGATCATCATCAATTTTCATTTTCCTGCAATAGCTTTCCCGGCAACCGTTTGGAAAATTAAAAATAGGTATTCCGACTTCTTCACCTTTTATCAAGCTAGCCAGATGCTGGTTAAACAGAAGAATGTCTATTGCTTCCAAGGCTTCAAAATCAAATTCCCCATTTTCATCCTTTGGGGTATGATCTCTATCCACAAAATAATCATCAAGAGAAATCGTAACAGGTCTTAACCCATTAACTTTCAATTGGATAGCCAGCCTATGCGCAAATGTAGTCTTACCTGAAGAGGAAGGGCCTGCAATCAATACCACTCTCTTCTTGTTCTTGTTGAACGCTATCATATCGGCTATTTGCGCAATTTTCTTCTCATGAAGCGCTTCTCCCACTCTAATTAATTCATTTACATTGCCTTCCTTAACAATGGTGTTAAGTTGTCCGGCATTTGCAACCCCAAGTATACGCCCCCAGTTCTTATACTCCTTGAAGATAGTAAAGAGCTTCTTTTGCTCCTTAAACTTCGGAATAACATCAGGGTTTGTCTTTTCGGGATACATCAGTATCAAACCGGGTGCATAAAACTTCAGTGCAAATTTATTCAAATATCCTGTATCAGGTGTCATGTATCCATAAAAATAATCTTCATAACCGTCACAATTATAAATAGTCACATATGGTTTCTTTCTATACTCTATAGCACGAAATCTATCAATCCTGCCTGTTTTACTGAATATCTCCTTTGCTTCGTCTATAGACATAATCCTTTTAATAAAAGGTATCTTCTGATTTATCAGTTCCTTCATTCTTTCTTCGATTTTGGATACTTCCTCAGCTGTAAGCTGCGTAGCTCCATTTATTTCACAAAATATCCCCTTACTTATAGAGTGGCTTATCGTAACTTTCCTGTCAGGAAAAAGATCATGAACCGCCTTTATTAAAACAAAGCTGAGACTTCTCCTGTATATCCTCATACCGTCATCATTTGTCAGGTCAATAAACTCTATATGAGCACTATTATATAAATGAAAACTTAATTCTTTAATATCATTTTCAACTTTTGCTGCAACAATTGTAGACTTATAATCATTTTTACAGTCTTTACTTAGTTCTAGCAATGAAATTCCTTCAACTACTTCTTTCTCACTACCATCCGGTAAAGTAACTTTTATCAAATTTAAATTGCTTTCTCTCATATTAAAGACCCCTCGTATTTAATATTTAATATCCCTAATTTAGTTTATATAACTACAATTATTCTATAAATTAAGAAAAATTCCTCTTTCCGTTTATAAAATTCCAATATATGTGCATTTTAAAATATAAAAGGTGTCGATTATACAATGTGGTATTACTTTTTATGAATTGACATCATGTATTGCTATAATATACAATAAAACTTGCTAAAAAACTGATGTTATAAGAGGTATTAATAAATGTCAAATATTAAGGAAATTATTTCTAAAGAAGTAGATAGAAGAAGGACCTTCGCTATCATATCACACCCTGATGCCGGAAAAACCACTTTAACAGAAAAGCTTCTATTATATGGTGGTGCTATTAGGCTTGCGGGTTCGGTTAAGGCCAGAAAAGCCAATAAACATGCGGTTTCCGACTGGATGGAAATCGAAAAACAGAGGGGTATATCTGTTACATCAAGCGTTATGCAGTTTGATTACAATAATTTTTGTATAAACATTCTCGATACACCTGGTCACCAGGACTTTAGTGAAGATACTTACAGGACGCTTATGGCAGCCGATAGTGCAGTAATGCTAATTGACGGCGCAAAAGGTGTCGAAGCACAAACCATAAAGCTATTCCACGTTTGTAAGATGAGAGGTATCCCAATATTCACTTTTGTCAACAAGATGGACAGAGCTGCTAAAGATCCTTTTGAGCTTATGGAAGAGATCGAAAATGTGCTTGGGATTCATTCATATCCAATGAACTGGCCAATTGGTATAGATGGTGACTTTAAAGGCGTCTACAATAGGAAGCTTGGTCAGATCGAATTATTCGAAGGTGGAGACCATGGGCAAACTGCTGTTTCATCAAGTAAAGGAAACGTAGACGACAAAATTTTTGCCGACCTTTTAGGTGATCATTATCATAATAAGTTATGCGAAGATATAGAGCTTTTAGATATGGCAGGAGACGAATTTGACAAGAAAAAATTACTTAAAGGTGAATTAACGCCTATATTCTTTGGAAGTGCCATGACCAATTTTGGTGTTCAGCCTTTCCTTGAAGAGTTTCTTGCTCTTGCACCAAAGCCTGGTATAAAAAACTCAACTGCTGGCGAAGTTGATCCGGATTGGGACAAATTCACAGCTTTTGTCTTCAAGATACAGGCAAATATGAATCCTGCTCACAGAGACAGGATAGCCTTTATGAGAATATGTTCAGGACGTTTCTCAAGAGGAATGGAAGTAAACCACGTGCAACAGGGTAAGCAAATAAAGCTTTCACAACCTCAGCAATTTATGGCTCAGGAACGTACAATTATTGAAGAGGCGTATGCCGGTGATATAATAGGCGTTTTTGATCCTGGTATTTTCAACATTGGAGATACCCTTTGCGAGGCAAATGGTGACCTAAAATTTGAAGGTATACCTATCTTCCCAGCCGAACATTTTGCAAGAGTCATGTCCACAGATACAATGAAGCGCAAGCAGTTTATAAAAGGAATTAACCAGCTGTCTGAAGAAGGCGCCATACAGGTATTCAAGCAAGTAGATATAGGTATTGAAGCATTAATTATCGGTACCGTAGGAGCACTCCAGTTTGAAGTTCTTGAATACAGACTAAAAAATGAATATGGTGTCGATTTAAGAATTCAACACTTGCCATTTAAACATGCCAGGTGGATTGATGGTTCGGGAATTGATCCAAGGAGCTTTACACTTACCAGTTCTACAATGATAGCAGAGGATGAAAATGAAAGATACGTGCTTCTCTTTGAAAATGAGTGGTCAATACGTTGGGCTGAAGAAAAGAATAGTTCATTAAAGCTTTACGATATCGCAAAAAATGGATAGAACAAATATTAAAGTTCTCTTTGATTAAAAATCAGCATATTAAAATAATTAAAACTCGGTGGCTAAAAGGTGAATGCCCCCGAGTTTTCTATTTTATTGCATTTATTATTTTTTCGACAAGAAAACTGACTATATTTCCCGGGAAATCTCTTTTTTTCAACGACATTTATCCATGATATTAGAGAAATTGTTCCAATCCTTTTCTAAATTCCTGAATACTATACAATTCCTCAACAGTCTGCAATTCTATGCCAAGTTTTAACGATATAGGCTCAAGCATTTGAAATGCCTTTTTCCTCTGGACAACAATAACCTCTGGTATCTGCTTATTCCTTGCTAGCAGGTCAATAAATTCATCACGGAATTCTCCAATATACCCCTCAAAATCAGAAGTCATTTTCATATCCAGCATTACTCCACTTTCAGCTTCAGCAATCATGAACATCAACGGGTAAAAAGGTCTCCCGCTTTCTTTAACCATAGCAGGCGCATTAAAAAAGTCAACTTCCCATACTCCGGTTTTTCTAAGCCTATTATCTTTAATCCTTTTAAGTGCAATTTCATTAACTTTTTCATATTCATTATTGTTTTCTTCCAGGTCAAGGTTTATATACTTATCTTCCCATAACACTTTTTTATTTTCAACCCTGGAGGCCCTTACCAGAATTTTATTTTCGTCTTCAGGTTTTAGCAATTCTTCGTCTTCCCTGCATCTTAAAGCGACATTTACAATCTGTTCTAATGCATAAGCCATATATTTGACTTCACTTTTGCTAATCTGGGATGGAAAGTAATTTGGCTTATAATTTCTAAATTGAGGCCACTGTTTCTTCCCCCTAAATTTCAGCCCTAACTGCTTAATTATATTTAAATCTTCTCTATTTAGACTCTCTCTATCCTCAAAATACATTGTTATACAATTTTGTATATATCCCAAATCATCAAAAGGAACATTAGGATACAAAGTGTCCATATAAGACTTTAATCCGTCATCTCCAACATAAATACTTATTCCAAATACCTGACCAGCATTACCCATAACACAGCAATACCCTATCTCATGTGTATCTATATTCTCTACTCCAAAAATATCAATATCAGCTATCCAGTTCCAGCATTCGGTCTCTTTAAACCTGACAGCTGCCTCATATAAACGTTTCCACTCATCCAGTTCTATCTTTTCACTTTTCAAAATTCTTACCACCTTTATAATTAAGTACAAAGTAAAGTTTTGTCCCATCCTGTAATATATCATATACTTTGTAGTTTAAAAATACTTTACCAAAAATATCTTATTATTTTTATTCTATAGCAATCCAAGTTGTCCTTATCAAAAGGAAGTTCATTAGCGATTTTCAAATCATGCTGCTATACTTGCCCTGTAAATGTAAATAACAGTAAGACCACATTTGCAGCTATTATTATACTTGTTATCAGCCACCCTATCATATTTGTTAAAGGTTTATTTACCAATGATCCCATAAGATCTTTACGTCTGGTAATAAGCAACATTGGAATGATGGCAACAGGAAGAACAAAGCTTAATGTAACCTGGCTTAAAACAAGTGCTTGCATTGGATTGATGCCTAGTGCAATGATAAGCATCCCGGGAAACATGGTTACGAGCCTGGTTACATTATCATTTATATTGAGTCCGACAAAACCCTGCATTATAGTCTGTCCTGCCATAGTTCCTACTGCTGATGAAGAAAGGCCGGATGCGATGAGGGCCAACCCGAAAGCACCGCTTGATGCTGCACCCAATAAAGGCGACAAAGACTGATGTGCCTGCTCAATTGAGTCTACAGCTATTCCGTTTCGAAAAAAAACAGCTGCTGATACAATAACCATTGCTGCATTGACAATAAATGCTATATTCATCGCAATTGTTATATCTATCCTCTCCATTTTCAAATGCTTTATCTTATCTTGCTCTGTTAAATCTTTGTTTCTATGCTGTACAAGCTGAGAATGTAAATAGATTACATGCGGCATAACTGTTGCGCCAAGCATACCAACTGCAATTAGTATTGCATTGCCATTTGGCAGCGATGGAACTAAAAGATGAAGACCTGCTAATGTAAAATCGGGCTTGGCTAAAAACAACTCCATAGTATAGGATATACAAATAACTGCTACAAGAATTGAAATGATAACCTCTACAATACGTTGACCATATTTGCCTATGTAAACAATAAAAAAGGTTAGAATTGCAGTTATCAAGGCAGCATATACCATAGGAATGCGGAACAATAAGTAAAATCCCAAAGTGCCGCCAAGAAATTCTGCCAAATCAGTTGCCATCGCTGCCAGCTCAGCAACCACCCAGAAGCACCAGTTGGTTCTTTTTGAAAATACCTTACTGCACATCTGAGGGAGGTTTTGACCAGTTGCTATTCCAAGTTTTGCTGACATGGATTGCAGGAAAATAGCCATAAGATTACTCCAAAGTATAACCCAGATCAGATTATAATTAAATTTTGATCCCCCACTAATGTTTGTTGCAAAATTTCCAGGATCAATATATGCAACACTAACAATAAAAGCTGGGCCAAGAAACTTAAGTAATGTTTTAACTTTACTTATAAACTTTCCACTGCTTCTAGTTGCAACCCTTCCCACTATTAATTGTTCCCCTTGGGATTCAACTGTTTGAGCATAGCTTTCTTCAAGCACCTTAAGCACCTCTCTTGCACACTTGTTTACTTTAATTGCCCCAAAGATTTTGGGCGACTAATTACTTTAGTCCAGTCTAATTTTGTTTACTTAATCTACAATATGAGTAATAAATAGAATGTGTTACATTTACATAACAGCATTTTTGAAATCAAATAACGACAGGAATTGCAGAAATGAAAAAGGAACCCGTCAAGTTCCTATAAGTGAGAATTTATGAAATTTATTCTTTAGAAAACTGCTCATATTTTTCGAAAATATCAGGATTTTGCTCAAGGAACTTATTAAAGGTGTTGATCTTTTGTAGTGTTGAAGCTGATACAGTATGTTCAATCAGCTCTGTTTCTGTTAAGACATCTTCACAGACTCCCAAACTTTTCAAGAACGACTCAATAACATGATGCCGTTGCAAAAGGAATTTCCCAACTTCCTTACCATCTTCGGTTAAAAGTATAATTCCATATTTTTTATAGTTAAGCAGTCCTAATGCACTTAGCTTTTGAACCATTTTTGTGGCTGATGATGCTGCAACATTTAAGAGCTCAGAAAGTGTATTTATGCGCATATAACCTTCTACAAGGCTGTTCCTGTATATCATCTCCAGATAGTCTTCCATTGCTGAGGTTAAAAGCTTTTTGTTTTGCTCAAGCAGCTGGTAACCGCGAACAGTATGAAATTTAGATACTTCATCCATTCAATCACAACCTTTTTAAAACCAAGGAATAGCTATTCTCTATATTAATTATATTCGGAGCATACTGATTTTATTTTACATATATTATTTTTCATAACTCTTTAAGGAAGGTTACTATTTTGAAACAAGTTGTAATCTCATCATCACAAAGAACTTCTTTGTCTGCTTGTGATGCCTTGGGCAAAACAACAGTTTCAATTATATTTTCAGATATATACTCTTCTGTGAAAAACCAATTACCAATAGCTCTTATTGCTCTTGCATATTGACTTTATATTCCTCGTGAAATTTACCACAGTAATAAATTCATGTCTATGTATTTTTTTAAACGCAATTTCTATTTGCCTTCAAGTTTTTTTATTGTATCCGTATCAAGCTCCTGAATTGCTTTCAACTGACGAATGGCTAATTGATTCAGCAATTTAAGCCTTTCTGATTGTTGTTTACCTTGTTCTATTAATATGGAATTATAACTCTCCATGTTGGCTAAAACCAGCAATTGGTTTAGCGTAGAATAATCTCTAATATTTCCTCCTTTATCAGAATTCTTCTCTCTCCACTGCTTAGCCGTAATTCCGAACAAAGCAACATTCAACACATCTGCTTCACTGGCATATGTCATAGAAATCTGAAATGGCATCAATTCCGGTGGTAGTAATTTTTCCTTTATAGCATCAGTATGAATTCTATAGTTCAATTTGGAAATTTCTCTATTCAAATTCCAACCTAAAGAAAATCTGCTACTTTCATCGCTCTTTAATCTTTTATAATCCTTAATAATATAGAGCTTAAACTCAGCTGATATCCATGATGCAAATTCAAAAGCGATATCAGAGTGAGCAAATGTACCGCCATAACGTCCCGATTTTGAAACAAGACCAATTGCATTCGTCTTTTCTATCCATTTTTGTGGTGATAGTGTAAAAGCATTTGATCCAGCTTGATTTCTAAAGGAGTCGAATTCGACCCCTTTAAATTTGTCATTATGTAGTTTCTCCCATAGACCTAAAAACTCAATAGTATCTTTACTTCTCATCCAGTTCTTAACTACATCCTTAGGTTCATCACTCTTATATCTTGCAATATCAGTAAGCGAAATAAACTCATTTTGAAAGTCTTCAGTATAGATTGTAATATCTATACCTTTTGCCTGAATTGTTTCTTTAACAGGTTTCTTTGTCATTTCACAGAACCTCCCATACTTGCGAATCCTCATAACTACAGCGAGTAATTATAATATTAACATCTGCAAATCGAATCGATACCAATATTATATCAAACATTCGATATGAGAACAAGTGTTCTTTTGAGGTTTTATTTCCATTTCATTGGTAAACAATCCATATTTCAAAGTATACCATATTTTTTACTTGATATTGATATTATAAAAAGTTATTCTGCCAAAAGGTATTCAAATTTAATATAATGGGAATTTAGGCTAGTATAGTATCAACTTCAACGCACATATAAAAATTTGGTGAGCCATCCGCGACTCGAACGCGGGACACCTTGATTAAAAGTCATAGTGCTTATTTTTGCACTTTTTTGACGTATTAAAACCCGTAACCACGCCCAATAATTAATCACTAAAGTTTTTCCTATCACTCAAATTAGCTTTTCAACATTCCAAAACATGTACAACGGTACATTCAACAATTCTTCATCCACTTTAAGATTAAGAAGGGACGCCCTGACCGAAACCTTTGGCTTGTATTTGTCCCGATATACTCCAAGACTGCGGGATTTAACATTGATAGAAGCTTTTACCTCTATCGGCACAATCTTTTCCTCAAATTGAGCAATATAAAATCAACTTCTGCTGTATTCCCTGATTTCCAATAATACGGCATATCTCCATGCAAATTTACAAGTTCATTCAATACATAGTTCTCAGTCATAGCCCCTTTGAATTCTGTATAAAGATGAGTTTCTTCAAAAATAGATGAAGCCGGAAGCTTCGACATTCTTCTCAAAAGCCCAACATCGGCCAGATATACTTTAAAAAATGTCGGACTTGAATATGCTGACAGTTTCTAAAAAAATATATCAATGAAACAAAACAGTTAAGATAATTATTTCACAATGCGATCTGGTAGTTTATACAGCTGCTGTAAAAGAAAATAACCCAATTGGGTGTTACCACCATAGAAAGAGCTGTTTTATTAGGCGTAATCATGAAAAAATATCCATTATTAAATTCTAATTTTCAAGTTCTTCTGCAAGTTTTTGGATAATTACAAGCGGGAGTTCTGTTGTTTCTGCTATAATACGCTATAAGTTTTTCAATGGTTAATTTCTTATTATTGGTGACTTTAATATTTTCTCCTGAAGCATCTATTTAATTAAATTATCCAGATCAACTTTCTCTGGTTTTGATATAAATTCTCTTCCTTTAGCATCGATACTTATTTTTGAATATTTTATATCTCCCCATGCCCAAACTGATCCATCTTTTTTTACTGCTATACAGTGCTCAAAACCACAAGAAAAGTCCTTAACTTCTTCAATTTCTACTTTAACTGGTAATTTTACTTCACTACTTTCACTGCCTATACCTATTTGCCCTCTTATATTATTTCCCCAAGCCCATAATGTACCGTCAGAATCTAAAGCATAAGAGTTAGATGGTCCAGCATAAACCTTTTTTATTGAACTCAAGCCAGAAACCTTTTTTATTTCGTTTGAATACTCTATTTGGGTTGCATATCCTAACTGATCTTCAGAATTTCCACCCCAAGTATACACATTTCCACTTTTATCTAAAGCTATACTATGCTCAGTTGAAGCATCTATATCCACAATATCTTTAAGCGAATCTATTTTTTGAGGTTTAGAAGTTTCTTCAGACGAATATTTTCCATTACCAAATTGCCCAGCTGGATTTGTTCCCCAAACATAAACATCTCCATTATCAAGTAATGCTAAATAATGCCATCCTCCACAAACAGCCTTTTTTACATTTTTCAACTCAGTTCTTTTTGTTATTTCTTCAATGCCAACTCCCCAATTATATAAATTCCCTTCTTTATCAACCGCTAGAGCTTGGCTTTCGTTTATTGATACATTGGTTATATCTTTAAGACTTTCAATCTTAACAGGCTTTTGTGACTCTTTAATACTTAAACTGCCATAAATACCATTATAGTTACTGCCCCACACAAATACCGATCCATTTCCTTTTAAAGCAAGAACGCTTGTTTTTGAAGCTGCGATAGATTTAATCCCATTTAAATCATTAATAAAACCGGGTCTATTTATATCACCTGCATTTCCATTCAAACTTTGATCAAAAGTTATTACCTTGCCACCTTTATCAATCAAATAAGTTGATTGATCTGCACAGAAAACTGATACTATATTAAGTTTATTACTTGAACATGAAGAACACAAAAAAGTAAATATAACTAAAAACATGACAAATCCATGTACTTTTCTCATAGTCCACTCCTCACTTAAATATCTTAACAACCAAAAACTTACTATTATTAATAATGTATTAATACAATCTTATACTCCTTTGTATTATTTTACCACTATTCTATTAAAATTTAATTTAATTATTCGAATGAATATTTTTTAATTCTGAATCCATCATAATCCATTTCAAGTTGATTTACATTACCAAGTCTATCAATTCTTAAGAATCTATTGCTGCTATTTGCTGACGAATTTTGCATTGTCCAATTCATATCATCAATCTTC
The DNA here is from genome assembly GCF_000179595.2 of Acetivibrio cellulolyticus CD2. Taxonomy (NCBI): domain Bacteria; kingdom Bacillati; phylum Bacillota; class Clostridia; order Acetivibrionales; family Acetivibrionaceae; genus Acetivibrio; species Acetivibrio cellulolyticus. The sequence goes on along the minus strand of NZ_JH556659.1, from coordinate 869,393 downwards.
ATTATAGATATGGTATTATCTTCAATATTCACTTTAACAACAAAGTCTTTAGTACCAGTTCCTTTAGGCTCAATAATCCAAAAGTATAGATTGCCTCCTTTATCACTTCCCAAAAGTTTCATACCTGTTTCCATATTTTCATCTTCATAAAAAAAGGAAAAATTGGGTTGAAGAAGGTTGTCCTGATGAAACAGAATCTAAAGAATATGTGGATATGATTAGGAATTGAGATTCTTCAATATTATATGTAGAACCATATAATTCTTTATACTCCATTTCAGCCATTTTGTCGCTAGAATTGCAGTATCTTCATTCCAATAGGTATTCGGTGTAGATCTAAATTCCCATTACTTAAATTTATTGGGGTATGCAGAATCTATAGCTTTATTATAGGTTTATTTTTGATTCTTAAGTAAATAGTAATATCTCATTTATTAACAAGTTGTTCCGGCTTAAAGCACACACTGTGTGCAAAACTAACGTGTTATTAAAATCTTCATAAAACTTTATCATATTGAACAAATTTCTTACACTATATCCTCAGCCTTTCAACTGTCTGTGTTCCGTACTCCACTTTTCCATTTTGAAGTATTTCAGTTTTTATTATTTTTCCAATAAATTAACACCAATGCTTTCAGCTGCATTTAGTATACCAATCTGATATTCTGCTATATCCTTAAGCACCTCGAATCTTTCTTCTTTTGTCTTTCCCTCACGAATCATCTGTGCATTATGTGTTTCCAAGTTGGATAATACTGTTAACTCGTTAATCGTTGCATAATCCCTAACATTACTTGTCCTAGCAAGTTCTGGGTTGGCCTCTCTCCATGCCTTAGCGGTAAAGCCAAACAATGCTACATTCAATAAATCTGCCTCCTCAACATATGGAAGCCATTTAAGATCCTCACGATAATTACAATTTGGTAATATATAATTCTTTACAGCATCTGTCTGTATCATATAATTATTTTTTGATAAAAATCTCTTTGCATCCCATTCTATCTTTTGAAGGTTATTTTCTTCTTCCTTTAAACGCTGAAATTCTTTAATCAAGTATAATTTGAACACAGGACTAATCGCCGATGCAAATTCAAATGCTATATCTTTATGTGCAAAAGTGCCTCCATATCGGCCTTTCTTCGCAAACAAACCTATTGCATTGGTTTGTTCAACCCACTCCGATACACTTGGTGTAAATGTCAAAAGTCCCGCTTGCTTTTTAAAGTGTTCAGATTCGAACACTTTAAAATTCGGATTATAAATTCCTTCCCAAGTTGATAAAAATTCGAGTGTTGTCCTGTTTCTGAGCCAGTTTCTAACGACATCCGCCGCTCTGGAATTATCTAACTTTGCTGCTGCCATATCTGTAATACAAATATAATCATCTAAATCTGCCTGCGATATTGTAATTGGTATATCTTGGACTGTAATAATTCTATTTTTCGCCATCTGACTTCACCTTTTCCTCAATCTTCTTCTCCATGCGAATATAGTATTCCAAAAATCTTAAAACATATCTTGGAGCATTCCTATTACCTCGTTCCCACTCTGTCACTGTTCTATAAGGAATATCAAATGCTTCACAAAATTCCTTGCGATTCATACCTGTCTGCTCTCGAAGTTCCTTTATTCTCTGTTGACATTCTGTCGCTTCCATATTTATCCCCACATCAAATCTGTCGGCAATTATACTATGTGTAAATCATATCAAAAAAAGCCACAAGTACACAACGTGTATTTACATATTTTTAACATGTCTTTACTTTAATTTAATATTAATAATTTAACTTGCATTGCATTTCAATTCAAATCACAATATCTACTTCTACACACATAAAAATACCTGCAACCTTACGGTTACAGGTACTTTGGTGAGCCATCCGCGACTCGAACGCGGGACACCTTGATTAAAAGTCATAGTGCTTATTTTTGCACTTTTTTGACGTATTAAAACCCGTAACCCAGCCATGATCTGCAAGGCTTTGAGACTGCTTTTGAATTTTCTTGGAAGTCATGGTGTCTTTTGAACCCTACCTGAAAATCATGGTGTCTGATATCTTACTCATGTTATGTTAATTTTAACATCTTTTTTTCTATAATTGCAATAGTACTCTTATCTCTTTTCTATATTGTATAAAACCTTTCATCCCCATCTACTAAAAAAACTATTCCTTATGGAGAACTCCAATAGAATAGTTCATTAATCAACCACAATATATCATATGCATAAATACATAAATTAAAAACTGAACAAGTAAAGGCACTCCTATCGGAAATTAGCAGCAGTCCTTTTAGTACTTTTTGAATCATTAAGCATTTTATCCATATGTGAATCTGCACCCCTGCGAACATAGTTGATTTTTTCGTCCAAGTGAACATATTCCTTTGACATTGTATCGGATTCATGTGCTAGTGCAAGCTGTAATTCTTGTTGAGTATGACCTTCGCTAATATAATTTGTAGCAAAGGTATGTCTGCCAAGATGGCAGTTGACCCTTATTACACCAGATTTCTTTTTTAACTTTGAAAACATTTTCTTTATTGCATTTTCGGTAAGTTTTGAGCCATTAATATTAGTTAAAAGCGGCTCATTCAGATTATCTATTCCTCTGTATTTTACAATATACTCTTTTATCTGCCACAGAACAGTATTACCCAAAGGCAGCACAGTAATGTTGCCTCCTTTTAGTCGTACACGTAAAGTTTTTGCTTTTAGGTCCACATCTCCAATTTTTAAGTTTGCAATCCCTCCCTGCCTAATACCTGCATCAAACGCAAGTAGAAAGATAATAGAATTCCTAAGTCCTAATTTTGTTTTTGTATCAAATTTAGTGATAATAGCTTTAATCTCATCATCGCAAAGAACTTCTTTGTCAGATTTTGCTGCCTTTGGCAAATCTACAGTTTCAATTATATTTTCAGATATATAATCTTCTGTGAAAAACCAATTACCAATAGCCCTTAGTGCTCTTGCATAGGTTTTTATCGATTGGCTTCCCACCTTTTCTTCTCTTGCTTTTATATGCGTGTGTCCATTCCATTTTTTACTCTTCTTAATTTTAGCAAGGTATTTGTTAATATGCACAGAGTTAAAATCGGGTATTAAAGGATTTTGTAAATTATGCTCAATAGATAGATACTTAATAAAGCGTTTCATGTTGTCTTCGTAGAACTTAATAGTTGAAGGTGACAAATTTTCTCTTTCGCACCTATCCAGAAATAATTCGAAACTATCCCTTAAACTAATTTTAACATTTGTGTTTTTCAAAGCAAAAAGCCCCTTTCATAATTACTATACTTTAATTATAGGGGCTTCAAAGTTATGTGTATATAGTTTACATGTTCGAGCACGTCTTACTACTTTATTATTATGCTTTGAGCTTCTCTTTTAAGAATCATCTGAGTTGACCAAATAATTCCTCAGAAATTATTTGCTCTTGATAATCATTAGCAAGTGCTTTGATTAAGCAATTTTTCTTCTTTTCATTTTTTTGACCATACCAATAATCAGCCCAGTGATTGTCGCCAATGTAAGTGTCAATACACCTCCAACAACACCTGAAACACTTGTTCCGGCACTAACAGCAGGCCAAACTTCTTCAGTTTCTTTGTTGGCAGGTTCTTCTGCATTTTCGCTCTCATTTCCTTTAAAACCGTAATCCGGTAAAAATGCTGTCTTACTCTGTATTTCAGATAATGTTTTATGGATTCCATTTGGCTCTTCAAGTTCTTCTTTTCCAGCAGTCCTAAACATAGACCATTCCAGACCATCTGGATTTGCTGATGCAAACCACGAAAAAACTCCACCAACTACTATAACAGCAACTAAAAGCCCAGTCAAAACTTTCTTCATAGATATATTGCCAAGTGCCTCTCCACTAGCTGATCTTTCTAATATTTCAGGTCTTGCCTTCCATACAAAAGTAACAACTGCTGCTGTTACTAAGCCCTCAACCACTCCAATTGCCAAGTGAATAGGCTGCATAAGCAGAACAAAAGTTCCAAAAGGTAATTCTGTTTTTCCAGACAAAAATGTCTCCATTACAACACTAAATGCACCCATTTGAAGTCCAATCACTGCTGATATCATTGATGCCCCAAAAATTCGCTTAGGATTAACTCCTTTTCTTGTAAAAAATTTATAAATAAAAGGATACGCAATAAAGCAAGTATAAAAGCCTAAATTAAAAACATTACAGCCATAAGCAAGTAATCCTCCGTCTCCAAAAAACAATGCCTGAATTAATAATATTGATGCCATAGCAAGAAACCCTTCATATGGGCCAAGCAATATTGCAAGAAGCATACCTCCCCCAAGATGACCGCTTGAACCTGTTCCAGGTATAGAAAAGTTTATCATCTGAGATGCAAATATAAATGCTCCCATTACTCCCATTAATGGAATTTTCTTTTCATCCAGATCATTCTTTATTTTTTTTATTGAGTAAGCAGCAACACCAACAGTTGCTGCCATCATAATTCCACCTACGGCAGGTGAAATCAAGGCATCAGCCATATGCATGTAAATCCCTCCTTAAAAATATAAAAGCCCAAAAAAGAGCTACTACCCATAGCTACTTTTTTGGGTTCATCCCAAAGTTAAAAAGTAAAATTAGTTTAAAAAGCCTTCGTGGCTTCATTTCATATCATTGACTAATATAACATAAACCATAATTATTAGTCAATGAGTTTTTCCAATACAATATAGTCCTGTGTCCTGTGTTATAAACATATACAACTTTCTGCTTAAAAGAAGACCTTAACCAGCTTAAGCACACCTTGCTTCCATGGTACTCTATGGGAAATTCCAGTTTTGTTCTCGAATTCCGCGAGATTTTCCAAATACCATTTATAGTTTCGCAACAAGGCATCCTTATTTGAATATTTCGGTTTGTATCCAAGAATTTTTTCAGCTTTTTCTATAGAAACGAATGAATCTTCGCAGGCTGTCTCATATACCCATTTATATAGTGGAGACAACTTTAAAAACTCCAGAAATCTTAGTGTAAGTATCATTGGTTTTGCTGGAAAGCCTTTAATTTTTTTACCAAAGCCAGCATAGTCAAGTACTGCTTGATAATCTTCTCTCATGGTAGTAAATTCTTTAGCACCAATATTAAAAGTATCATTTACCTTATCCTTATCTCCTTCAGCAGCAAGATAGATTGCTTCACATAAATCCTCAACATCGAGAAACTGATAGCGGTTTCTTCCGTTTCCTATCATTGGAAAACCCTTTCCGTCCTTTGCCCAATCATAGAAGAGAGCAAAAACACCAAGCCTTTCCGGCCCTATAAAAGATTTTGGGCGCAATACCGGAATGCACATCCCTTTTTTCCTATATTCCTGGCATACTTCTTCCGCCTTTATCTTTGCTTCACCATAATACCCAACCCCATCAAGTCTATCGTTTTCCATTAACGGATGATGGTCAGGAATCCCATAAACAGCTGTTGAAGAAATGTGAATTACCCTTTCCACTCCATGATTAAATGCTGAATCAACTATATTTCTTGTGCCATCGATATCCGTGGAGAAAATATCTTCTTTTTTATATAATGGCAATGCGGCAGCAGTATGAACAACAATATCTATCTGTTCCATTGACTTATCAACAATTTTTCTATCCCTGATGTCACCCTTGATAATTCTGATATCGTTTTTAACATCATCATATTCAAAGTCTGCCGTATCCAGAGAAATTACTGAACAACCCTTTTTTAGTAAAAATCTTATAAGATTGATCCCCAAAAAGCCTGCCCCTCCGGTAATTAGATATCTTTTTCCCATACAAAGCTCCTTTTAATTGGTTTATTCACACTAATCTTTACCAGTATTAAAAAAGTATATTATAAACAAGTATCCATCTTAACTACTCTATCACACAACCGATTAATCAAATGCTCTTCATGGCTTACTACAAGCACTCCCATATTATTTCTTTTTGCTGTATCCAAAACCACCTTCCATATTTGTGCTTGGGTAATGGCATCAAGCATCGTGGTCATTTCGTCTGCAATCAGAAATCTTGTATCAGTGCTTAGGGCACGAGCTACACAGAACCTTTGCAGTTCACCACCTGAAAGCTCGTTTGGCCATCTTTTAAACCAGTTCTCCTCTATCCCCAAGGATTCCAAAAGCTCTCCGTCGGGTGACCAGCCTTCGTTTAATGTTTTATACATCTGCCATCTAGGGTTGATTGCCTTTTCAGGATGCTGAAAAACAAGTTGTACAGGGCTAAAACCTTTCCTTGGTAAAGGTTCTCCATCCAAGGTCACGCTGCCTTCATCAGGAGACATATACCCCGAAAGTATTCTTGAAAGAGAAGTTTTGCCGCAGCCACTAGGACCTGATAAACCAACAACCTCACCAGACTTTAGCTGTAGGTTAAAACCCTTCAGTATCCATAAACCTTTTCCATATCTGAAGCAAATATTTTTTGCATTAAGTAGCATGATTACACCTCACTCTTCCATTGCGCAGTTCTCTCATTTCAGGCTGCTTTTCCATACATTCCTGGCTTTTTGTTGTACACCTAGGATGGAAAAGGCATCCTCCATGGATTTTACTATGAGATGGCTGGAAGCCTGTTATTGCTGTAAATTCATTCTGAGGCAAAGCATTCCAGAGAGCCTTTGTATATGGATGACGCAATAGTTCACCTTTTTCAGTAAAATTACTTACAGGAGCAACCTCTATTGTGGTACCTGCGTAAAAAACAGCAATATCATCGGCAACATTAACAGCAGTGCCTATATCATGGGTAATAAGCATAACCCCGCAGCCTTCATCAGCCAGTTCACGTAGATGCCCAAGTGTCTCTTTTACTACATCGGGATGAAGTCCTGGTGTAGGTTCATCTGCAATAATGAGCTTTGCTCCGCCAACTACTGCTGAAGCTACAAGTACACGTCTTGCCATACCGCCTGAAAGCTGAAACGGAAAAAGGCTTCCGACTTTGCTGTGAAGAGAGTACCTATTAAAGACACTGCTCTGTTTTTCCAAAGCATCCTTATCCCTTGAACTACGAACTTGAGCACCAACCTTCATAAGTGGGTCAAGATAATTTACCGATTGAGGAATCAATGTGATTTCATTTCCCCTCAGCTTATTTTGCAGCTTTTGTGTAAGTTCCTCACCCTTATATTTTATTGAACCTGTAACTTTTGCATTTTGAGGTAAAATTCCAAGTATGGCATGAGCAAGAAGGCTCTTTCCCGAACCGCTTGAACCAACTATGGCAAGTATTTTACCAGGTTTTATTGTTATATTAAGATTTGAGATAACCCTCATGTTTTTTTGTCTCATACCTTTTTCATATTGTGTAAAGGAAATGGAAAGATCCTTAACTGTAAGCAATGTAAACGCCCCCTTCTATTCTTGTGCATTATGAGGATCTATTAGTAGTCTCAGGTTTTCACCTATTATGTCAAAGGCCCTTACTATAATCAATAATGAAAGACCGGGAAAAAACGCCAACCACCACATTCCGGTTGAGAGATACTTCATGGATTCTGAAAGGATTACCCCAATTGCCGGTTTGTGTGGAGATAAACCGAAACCCAAAAAAGTTATTGAAGCTTCATGAAGTATTGCATGAGGAAAGAGCAACAAAAACCCCACAAAAATCTGAGGTATCAAGTGTGGAAGCATATGATGTATTGCAGTCCATACAGGGCTTTTACCCATATGCTTTGAAACCTGTATATACTCTGCCTGTTTTAGCTGCAATATCTCTGCACGTATTACACGTGTGAGGCTAGTCCAATGGGTACAAGCTACACCTATTATTACTCCTTTAGCACCTCCACCCAAAGCAAACGCAATGAGCAAAATTGCCACAAGGTGAGGCATTCCCATAAACAAATCGACAAACCAGGTTATTATTGCATCAACTGCTTTACCCATGGTTGCAGAAGCAAGGCCAAGTACCAAGGCCACTACAACACTTATAAAAGATGCAATAATCCCTATATAGATGCTTAGTGATAAACCTTTCACTGTTCGGGTAAACATATCCCGCCCAAGCCAATCTGTTCCAAATGGATGTGACAGGGATGGAGCAAGATTTTTGGAATCTAAATGAGTAGCAATTCTTTCATCCCCCAAAATTAAGCTTAAAGCCATTATCAGCACTAAAACCATAGATGAGAAAATTATCATCATAAAAGTTTTTTGCCTTCTGTTTAACTTTGGTAATAGCTCTATGTGCTTTTTTAGCCCGATATCTGAAGCTAGAGTGCTCATGCTGCTTTTACCCCCTTTATTCTTGGGTCTACCACCCTGTATATAATATCTGCTAATAAATTACCGGTGAATACAAATACTGCACTAAAAAGAACAATTCCTAAAAGCAAGGGCACATCTCCTCTAAGACCAGCCTGCACTGTAGCTTGTCCAAGACCCGGATAGGAAAACACCTGCTCTGCAAGAACCGAACCTCCAAAAAGTTCGCTTAAGGAAGCGAACTGAAGAGTTATGGCAGGAATTGCAATATTGCGAAGTCCATGCCTCATAAGAAGCTTTACACCATGCTCTCCCTTTGCACGTGCAAAAAGTACATAATCGCTGTCCAATACATCCATAAGCTTTTGTCTTGTATGAAGTGCTATATTTGCAACTCCTACGATGCTTAAGGTCAATGCAGGAAGAATAATATGGCTGATACGGTTTGCCAACGTTACATCCTTAGACAAAACCCCGGCCGGAACACCCATACCAATAGGAAACCATCCAAGCCATACCGAAAAAACTATTAAAAGTAAAAGTCCCAGCCAAAAAGTCGGTGTTGAGGCAAGGGTCAGACTGTACCACTTAATGCACCTATCTATGAGTTTTCCCCTATTCATAGCAGCTAAAATTCCCATTAAAAAGCCAAGAACTCCCGATAAAACCCAAGCAATTCCCATAAGGGCAAGGGATGCTATAAACCTGTCTTTTATAACCTTTAAGACAGGACTCCTATAAATCATTGAAGTTCCAAAATCACCATGAATCACAGATTTACCCCACTGCATAAACCTTTCAACAGGGGGCTTATTAAGCCCCCAATGTTCTGCAATTTTTTCCCTCTGTTCAGGACTTACCTTCATCATATCTGCACCTATATAAGCCTGTACAGGATCAATCGGCGAATGGCTTACCAATGCAAAAGACACGACACACAAGGCAGCAAGCAAGGATAAAATCCTAATGCTCTTTCCGGCAATAAATTTTAATATACCATTATCCATAAATTATGCTCCTTTAATTTTCCCAGTGCCATTCTTCAATATTGTCTGTAAGCGGCCATCCATGTCCATGTGGGTGAATTTTCTGTTTTCCGATGTTCAGCTTTTCATTTACAAGATAAAGATGGTTCAGGTTAACAAGCCAGGCATATGGAGCATCACCTTTGGCAGAAAAGCCTGTTTTGCCGTCCCATTGAGCTTTTTTCCAGTACTCATTTGCTTCCGCTTCATTTTGTGCTGCCATTGCTTTATTCAAGTATTCATCAACAGTTGGATTTTCATAATAGCCTGAATTGTAATAATCCTGACCCTTTAACCTACTGCTGTAAAGGTTGTACATTTCTAACGGATCATGACTTCCCCATCCGAAGAGAATGGCGTTGGAATACATCAATGTTTTAATTTCATCCCAACTCTTACCGTCAACATTAATTTTAATTCCTATGGATTTTACTTTATCGGCAACGGCTATTGCCAAAGACTGACGGGTTTGATCACCTGAAGGATAGACAAGCTTAAACTCAGCAGCCAAATTATCCTTTTCAAGTACACCATCTCCATTAGTATCTTTCCAGCCGCCTTCTGCTAATATTTTTTTAGCACCCTCTTCATCAGCATCTTTTATCACTGTATCAGGGTTCCACCATGGCATTTTATCACAGATTGTGTAAGCCGGTGAACCATAACCGTTTAATATGCCATCCAGGAGTGCTTTTCTGTCAACAGCAATATTTATAGCTTTACGAATTGATATATCTGACGTTACATCGTTACCAATTGGATAACCATCCTTTGTTTTACTGCCAGATTTGACATACGGAAACATAATTCCGCGATTATCTACGCTTTGAACAGCTTCAAGCCTCATGCCGTTAACCTTTTGCTTTGCATAGGCAGGAACTACAGCAGCTATATCCACCTCACCAGCTTGTGCTGCTGCAAAGGCAGCTTCTTCACTTAGATAGAGAAATGTTATCTTTTTAAAGTAAGGTTTTTCACCATAGTATTCAGGATTGGCCTCAACAATAAGCTGCTGACCCTTGTCCCATTGAATAAATTTGAAAGGTCCCGAGCCTATAGGCTTTTGGGAATAATCCTGACTGTATGCATGTTTTGGCACTATACCTGTGTTTGTAAGTATATTTATAAATGTGGATTGTTTATTTTTTAAGGTATACTTTACTGTATAATCATCTACAGCTTCAACACTTTTCATTATAGAAAGGTCCACAACAGAAATGCTTTTTGCGGTAGTCTCATATGTAAATACAACATCAGCGGCTGTAAGAGGTTTCCCATCTGAAAATTTAACATCCTTGCGAAGCTTTACAGTCCAGACAAGACCATCACTGCTTACAGAATATTCAGTAGCCAGGTCATTAATTATTTTCATGTCACTGTCGCGTTTTAAAAGCGTACTTTGAAATAGGGGTGAACCATACCTCCCCCAGCCTGTTGTGGGGTCAAACCCTCCATCAGGCTCGCTTCCTGCAGCCATTATCAGTTCTTCTTTGTTTGCGTTTCCAGAATTTGGTGCTTCATCTTTTACTTCAGTTGTTTTTGGTGCAGTGTCAGAGCACCCTGAAAACATCATTGTACTGAGAGTCAATGCAGAAATTACTGCAATTGTAACAAATCTTTTTAACATTTTTTTAAAGCCTCCTAATAAGTTAAATATATTTTTATTTAGACAGCTAAGACTTCAGCTGTTCTATAAAATTAACAGAATTTTTTCAGATAAATTCAAATGGGTAAGAAATAAGATACACATCTACTTCACACATTTTTCATCTCTCCGTTCATATTTAAGTTCTTCTTTGCTCTGTCTGCTGAAGTTATACAAAATGCTCCCCCAATACATCCACCTTTGCAATCCATTCCTTCTATGAAATTGGATTTATTTTTTTTTGCATTTGCTATACTCACTTTTGTAATCGGTGCTTGAAAATAATAAAGCCACGAATTCAAAATTAACCGTTTCTACGATTAACCTTAACCTTCGTGGCTAAAAATTTAACATATCTACTTTTATATAACAAATCCTCCATTAGGGCTTATGACCTGACCTGTAATAAAATCAGCCTGTTCTGAAGCTAGAAATAAACACAGACTTGCAACATCAATAGCTTTACCAAGCCTTGAAAGCGGAGTCATATCCTTCAAATAAGCTTTTTCATCTTCATATAGTGAGCATAACATATCAGTATCAATAACTCCTGGAGCAATGCAATTTACATTAATGTTTGAAGGACCAAGCTCCTTTGCAAGTGCTTTTGTAAACCCAATAACTGCGGCCTTTGCAGTTGAGTAATGAACTTCACATGAAGCACCAATCATACCCCAGATAGATGATATATTTATGATTTTTCCTCTTTTTTCTTTAATCATATGGGGAATAACAGCTTGACAGCAATTGAACATTCCCTTTACATTTACGTTCAGCATATTATCCCAGTCACATTCAGAGATATCCTGAAACAGCTTTTGTTGTGCTATTCCAGCATTATTCACAAGAACATCAATTCTTCCAAAGCAGCATAGACATTGATGTATCATATTTTCAACCTGTGCACGCTCAGAAACATCCGCTTGGTACATTATAGCTTCAAATCCCTTTTGAGTAAGGGTAGAATGCAATTCTAAAGCTTTTTCATGTGACTTGCAATAGTTAACAACTATTTTATAGCCATTTCCAGCAAACAATAAAGCAGCAGCATGCCCGATTCCCTTTGAAGCTCCAGTTATTACGGCTACTTTTCCAATATTACCTGTGTTCATGATAGTAATTATGCTCAAGGCTTTTAATGTTTACACCATACATAATTTACACCTCTTTTCAAGAAAAATAAAAAACCACAAAAAGTGCTATTTCAAATAGCGTCCCTTCATGGTTTATTTCCAAAGTTGATATTACATAATTACATAAGCTAAAGCCTTCTTGACTTTATATTCCTCGTGAAGTTTACCACAGTAATAAAATCATGTCAATATATTTTTAAACGTGATTCTTTTATTATAAATTCCATTTTAGAACGTGTGCCCACCGGGCACACATAAAAATACCTGCAACCTTACGGTTACAGGTACTTTGGTGAGCCATCCGCGACTCGAACGCGGGACACCTTGATTAAAAGTCATAGTGCTTATTTTTGCACTTTTTTGACGTATTAAAACCCGTAACCACGCCCAATAATTAATCAGTAAAGTTTTCCCTATCACTCAAATTAGCTTTTCAACATTCCAAAACATGTACAACGGTACATTCAACAATTCTTCATCCACTTTAAGATTAAGAAGGGACGCCCTGACCGAAACCTTTGGCTTGTATTTGTCCCGATATACTCCAAGACTGCGGGATTTAACATTGATAGAAGCTTTTACCTCTATCGGCACAATCTTTTCCTCAAATTGAGCAATAAAATCAACTTCTGCTGTATTCCCTGATTTCCAATAATACGGCATATCTCCATGCAAATTTACAAGTTCATTCAATACATAGTTCTCAGTCATAGCCCCTTTGAATTCTGTATAAAGATGAGTTTCTTCAAAAATAGATGAAGCCGGAAGCTTCGACATTCTTCTCAAAAGCCCAACATCGGCCAGATATACTTTAAAAAAAGTCGGACTTGAATATGCTGACAATGGAATAGCAGGTTTTTCTATCTTATGAACCTTATAAACCATACCAGCACTAACAAGCCATTGAAGAGCATCTTCTAGATCCTTTGCCCTTGCTCCAGGTTTAACATGTCCATAAATAAACTTGCCATTTTCTTTCGCCAATTGATCCGGTATGCTTTTCCATATAAGCGACAACTTTGGAAATTCAGTTTTCGGTGCATGCTTTGCAAAATCAAGTTCATATGAATTCAAAATTACATCTTGTATTCTTTCAACTTCTGACACGTCCTTATTCTCAACCCATGAAGCAACTACTTCTGGCATACCACCTGTGACAAGATAGGTTTTAAAAAGGGTACTAAACTTATCTGCAAACATCTGAGGTATTTGTACCTTTGCATCAATCTTTTCAATATATTCAAGCAACATTTCTTCTCCATTAGCAAGGACAAATTCATAAAAGCACATAGGTCTAAGGTTCAGAAAATCAACCTTTCCAACTGGGAAGGATAATGGTCTTGAAAGGGTAATTCCTAATAATGAACCTGCACATACAATATGATATTCAGGTATTTGCTCATAAAAATATTTAAGGGAAGTTATTGCTGCATTACTAAACTGAATTTCATCAAAAATAATTAAAGTTGATTGAGGATTAATTTTCTTACCGTTCAATACTCCCAACTCTATTATGATTCGCTTTGGATCGAGATCTTGTTCGAAATGCTTGGCTAAAGCTGGATTACCTTCAAAATTAAAATATGCTACATCCTTATAATTTTCTTTTCCGAAAAGTTTTAATATATAGGTTTTCCCACATTGACGTACACCTTTTAATATTAGTGGTTTCCTATCTTTACGGTTTTTCCACTTTATAAGATCATTTATAATTAAACGCTTCATTAAATTCACCACCATTTTAAATATGTTATTTGCAATTTATTTTGCATTATTCATACTTATAATAGTCTTAATAATTACAATTGTCAATGATATAGGTAACAGTTACAATTAAACCTAAATTCCCGTAGAAAATATCACATACAAACCGAACCGCTCTATTTAAAGATGTTTTACGATTTTTATAGTTTTTGTATGTGATATAAAGATCGGGAATTTAGGATTAAATTAAAATATTCACCACAAAGAATTGGAATTTTTGTATTATTATAATATGGAAGTGATTGTTCTATTAGGGGTAGCGGAAGCATAAGTGTTACAAGCTCTACTGCCCCGTCTACTTGAAAATCTCATAATAGGGTTAGCTTTTTACCTACATGGGTAGTGGGAACCCAAAAGGCATGGAATCAGATTGAGACTTGACTAACTTTGATTTTTTACTGTTTTTGAATAGTTCTTATACCCTCCCGAAAGGTTGTAAACCTTTTTAAAGCCACTGTTTATAAGTATATTTTGAGCTGCATTACCGGTAACCCCTTTGTTACAGTAGGTTACAATAGACTTATCCTTATCAAGACTTTCCAAAGTGTCTCTTAATCTTTCATGAGGCACATTTATAGCACCTTCGACATGAGATTCGTTATACTGCTTAGCCACTCTTGCATCTATAATTGTTATTTCCTCGTTGTTGTTTATCTTTTTACTCAATTCCGATGCCGAAATAAGATTTCTATCCCTTTCAATGTCGTTGGTAAGAATCATTCCAGTGTACATTACAGGGTCTTTTGTAGTTGAAAATGGCGGAGCATAGGCAAGGTCTAAGTGAAAAAGATCTTGGACTTTTGCACCAAAGGTTAATGCCGTAGCAAAAACATCTATACGCTTATCTACTCCTGATTTACCAAAAATCTGTACACCCAATAGCCTTCCGTTATGTCTATCAGCAACAGCCTTTATAACCATTTCTTCTCCATGAAAATACTCTGGCTTATCAGGCTTGATGTTGTGACAAACTGATACATTAAAACCTTCTTCTAGTGCTTCTCTTTCTGTAAGTCCAGTCTGAGCTATGGTATAATCAAATATCTTAAATATGCCTGTGCCGAGAATTCCCCTGAAATTCAAATCGTATCCCGTTAAACTGTCACCTGCAATTCTACCCATTTTATTTGCGGTAGAACCGAGAGGACGATAAATAGGCTTTCCTGTGATAAGTGAATAGCTTTCAGCACAATCCCCACAAGCATATATGCCTTTTATGCTGGTTTCCATTTTTTCATTAACCTTTATAGCCCCTGTCACACCAAGCTCAATTCCTGCTTCTTTTGCAAGCTCTACATTTGGCTTTATGCCTGTAGCCACTATAACCAAATCAGTGTCTATTTTTGCCCCATCTTTAAGAAGTGCTGTATTTGTACGCATATCTCCTTGAAGCTCAACTACAGTGCTATCAAGATATATTTTTACGCCTTTTTTAAGGAGTGCATCCTTTAAATACACAGAAACATCGATATCCAGAGGCTTCATCAGGTGGTCTTCCATTTCAACAACTGATACCTCAATCCCTAGATTTTCTAAGTTTTCAACCATTTCAAGGCCAATAAACCCCGAACCAATAACTAGAGCCCTTTTTGGATTATTATTCTGTATATAGCTTTTTATATTGTCTGCACTTTCAACATTTCTTAATGTAAATACATTAGCTTTATCAATTCCTTTGATGGGAGGCAAGATAGGTCTTGCTCCTGTTGCGATAACTAATTTATCATACTTTTCTACGAAGACTTCAGATGTTTCAAGGTTTATTACTTTTAGGCTTTTTTCATCAGTATTAATGCCTAAAACCTTATGTTTTGTCAAAATATCTACATTGTATTTGCTTTTAAAGAATGCTGCATTCCTTGGAACTAGCTTATCCCGACCTTCTATTTCATTCCCTATGTAATAGGGTAAGCCACAACCTGAATATGAAATATCCGAATCCATTTCAAATATTTTTATCTGTGCATCTTCACTGTTTCTTCTTGCTTTAGCTGCTGCCGAGGTTCCAGCAGCAACAGCACCAATTATTAGTATTTTCATATACATTTATCCTCCAATTAGAACTAATATCCCTTCCTTAATACTGACATTATATCTAACAATAATAATAATTACTTGTTAACAGATGCTGGCTGCGGAAACCAATGCCTGGTGTTATTAACAAACTTGACAAGTGTAAGCATAACGGGAACCTCTGTAAGCACTCCAACAGTTGTAACAAGTACCACCGGTGAATCTGCACCGAAAAGTGTAATTGCAACAGCCACTGATAACTCAAAAAAATCCGATGCTCCAATGAGTGCTGCAGGAGCGGCTATATTATGAGGCTGCTTACACTTTTTACATGCCCAATATGCAAAAGCAGAGGTTAATACATTTTGGAGAACAAGTGGCACAGCAATCATCAAAACGTTTAACGGACTATTAAGTATTGCATTTCCCTGGAATGAAAAAATGATAACAAGTGTTAACAGCAGACCCACTGTAGTTATACCGTCAAACTTAGATACAAATTTTTGTGTGAAATATTCCTCACCCTTTTTCTTTATCATTAATGTACGTGTAAGTATACCGGCAACCAATGGGATCACAACAAACATTACGATCGACAGGAACAGTGTATCCCACGGCACCTGTATATTTGTAACACCCAGCAGGAATGATACAATCGGCACAAAAAGAACAAGGATAATCAGGTCATTTACCGAAACCTGAACAAGGGTATGGGCTGGATCACCCTTTGTCAGGTTACTCCAGACAAAAACCATAGCAGTACAAGGAGCTGCTCCTAAAAGTACAGCACCTGCGACATAATCCCTAGCTAATTCAACTGGAATGAATGCTTTAAAAACCACATAAAAGAAAAACGCTGCAAGGCCAAACATAAGGAATGGCTTGATCAACCAGCTTGTTCCACTTGATATAATCAGACCCAACGGATTCTTGCGTACATTTTTGATAGATTGAAAATCCACCTTCATCATCATAGGATAAATCATAATCCATATTAGTATTGCAATGGGAAGAGATATTTTTGCATATTCAAACTGTTCTAGAAACGCAGGGATGCCTGGCAAAAACTTACCGATAAGAATTCCTGCTGCCATGCAGAGAAGCACCCATATTGTCAGATACTTTTCAAAAAAACCAATGCCTGATGCTGGTTTTGCCTTTTCCATATCGTCACAGCCTTTCAAGTCAATTCATAAAGTATTTTTAATTCAAAACTTTAAAACGCAAGAGCTTTCTTTGATTTTCGCTTTTACTTCTTCCGACATACTAAAAATGATAATCTGTTTTTTACATTATCCATTTCAATCCCCTATATTATGAATTTGCTAATGGAACAGCACATTGCAGGATCAAAAATTTCAATTGTCTTCATAATGAACTCCTCCTTTAATTTAATGTCATGATTCTTGTTTACAATCCTTTTTTTCAATGCTGTTGCAAATACAATCTTCCTTTTCACTTGTTATCTCGGTTAAAAACGAAAGGACTGAATTTGTTCTTTCCTTGTTAAGGGTATACCTCATCCATGCTCCATCACGAACACCATTTACAAGTCCACTATCTACAAGTGTTTTCATATGATAACTTAAAGTTGACTGTGAAATACTAAACTTTTCAAGTATATCACATGCACACATTTCCCCGCATGACAGCATATCAATTATCTTTAGCCGTGTTTCATCTGATAATGTCTTAAATGCAGCTACATATTCTGCATGAGAATACTTCATAAAATTACCTCCTAATATTTATATGCCTCGATATCATCGAAAGTTCTCGATATGCTAAAATAATATTATCAATCATATCGAAAGTTGTCAATATGTTTATGCACTTAGTTTATATAAAAAATCAAAACCATCCAAGTCTTTACTTTAGGATGGTTTTATAATACCTTGTTATACTTTAGCTTTTCATTTTAATTTTTACAATTGCCCGCAAAATATTTACTTCAAGTTTTCAAGAATTTTTGCTATTTCTTTTGGCTTTAAAACCTTTCCAAAAGAAACAACCTTCTCGTCAATAACCAACGCTGGCGTTGACATAACTCCGTATGCCATAATATCCTTAAAATCTGTCACCTTTATAATTTCTGCTTCAACACCTGTCTCTTTTAGTGCTAATTCAGTATTTTCCTTTAAGGTTACACAATTCTTACATCCGGAACCTAAAATCTTGATTACCATAATAATCTCTCCTTAACTTTATTTTACAAGCCTTAAAAAAACTAATACTACGCAAATTGGTTAAATAAATAGACCCCATATTAACAATATCATCAAAAACCCAAATATAACATATAGAAGGCTATTAACATAATAAGTGACCCCATTACGATTCTTAGCACTTTACTTGCCCCGCCATACTTCTCACTTGATGACAGCTTATGTACAAAACCTACAGATGTTCCTGCAATCATTACTAGAAAGCTATGGCCTATAGAATACAACATTAAAAGTAGTATTCCCCACAGCAGGCTTCCTTCCTTCGCCACCATTGCAAGCAATACAATCAATACTGGTGTTGCACAAGGGGAAGAAAATAATCCACCTAAAACGCCAGCTAAAAATGCACCTAAAAAACCACGTTTAGTATTTTTACTAATAGCATAAGAAGCTGGGATAAAGTTATATATCTCCCATGTCTGTAAAGCCATTAAAATCATAAGTATTCCAAGCAATATATACCACCATGAGCCTGTTCCCTGCATAAGTCTTCCAAGAAGAGAAGCCGCTGTACCTAAAATGGTAAAAGTGACAGCCATACCTATAGAAAACACAGCAGACAGACAAAAGGCTCTTTTAGTATCACGTTGTCCTGTGCCACCTACATAGCCTATAACAAGAGGTACACTTGTAAGAGCACATGGTGTAAAAGAAGTAAGTATGCCTGCAAGTAATGCTAATAACGGTGCAAGCCAAATATTTGCTGAAATAGCAGCTGAAAGTGCTTCAAGCCATTGGTTGATAACACTGTCCATTATTCCAACCCCATTTCCTTCAATACGCTTAACATTTGGTCTTTTGTCATTCCACCCTCATGTGCAGTAAAAACATGCTCACCATTATCTTTTGACGAATACATCCTCATTTGCATGGCTTGCGGGTCTTTAGGATTATATGGCTTGCCATTTGCATCAATAAAAATCTGTGTAGGTATTACGCTTATAGGATAACCATCCGCAAACTGCTGATACTTCCATACATCAACAAATCTTATAATAGCTTTTCCACGGAGTTCAGCGTTTAATTCATTTAATACCGGTGCCATTTCTTTACATGGAATACAAGAATCAGATCCGAAGTCAATGACTATAGGAAGTCTATATGACTTAAGTTTTTCAAGATCTATTTGTTCTGTTACATGAAGCTCAAAATCAGTGCTATCGGTTATAACTTTACTTGATTTATCAGTTCCTTCTAAGCCTGATTTGTATTTCTTATCCTTAACAATCCATATACCAGCTATAGCACATATAATCAAAACAGGTATAATAATCTTGAGTGCTATCCCTTTTTTAGACTCAACATTCTCATCATTCATTAGCAGCATCCTCCATTACCCTCACCACATGAGCAGCCACAGTTTTCACTTTTTTGTTTTACCTCCCCCACATAGCTAATTGCTCCTGACGGGCAAAGATTTCCGCACCCATGACATCCATGGACACATTCCTCTGGTTTAACTACAACCGGAGTAGGGGCTTTCTTAAGATCGTACACCCCATGCGTGCATTTTTGTGTACATGCACCACACTCAATACATTTCTCGTAATCAATAACAGGATACCAGATTTTTGACATAAAATTGACCTCCTTTTAGTGAATAATAATTTTAAAAGATTTATCTTAAATTAAAAGATAACCAAATGCATTAAATATATAACCTATTATAATAATACCTATAGTTACGATACCCGCAAATATTACAAGCAACTTTGTTTTAACCACTTTCTTCAGCATAATCATAGAAGGAAGTGATAGTGCTGTAACAGCCATCATGAAGGACAATGCGGTACCAATACCCACTCCTTTTCTAACTAACGCTTCAGCAATTGGAAGAGTTCCAAAAATATCAGCATACATGGGTACACCGACAATTGTTGCTAACGGCACAGAATACCATTTATCCACACCAAGTACTGCCGATATTATTGATTGTGGGACCCAATTATGGATACCTGCTCCGATTCCAACACCAATAAGAATATACGGCCACACTTTTTTTATTATGCTTAAAACCTGATCTTTGGAAAACTCTATTCTTTCACGTATTGTCAGTTCTTCTTGTGCTGATTCAAATACCTTGTTGTTAAATACAAAAGGCTCTACGTACTTTTCAAGCTTTAATTTGCTAATAATAGTTCCTCCAATAACCGCAAGTATGATACCTACAACAACATACGCTATTGCAATTTTCCAGTTGAAGATGCTGGCCAATAGAAGAACAGACGCCAAATCCACAAGAGGTGAGGATATTAAAAATGAAAATGTAACTCCTATTGGTAGCCCTGCACTTGTAAAACCTATAAACAACGGAATGGAGGAGCAGGAACAAAAAGGTGTAACCGTTCCTAACAAAGCACCTAATATATTTGCTGAAATTCCATTATATCCGCCTAATATCTTCCTGGTTCTTTCAGGTGGAAAAAAGCTTTGAATATATGAAATCGTAAATATCAGGACTGATAGCAATATGAATATTTTTATTACGTCATAAATAAAGAAGTGTATACTTCCACCTAACTGTTCCTGGACACTTAGTCCAAAAACGTTTTCTACAAGAAGCTTTATTAAATTCGAAAGCCACTCCATTTTTAGTAATTGATTATTTAACCATTCAAATATAAACAAAAGATTACCTCCCTTGATACTTGTCTATTTTAATTATTATTTTAGCAATGAACTCTTAGTATCTTCTATCTGACGAAGAATTATTGCTTCGCAAAGATCAATCATTTCATATACTTCTTTGTTTTTTATTGAATAAATGACCTTAGATCCATCTTTTCTGCTTTCAACAATACCCTGATTTTTTAATACCGTGAGATGCTGAGAGGTATTGGATTGCTCGGAATCAAGATTAGGCATAATCTCGCAAACGCACATCTCACCATTTCTTAACAGCTTAACTATCTGAATCCGAGTAGGATGAGCCAACGCTTTAAATAAATTTGAAATAAGTTGATTACCCATGTTAGACACATTATCACCTCGATTTTATAATATTAGAATTTTCTAATATGTTAATATGATTATATAATATGCTTATACAGTTGTCAATGCTAGAGAAAGAAAAAACTCTCAGATTTTTACTGAGAGTTAAGAATCGAATTATTCATTTCTTCTTTATTTACAGCATGAATTCCCTTTTCCTTCTTTTGGTTCTTGCTTTTCCTTGTTGTCACCATTTTCCTCTGAAATCTCTTCAACTTCAAAACCGCAGCAACATGGTTTTTTCTTTTCCTTTTTTCCGCCTGTCAAACGTTCAAATAAACCCTTTTTTTCATTTTCATTACTCATGATTCTTTCCACCTTTCATTTTGAATTAGCTTTTACTATTGTTATTATATGAGCATGTTGAAAATCAATCCAGATGCAATTGCAGTAACAAATACTATCACTATAAACGCAACAATTATTTTTTTCTTAAATATACTTGCAAGCATTGTCAACTCAGGAATTGCTATACCCGCTCCGCTAATAATCAATGCAATTACAGCTCCAATACTCGCACCTTTATCAATTAATGCCATACCTATTGGGATAGCTGATTCAACACGAATATATAAAGGCATACCAATTAAAGCAACTACAATAACTGCAAACGGGTTATTAGGTCCGGCAACCTTTGCCAGAAGATCTTCAGGTAAATACCCATAAATGGCTGCACCTATGCCGACACCAATTATCATATAAACTAATACTCCCTTGAAATCTCCCAAGGCTTTTAAAAAAGATTGTTTTAATCTTTTTTTGAATCCTAGAGGGACTTCATTATTCTGCAGATGTCCGCCTCCTTTAAGCCGCACCTTTTTAATCTGGTCAGCCCACCCAAGTTTATCGAGTATGATACCAAAAATAACTGCAAAAGCAGATGTCAAAATTAAGAATCCAACTGCTGCCTTCCAACCTAAAAATGCTCCAAGCATTAAGAAAACTAAAGGGTCCATAAGCGGTGATGATATAACAAATGAAATAACGGTTCCAAATGGTACTCCAGCCTCTATAAGTCCTAGTGTTATAGGAACTGTCGAACATGCACAAAATGGTGTTACTGCTCCAAAAAGCACCCCCATAATATTTCCCAGAATGCCCTTGCCTGCCATCCAGTTTTTTAATTTGTCCTGAGGTATGTACATTAATACTAATTGCACAGCAGTACTAATTCCAATAAAGAGCAATGTGAGCTCTCCCATAATAAACAGAAAATACTTGATAGTTTCAACAAGAGTGTTCATTAATATAAACCCCACTTTCAATCTATTTAATTCCGCTATACCTTTCCTTGCTTGTGAGCGGAATTCACTAAAATCTCAAGAACTGTCTTGATATTCTGTACCATTTCAGAATCAAATTCTTTTAGCATATTATCAACATAAGTTGAATACCTCTCCATGATACCTGTTATTACTTCAGTGCCTTTTTCTTTTACCTTAACACAGCATACACGCCCATCATCCGGGGAAGTCATACGAGAAATATAACCTTTAGCTTCAATACGATCAATAATTTTACTCGCCCCACTTTTAGTAAAGTTCAAAGCATTACCTACTTCTTGAATCGTAATATTTTCCCTCTCATATATCTTTTTTAGTGCCATAAACTCAACCAGAGACAGGTCACCACAACATTCTCCATTAAATCCATGACTACCAAAGTGCCAGGATATTTCTTGGATAAGGTTATAAATATCTTTGATGTTCTTATTACTCATTACTCACCTTCTTTAATAAATTTAGTTTCCAACGTCAACTATTATATTCGCTTCACAATTATATGTTCCTATTTATTAAGTGCGATATAAGATAAATTATATTGTACCTGCGATGTTTTTAAAGGTATTAATTTAATTGGCGAGTGAAAAATAATTTATATCAGACCGCCACTTTATCAGCGAAATATATTTTATGGAGAATAACTTATGATTGATCAGTATAAAATTTTTCTACAGCAACAGGATAAGAGCTCCCACTACCCAATGTATTGTATAATAACCCAGGAATTTAGGGAGTAAAAAAATCATAGTATCTATTTCTACACACATAAAAATACCTGCAACCTTACGGTTACAGGTACTTTGGTGAGCCATCCGCGACTCGAACGCGGGACACCTTGATTAAAAGTCAAGTGCTCTGCCAACTGAGCTAATGGCCCGTATGGCAGGGATGGCAGGACTCGAACCTACGAAATGCCAGAGTCAAAGTCTGGTGCCTTACCGACTTGGCTACATCCCTACGTGGGGTGAATGATGGGGGTCGAACCCACGGCCTCCAGAGCCACAATCTGGCGCTCTAACCAACTGAGCTACATCCACCACATTTATGCCCCTTAAAAAAGGCACAACGCTATTTTAAGATAGATAGAGCTAAAAGTCAAGCACATTTTTCAAAAATATTTAATGTATTTTATGGTATCACATGTTTAGTTAAATAACGTTTACACTTTTTAACTAAGCAGTACAATCCTGTATCATATTTAGAGATATTTTAACCTAAATCCTTACATTTTATACTATTATTGAATTATGGATAAAAAGCGCCACTTTCTTGTAAAAAATAAACTTGCAATAAAATACAAAATAATGTAAAATAATCTTCGGTAATGCCGATATATAATATTGTGTTATTAATTATTTACTATACTAACGATAAATGGTGATAAATATGTTAAATGTTATTCTTGCATTAATACTTGGAACACTAATTGGATTAATACTAGGATTATTAGTCGGGATTGTTGGAACAATGCTTGGTTTGCGTGCGCTAAATATACTAAAAAGAAAAGAACTTCAAAAGAAAAAAATGGATGAAGAAAACAAATTAGCCAAAGATATTAACTTTTTATATTCTAAATTCAAGGATGTAGGTTAATAAGAATCCAACTAAAAACAAAAGAGACCTCAAATGGGTCTCTTTTATTATTTTTACATCGTCAGTCAAGCTCCCTAAGCCATACATTTGCTTCGGCATCACTAGGCATACGCCAGTCACCTCTTGGTGATAGACTTATCGTTCCCACTTTAGGCCCATCTGGAAGACATGATCTTTTAAACTGTTGGATAAAAAATCTCTTTATAAAAATCTTTAACCAATGTTTAATCTCCTCATTTGAATACTTGCTATCAAAAGCTTTTTCTGCAAGATACACAATCTTTTTTGGTGAAGCACCGTATCTTATCATATGATACAGAAAGAAGTCATGAAGCTCATATGGCCCGACAATATCCTCTGTTTTTTGATTAATTTCCCCTTCTGCACTTGGTGGAAGCAACTCAGGTGAAATCGGAGTGTCAAGTATTCTGTCTAAAATCTCCTTAACATTCTTATCAACCATATTTTCAGCAACCCACTTAACAAGGAACTTAACCAGTGTCTTTGGAATACTGCAGTTTACCGAGTACATGGACATATGATCTCCATTATAGGTGCACCATCCCAAAGCAAGCTCTGAAAGATCACCTGTTCCTATAACCAGACCTCCAAGCTTGTTGGCAAGATCCATAAGAATCTGTGTACGCTCTCTTGCCTGAACATTTTCATAAGTAACATCATGTATATTTGCATCATGGCCAATGTCCTTAAAATGCTGAAGGCATGCATCGTTAATATTTATTTCCCTTATATTGACATTCATAGCCTTCATAAGTTCCATAGCATTGGTGTACGTAGCGTTAGTTGTTCCAAATCCAGGCATCGTAATTGCGATAATATTATCCGCCGGTATTCCCAGGAGTTCATAGGTCTTAGCAGTAACAAGCAGAGCCAAAGTAGAATCCAAGCCTCCTGAAATACCGATAACAGCATGTTTTAGTCCTGTATGCTTAATCCTTTTTGCGAGGGCACTGGTCTGGATAGAAAAGATTTCTTTACACCTAACATCCCTGTTGCCTGTATCAGAAGGCACAAAAGGATGCGGCGGTACATGTCTTACAAGTGCAAGCGACTGGCTTTCACTTTGTTCAAAGAGAATCCTCCTGTACTTTTTCTCTACAACGCCTTCCATAAAACTTGTATTCTTTCTCCTGTCATTTATCAGCTTTTGAATATCTATCTCTGAATAGATAAGCTGTTCATCATCTACAAATCTTTGAGACTCAGAGAGAATAGAACCATACTCCGAAATTAAAGCGTGGCCTCCAAAAACTACATCCGTTGTAGACTCATTAGTGTTTGAAGAGGTATACACATAGCCGGCTATACACCTTGCAGACTGCTGTCTCACAAGCTCCCGTCTATATTCATATTTACCAATCAATTCATTGCTTGCAGAAGTATTAAAAACAAGAGTTGAACCATACATGCACTGGTATGAGCTTGGGGGAATGGGAACCCACAAATCCTCGCATATCTCTATACCAAAACACAAATCACTATTTTCCCTGTTTTCGAAAAGAATATCTACCCCAAAAGGTACATTGTGTCCACAAATATTGATAGTATCAGATAATGCTTTATTTCCAGTTGCAAACCATCTCTCTTCATAAAACTCACTGTAATTTGGAATAAACGTTTTTGGTACTGCTCCAAGGATCTTGCCTGATTGAATTACAACAGCACAATTGAATAACTGATTGTTAAGACTAAGCGGTATTCCAATTATCGCAACCAAATCCGTGTTTTTCGTATTTTCCAGTATATTTTCCAGCTGTTTTGAAGCTTCCTTTAAAAGTGCATCCTGATGAAACAGATCACCACAGCTGTAAGCAGTTATGCAAAGCTCCGGGAAAACCAAAAACTTTACATATTCCTTATCTGCTTTTTTAATTAATTCAACTATCTGAGCTGCATTGTACTCGCAATTTGCTACTTTGAGCTTTGGAACTGCAGCACCTACCCTTACAAAACCATATTTCATATCATCACCCGAATATATTAGAATCTTAAATATAAAACAAGTTTAACATATCCGTACAATTTTCACAAAAAAATATTTATAGGTATAATTTTATTATCAACTAACAAACTCTACCGCTTTGACCATACCCAAAAAGCTTTTTTGAACCCTGGCTACTTTTTTTAAATTTATATCACTGCAAAATCCGTGAATAGCTTTTGCTGCAGTTACAAACTTCAAATAGTCACAATTCCCTGCCCTTTCGCCAATACCTCCCAATGTGCAGTCAACATATAATGCTCCTGCCTTTACAGCTGAAATTGAGTTTGATACAGCCATGCCAAGGTCGTTATGGGCATGAATTTCCAATTCAATGCTGCTAAACTGGCGCTTTATTCTAATCATTTGGTTATATATGCCCTGCCGGTAGAGAACTCCAACAGTATCGGCATATCTTATCCTCTTAATTCCCATTGCACATGCCACTCCAATAATTCTCATCAAAAACTCCGGATCCGCTCTTGATGCATCTTCCAATCCAATTGTCACTTCATAACCTTTATCCTTTGCAAAGGATATACATCTTTTCATATTCTCTTCTACCCAAATTCTGTTCTTTTGCAATTTTTTATTTATCTGAATATCTGATGACGGAATCGAAATATGTATTATGTCAGGCGTGCAATCTATGGAGTCCTTGATATCGTTTATGTTCATCCTGTTCCATGCAGATATTCTGCTTTTTAAACCAAGCTCCATTAATTTCATGATATAATTCTTTTCATCCCCACCCATAGCAGGAATACCTGCCTCAATCTGATAGGTCCCGATATTACTTAACATTTTAGCTATATAAATCTTTTCAGATGAACGAAAAGCTATTCCAGGCCTTTGCTCACCGTCCCTAAGTGTAGTATCTACAATATTTATTTTCATAAGCATCTCATCCCCTTATCTGCTAAACTCCGAACTCCTATAGATATCCAGTATTTCTTCATCAAATAGGTCCCTTTTGCATTGTGTACTCTTTTCCCGAATGGATTTGAGTATTTTTGCAACATCGTCAATTTTGCAGATAATCCCCAACTCCTTAAGCTTCTTTTGTACAGCTCTTTTTCCTGAATGCTTTCCAATGGTCAATACTCTTTTTAAGCCTACCAATGAAGGATCGAAAGGTTCATAGGTTATAGGATTTTTTTCAATTCCATCTGCATGTATACCTGCCTGATAATTAAATATTCCCTTTCCAACAACCGGTTTATTATCCGGAATTCTTATTCCTGCAATTGATGTAAAATATTCTGCAACCTCAGGCAGTTTACTCAAGTCAAGCTTTAAATCTACCTTAAGTAATACTTTTACAGCAGCCAGCACTTCTTCGAGTGCAGCAAATCCGTTGTTTTGACCATATCCCAAAAATGATACCGTAATTGAGTCCATTCCATTCATAACTCCTTCTACACACAAAGCAGTAGCATTGTAAAACATATTTCTAGGGCATATATTAATGCTTTTATTGAGTACTTTTTTCATTTCCTTTACCTTTGAAATCCACAGTGGAGAAAAAAGCAAATCCATCCCGGTCAGTCTCACTTCATCTATCATACCTAAGCAACATAGCTTTCTAACTTTTTTTATCTGTCCAAGTCTTTCAATATCGACCTCAACCATTATTTTTATGCCCTGGTTTTTAAGACTATCAACTATATCATCAGTCAATAACTCTTCAGTCAAAACACAACTTTTTACGCTGCTGATGATGCACTTAGAAACATCTTCTTTCGACCTTATCCTCAATAAAAAATCCAAACCAATCGGAAGCTTTGGAATTGATCTCAAAAACTCAGTATCTATCTCAATTAAGTCAACGCCAATATCCTTCAGCATCCAACAAAAATAAATTATCTCAAGCCTCTTTAAACTGCCCTTTTTCGATAGAATTTCAGGAATAGTTCTATCAATTACAGTAACCTTATTATTCTTTCCTAAAGACAATGCCATAAAATTACACCTCATCTTTCAATAAAGAATTAACAGTCCAAAGCATAACAAAAGATATAATAAATAATACTACCGATACCGATGCTGCCAGCTTTATATCAGTTTGCATAAGTGTATAAATCTGCAAAGGCATAGTACGGGTTTTACAAAAAACATTACCAGCAAACATAATTGTTGCTCCAAACTCTCCTAATGCCCTTGTCCATGATACAACAAGCCCGGCAATCACATTTTTCTTCAGCATGGGTATTATAACCCTAAAAAAAGTCTCAGCCTTGCCCGCTCCAAAAACATATGACGCTTCGTATATCTCAGGGCAAACGCCATCAACCCCGTTTTTCAAAACCTGAATATAGAAAGTTGACGATACAAAGAACTGTGCTAAAATAACTGCTGTTGGAGTAAAAACCACTTCAATATTAAACTTCGCTAAAAACATTCCCAGCATACCATTTCTTCCAAAGCTTAATAAAAGGCCAATACCTGCTACTGCTGGAGGAAGAACTGATGGCAAGCTTACAATGATACCTGAAACTTTTTTAAAAAAGTTGTTCTTTGTACATGAAAGATAATATACAACAGGTGTACCAAAAATAAATGTAAGAAATAATGATACTAAAGTAGTCAAGAAACTCAACTTAAGTGCAAAAATATTTTCCGTACATGTTATTGCCTCAATCAGGCTAACCACACCAGTTACTTTCAATAGCGAAAATATAGGTAAAATTATCAGTGTAAAGTATATCAATACGGCAATTGCAGCAAAACTCAGGAGTAAAGAATCCGTACTGAAGAAGTACTTTTTTTTCGAGATGGTTTTATTGAGGATTGTTCTTTCAAACTTTTGATTTCTATTTAGTTCTATAGTCTCTACTCCTGTCTTTTGCATATTATCACCTCCTCTAGCTAACATTAATCAACTAATCAGTTATAAACTTGTATTTTTTCAGAATATCCTTACCCTCTTTAGAGATGAGAAAGTTATAGAACTTTTGCACCTCTGTATTTTTCTCAGAATTCTTCAAAATTGCCAAAGGATAATCTGCTTCACACTTTGAAAAAGCATCCAAATCTATCTCCTCAAGCTTACCCTCATTTCCCTTTGTTATATCACTTTTATAAACGACTCCAAAATCAACTTCTCCAAGGAGTACTTTGCTTAACACATCTTTTACATTTAGCTCTCTAGTTTTGATATTTGAGTCTATCTTAGCTTTTATGCCAGGTGATATTAATCCATCTTCTACACTACTGTCCAATACTTTTTGCCAGTAACTGCCAACAGGAACACTCTTATCACCCACTGCCAAGCTAATACCATCATTCGATAGATCCTTCAAATCTTCCACAGAAAAAGTGCTGTTCATATTTTTCACAAGTATCAGTCTGTTTCGCAGAAATACTTTATATTGATTTATAAAACCCTCGTCTCTCAGTTCGTCCATATACTTTAGGTTTGCACTAACAAATATGTCAGCTTTCCCGCCATTTTCAAGTGAGGTTTTAAGAGCTTGACTTCCTGCAAAATTCAAGTTGATTTTGATGCTTTCATTGTTCATTTCATATACACTTTTTATTTCTTCAAAGCTTTCAGTAAGACTTGATGCTGCGAATACAGTTATCTCTTGTTTATCCTCTTTATCAGGCGAGGTCCCACTTTCCAGAAACACCCATAGCAGAAGTCCAACAGTTAAAGCTGCCAGAACAACAATTTTCTTCATTTCAACCCCTCCTCCCCCAATAACAAAATACGCACAAACTACTTTATCTCGAGTCTTTCTACCTTTTTACCATTTATAAAATGCAACTCAACAATCTCAGAAACATCATCAGGTGTAACCTCCTTATACCAAACACCTTCAGGGTAAACTACAACTACTGGTCCTGAACTGCAAATACCAAAACAACCAGTGTTTGTCACCATAACCTCATCCGTCAGTTCATTCGCTTCTATTTCTTCCATAAATCTTTGAATAATGGATACTGCATCTTTAGAAAAACAGTATCCCTTCTGCTGTCCATTAATTCTTGAACTTGTGCACACAAATACATGATACTTTGGCTTTCTCATAACTAAATTCACCCCTTAATCTCTTCTCTATTCTGACTAAGCTCTTTTACAGCATACCGTATTCCTTCTTCTATAGTCCCACAAGTCTGGAATACCTTTATCCCCACATCTTCAAGCTTTTTCTGAGGATTGTATCCAATTCTCAAGGTCACAACTCCATCACAATCAGCTATTGTGTTGATAATCCTCTCAATTTTTGATTCTTCATTTTCACAGTCGTCTGAACCGTTGCAGTATTTACTTACACTTCTCTTTTCTAAAAAACTAATTGAGTTAAGCCAGTAACTAAAAATATAAAATTCTCCAACATGGCCAAAGTGCTGATCAATATACATCCCTGAACTAGTTGCGACTGCAAAAGTATACGGCTTGGAAATTTCCTTTTTAGCCTCTGCTTGTGAGCTCATGCAACTGTTGCTCCTTCTGAATTCCGGTGATACATCCTGATCCAAAGTACCTATCGCGTCCGCCCTGCATTGTTTACAGTGGTACATCTGTTTGATATGTTCACCGCACTTTTTTCTTAATTCATTGAGTTCTTTATTATTTGTCTGCTGCATATCCTCAAAAGCACTTCCTTCAGCAGGAATAAGCGGCATTATATTGGTTATAAAGGCACCATTTTCCTTTACCTTTTTTACAACTTCCTCAATATGCTCATCATTAATCCCCTTAATCATAACTATATTAACCTTGCAGACCACTCCTCTTTCAGAAAGATATCTAAGTCCTGAAAGCTGATTTCTTATAAGAATTTCAGCACCTTGTACCCCTGAAAGCTTTTTGCCTCTAAAATTTATATACTTGTATATTTTAGCACCAATTTCAGGATCAATTGCATTAATTGTAATGGTCACATGTGATACTCCTGACTCAATGATGTCATCGGCATAATACGGAAGCATCAAGCCGTTAGTTGAAAGACAAATAATTATCTCAGGGTCTTCACCTTTAATAAGCTCTATTGATTTTTTTGTATTTTCAAAATTTGCAAGTGCATCACCCGGTCCTGCTATTCCAACTACTTTCAGGTTACCCAACTTTTCTTTTACTTTAAGGAACTTTACCCGTGCCTCTTCAGGCGACAGGACTTCGCTCGTAACCCCTGGACGGCTTTCATTCTGACAATCATATTTTCTGTTGCAGTAGTTGCACTGAATATTACAGGCTGGTGCTACAGGTATGTGCATTCTTGCGATTTTGCAGGCACCGCCTGAATAACAAGGATGTTCTGCTGTTTTTGCTGTATTTTGAAGCTTTCTTTCTTTATCATTATTAATCTCGCTTTTAATTAAATCTGTGGAAGTCACAGCACTCACATCCTTTCCCTTAAAGTAGTTGTTGTACATATTTTCTCTATAATTAGAATACTTGACCTCAAGAAGTGTATTTGTAATGTTGTCCAGCAATTCTAATGAACCATTATATCCCGTGATAACTTTCCTCTGTCCCCCAACCCTGTCATGTACCGGGAACCCAACTCTTACCAACGGAATGCCCTCTTTTTCAGTTATTACCTTTCCGTCGGAATTTCCCAATAATATATTTGCATTAAGCTTAACTGCATAGTCTCTAATCGTATCAAAATTCGTATCATCCAAAACTGTTGGGTTTTCTCCATTACAAGCTTTTCCTATTAGTTCTTTTAGCTTTTTATTTTCTGCTCCTGTTGATATGAGAACCGGCTTTATACCGTTTTCCATGCAAAGCATTCCCATTGCATAACTTAATTCAGGTTCCCCAAAGATAACAGCCCGACCTTCTGCATTAAACTTGTGCGAATCAATCATACCGTCTACAAGTCTACCCCTTTGTTCTTTAAGATCCTTTGGAACCTCTTTTCCCGAAATTTTTTCAAGTATTTCCAAAAAAGCATCTGTACTAGAGATTCCAACAGGCATAGCACATTTGTATAGAGGAATATCAAACTTTTTCTTAAGCAATTCGCCCACTGATGCTTCCTCTGAAACAGTCAACCCGATTTCAATAGTTGCAGCTGCTCCCCCCATTTTTACAATATCGGAGACTTTCGTTCCTCCCTTCGGAATTCTTCTATACTCCTTCTCGTAAGGTGCATCTAAAGTATTTGAAACATCAGGAAGCAAAATATAATCTATTCCAAAACTCTCCAACATTTTCTTTACATTTCTTATATCCCCCGGATTCATACTGCATGTTACAACATTAACTTTATTATTGGCTTTACTGTCTGTACACAATTCCTTTACAATACTTAACAGTGCTGCATTATAGCCTTCGGAATTTGTACCTCCATAACCCGGTGTGGATATGGGAACAATCTTAACTTTGTCAATATTTACTTCCCTCTTGCTTTCTTCCTCCGTATAAAACTCCTGTACAATCCTTTTAATATCCTCTCCAATTGTCTCAGCAAGACATGTAGTTGCTACCCCTATAACATCAGGATCATAAAGTTTTATAACATTTGCAAGACCCTTTTTCAGATTGCTTGCTCCACCATATACAGTTCCCTCTTCATTTAGCGAAGACGATGCCACATCTATAGGTTCATTAAAGTGGCTCGACATATGACGTCTTATATAAGTGCTGCATCCTTGAGAACCATGCAGCACAAACATGCTGTTTTCGATACCTTTAAAGGCCATTACCGCTCCTAATGGCATACACATTTTACACGGATTTATATTTAAGTTTACAAAGTTTCTGTTTTCCACTTTAATCACCCCCTTGGCGTATTACGTTCCATACTGGACTATTTATTGACATATCAACCTCTTTTGCGAAGTTTAAAGCCCCCTCAAAACCGCATAGCGGATGCTTCCTTTCATGATTATGATCACAAAATGCTATTCCCAGTTTATATGCCAAAGGCCTTTCCTTGACTCCCCCCACAAGGATATCCGCACCCTTTTCCATCATAAACTTTTCAAGCTCTGCAGGATTCGCATCATCCAATATTACCGTTCCATCATCCGCCATACTTCTTAAAACTTCGTACTCCTCAGGCCTACCAGTCTGTGTCCCAACCATTACAGTCTTCATTCCGATGGCATTAAACTGCTTTATTAGTGAAATCGCTTTAAACCCACCGCCAACATAAATTGCAGCTTTTTTCCCCTCAAGTCTTTTCCTATAATAATCCAGCAACGGTTCCACCTTACTCTTTTCTTCACTAATCAACTGTTTTGCTTTTTCTATAGCCTCTTTACCTCCAACCGCTTCTGCAACTCTCATAATAGAAATACTTGTGTCTTCAATTCCAAAGAAACTAACCTTTACAAACGGAATATTGTACTTTTTCTCCATTTCCTTTGCAAGATAAGTCATAGAACCTGCACATTGAACTATATTAAGAGATGCCTCCGGTGCTTTTACTATTTCCTTATAACGTCCATCCCCTGTGATCTTGGCTAAAATATTAACCCCAATTTTCTTTAAGTATTCTGTCACAATCCACATTTCACCGGCAAGATTAAAATCACCAAGAATATTTATACCGTTACTCTTTTTTTGTGCGTCATTTTCTTCCATAACCTTAAGTAATGCGTGGCAGGCCGCCTTATACCCCATTGACTTATTTCCTGCAAACCCGCTTGACTTCACAGGTATAACACGGATTTTATATTTTTCTTCTGCCTTTTTACAAACGGCATCAATATCGTCACCAATAACACCAACTATACATGTTGCATAAACAAAAATCAGTTTGGGTGAGTACTTCTCATATATTTCATCAATGGCCAAAGCCAGCTTTTTTTCTCCTCCAAAAACCACATCATGTTCCCTAAGATCTGTCGAAAAACTGTTCCTATAACTTTCAGGGCCACTTGAAAGGCTTCCTCTTATATCCCACGTATAACTTGCACAGCCTATTGGTCCATGCACTATATGAAAAGCATCGGTAATAGGATTTAATACAACCCTTGCACCACAGTATACACAGGCCCTCTGACTAACGCTTCCAGCCACACTGTCTTTTTCACATTTCACATTTCCGCTTTTATCCTTTGATTTAAAACAGATAAAGTCTTTTCTTTCTTCAAGAACTCCACTTTGAACTTTATTTGACATATTGATCATACCTTTCATCCTCCAGGGCTTTCCATAAATGCATTAGGAAAACCCTAAGAGGTTTATATAAAGAAGCCCCATCCCGAAAACCAGTCCCCTGGATAAAAAACCAATTTTCATTTACAGCCACCATTGGAGTGTAAAACAGATGGAGCTAAGGATTAAACAAATTACTACATTATAAGTTCAACATCTTCATCAGCAGAATCTCTTTCTTTTCTGTCAAGCAAGGTATTACTTATCATTTCTATCAGCCTTAAAGCTCCCTTATAGCCAACGACAGGCATATAAGAATGTACACTTCTATCTAATATAGGAAAACCTACACGTACAAAAGGGATATCCTCAGCTCTGGCAATATACTTTCCATGAGTATTACCAATGATAAGATCTACAGGCTCTTCCTTAATCCATTGATGCAAAGTAAACAGGTCACCTGCTGCTTTAACTTTGCCCTCCACCTGAGCATCTCTAAGCATTGCATTAACTTCCTTTTCAAAGAACTCACCAGGAGTTCCTGTCAATACATATTTAGGAATCATTCCAAGACTTAATACAAACTCAGTAAGTGCAATTACCAGGTCAGGATCGCCATGAATAGCTACCTTTTTGCCATGATAATGATAATGGCAGTCAACCATTACATCCACAACCTGACCTCTCTCTTCCTCCAATTCATAGGGTATTTCCATTCCAGTAATTCTTGACAACTCCATTAAGAACTTATCTGTAGCCTCAATGCCAATTGGAGTTTTTAGAACACTTGAAGGCACTTTACATTTTTTATCCAATTCATATGATGCATCTGCTGAGGCAAAGCTTCCTAATGCAATTGTTGCTTTTGAATTACCAGCATCTATCAGATCCTCAATTTTTGTACCACCCTTTGGGTACATCTCATACTTGCCTGTTATAGCCGTATCCAAAACTCCACTTGTATCCGGGAACATTATATACTCTATCCCCATAGCCTTCATAAGCCTCTTCATCTCCCGCATATCGGAAGGATTTACAAATCCCGGTATAACATTTATCTTACCATTAGGCTCTCCACTATTTTTTGACAGGTATTTCACCATACCTTTTACCATATTTGAAAAGCCTGTGATATGAGATCCAACATAACTTGGTGTATTTGCGTGTATTACATATTTCCCTTCTGGAACTTGTGCATCTATTACGAATGCAGGTATATCATCTCCAATTGTCTCTGAGAGACATGTTGTATGAATTGCAATAATATCCGGGTTATATATTGAAAATACATTCTTTATTGCGGTTTTTAAGTTTGTGCCACCACCAAAAACAGCTGCTCCTTCAGTAAACGAACTTGTGGACGCCATTACAGGATCTCTGAAATTCCTGGTTAAAAGCTTTCTGTGATATGCACAACACCCTTGTGAGCCATGGCTGTGTGGAAGGCACTTATGTATTCCCAGTGCTGCATACATTGCTCCAACTGGCTGACATGTTTTCGCAGGATTTATAACCAAACCTTTCCTATCAACATATTCTTTAGGTGTAAAATCTAACATTTCAAGTCCCTCCTTCAATTTCTGCATAGCTTCCTTCAAGCATCGGCTGCGTCTTCCATGGGGGATTAATAAGTTTCCACGAAGGTGTTTTCAGTCCCATAGCAATGTCTCTTGCAAAAATTACTGCTCCTTTAAACCCTGCATATGGACCGCTATAATCATAAGAATGCAGCTGCTTTGAAAAGACTCCGGCTTTATGTGAAACATATTTATCCTTTATTCCTGAACAGAAAATATCCGGTTTCAAAATATTTAGAAATTCTTCAGTTTCATAATGGTTTAAATCATCAATGATATAACTTCCATTTTTCATATCTTTTATCATTCCGGAGTAATAATTAAGAGGTATTTCATCCTTAAGCTTTTCATATCTTTCCTCTGACAGGAAAACCTTATAGTACTTAGGATCAGCTTCAACTTCAATACTTTCAATATTTTTGCTGTCTCCGTCTTCCTTAATATTGGGTATTACCTCTCTACCCTCATAATCATCTCTATGTGCGAATTCATAACCTGCAAGAATTGTTTCAACTCCTATATCTTTTAATAAGTGTTGATAATGGTGGGCTCTTGAACCTCCAACAAACAATGCAGCAGTCTTTCCTTTACAAACTTCCTTAAATTCTTCAAGCTGAGGCATTATCTCCTCAAGTTCTTCAGCTATTACAGCTTCAGTTCTTGCAGTAAGTTCAGGGTCATCGAAATATTTTGCCAAATCTCTAAGGCTCTTTATAGTGCTGTTTATGCCAATAAAGTTTACCTTAAGCCAATCCTGTCCATACTTAGTCTTCATCATCTCTCCAATGTAGTTGATGGAACGATGGCATTGGATAACATTCAAGGTTGCCATATGAGCACTTTTCATTTCCTCCACAGTACCATTTCCAGGTATCGTAGCCACAATATCATAGCCTATCTTTTTTAAAATTCTTTCGATTTCCCATCCGTCACCTCCAATGTTGTATTCACCAAGCATATTGATTGAGTATTTTCCGACGACTTTATCCCCAGTACCTATTATGTGTTTTATCAAACCATTGTTTGCAATGTGGTGTCCTCCAGATTGGCTAACACCCTTGTAACCTTCACAGCTAAAAGCTGTAACCTTTATTCCATACTCTTTCTCTGCTTTTGCTGCAACTGCGTGAATATCGTCACCAATCAAACCAACAGGACATGTAGAACAGATAAAAATAGTTTTAGGTTTAAAAATCTCTACGGCTTCTTTTATTGCCTGAACCAGCTTTTTTTCTCCTCCAAATACTATGTCACTTTCCTGAAGGTCTGTTGAAAAACTGTAGGCTAAAAGATTGAGTTCATCATCCTTTGTTCTTCCTTTATTTCTTCTG
The DNA here is from genome assembly GCF_000179595.2 of Acetivibrio cellulolyticus CD2. Lineage (NCBI taxonomy): Bacteria > Bacillati > Bacillota > Clostridia > Acetivibrionales > Acetivibrionaceae > Acetivibrio > Acetivibrio cellulolyticus. The sequence goes on along the minus strand of NZ_JH556659.1, from coordinate 832,523 downwards.
GTTCCCCAAGTATAATACCCACATCCTATCGGACCGTGAGTAATTATAACTGCATCTCTAAGCGGCCCTAATACAACCCCTTTACAACCTGCATAACAGCATCCTCTGTTTGTTATTATCCCCGGAATGGTTCTGACATTTGATGCTACTTCTTGAGGTTCAGCACTTGTTTCGTCCTTCACTACAATGTGTTTTTTCCTATTTTTAAACACCGCTGCCGGATATTTTTCAATTACCTTATCAAAATTTTGATTCATAATAATCACCCCACATCATTGGTTTCACAAACTAAATTGCTTCTTCACCATTTTCACCGGTCCTAACTCTTATTACCTCACTAACCGGCATTATAAATATTTTCCCATCTCCAGCTTTACCCTTACTGTTTACTTTAATAATTGTGTCGACAACACTCGATACTTCATCATCTTTGACAACTAATGACAGAAGTCTTTTAGGTACAAGCCTGTGACCTTCGGATAATGCTTGAGCTATAGCCGGAGAAGGTATTTCTGCACCGTTAATCATATTTTCTATAATTGAAAAATCAACCTTTTTCTTACCGCGTCCTAATACTTTACGGCAATTTAATGCTGGGAATCCGCCATTTAACAGAGCTTCTTTTGTCTTACTTATCATTTCCATCCTTATAACTGCAAGTACTTCCTTCATCTCTATTCCCCCTTATAGCCCGTTTTCTCCAGAACTAATGGTGTATGCTTCTTCAACAGGACTTACAAATATCTTTCCATCTCCAAATGCTCCCTTTTCACCGGTTTTAGCATTCTTGACCACTATTTTGATTACATCGTCCTTATCTTCATCTTTTACTACCATCATTAACATCTCTTTTGGTATTTCGTCGTAGAATACTTCTCCTACTTTTACACCTCTTTGCTTTCCACGACCCATAACATCCATTTTTGTTACGGCTGGAAAACCGGCATCACATAATTCAGACAATACTAATCCCACTTTTTCAGGTCTTAAAATAGCTCTTATCATAAACATAATTTTAACCCTCCAGATTCTTTTGATTATTGGTTTCACAAGGCATTTCTAGATATCCAATATTCCATGCTCCATAAGAATTTCTTCCAATCTGTCCTGTACCATCGGCTTTGGAATAACAAACATTTCATTGCTGTCTACTGCTCTTGCAAGTCCTCTGTATGCTTCTGCCTGTTCATGCTCAGGACTGAATTCAATTACTGTTTTTCTATTGATTTCTGCTCTTTGAACCTGATTTTCCCTAGGTACAAAGTAAATTAACTGACTACCCAATTCTTTTGCAAAGGCCTCCAAAAGTTCCTTTTCGCCGTCAACTTTTCTACTGTTGCAAATTATTCCACCTAGGCGACATCCACCGGTAGTTGCATATTTCTGAATACCTTTACAAATGTTGTTTGCAGCATATAAGGCCATCATCTCTCCGCTTGCAACAATGTAAATTTCCTGAGCTTTTCCTTCTCTTATAGGCATCGCAAAACCACCGCAAACAACGTCTCCCAATACATCATAGAAAACATAGTCCAAATCAGGTGTATATGCTCCAAGGCTCTCAAGCATATTTATTGAGGTAATAATACCTCTGCCTGCACATCCAACTCCCGGTTCAGGCCCTCCTGATTCAACACATTTAATTCCAAACACACCATCTTTCATAATGTTTTCCAGTTCAACTTCTTCTCCTTCTTCTCTTAAAGTATCAAGAACACTCTTTTGTGCCAATCCACCTAAAACAAGTCTTGTTGAATCTGCTTTAGGATCACATCCAACTATCATAACCTTCTTGCCCATTTCACCTAGGCCAGCAGTTAAATTCTGAGTTGTTGTCGATTTTCCTATTCCACCTTTTCCATAAATAGCTACCTGTCTCATAATAATTACCTCCATCCTTTTCGTGTCGATTTTTGTATTGATTTTTTGATATAAAAAGGGCGCCGAAAATTTCCAATTTCAGCACCCGTGGCCTTGCGATATCAAATCCATACAGTGAATTAAATATCCGCTACTGCATTCTTTAAACTACTAATTCTTTATTTACTACAGGAAATATATATTTATCAAGCTACTTTTAAATACTTTGACTATAGACCAGAACATTAGTTAGCAAAATTATTCAAAAAGGGCCACAAACTATATATCACTATAATTTGTGGCACCTAAGCCTTAAAGGTATAAAACTCGCTTTTAAGATTTTATATTTCCTTCTCAATATTTAATTTATGAAACTATATTAACATGCTTCTTGCATAATTGCAATACTTTTATTTAAATTTTATCACTTTTTGCAATTTTCACAATTACAACTTGCATCATCTCGTTATTGTTATACATATTGCCTAATCAAACTATTTTTTTAACCCATTAAGCCTTTCAATAACCTTATCATACATTTCCTGATATTTTACTTTTTTAGACTTTTCCTCTTCAATAACATTAGCTGGAGCCTTTGCAACAAATCCTTCATTTCCAAGTTTTGCATTAACCCTGTCTAGTTCCTTTTGAAGATTTGCCTTTTCCTTTTCAAGCCTTTCCAGCTCTTTTTCAATATCTATCAGGTCTTCTAAAGGAATATAGATTTCAACACTTGGAAGCATTGAAGCAACAGCATCTGAAGGAATATCGGTTTTTGAGGATTTTACTAAAACCTCAGAACTTGATGCTAATCTTTCAAAGAACACCTTACCCTCTTTAATAATTTCCTGATCCTCAGGCTTTGAAGCAACAAATATCGTTTTTGCCTTCTTTGAAGGTGGAACATTCATTTCTGCTCTAATATTTCTGATATTCTTTATAGCGTTCATTATCAGATTCATCTTTTCTTCTTCTGCTGTAAAGCAGTATTCTTCCTTGTATTGCGGCCATTTTGAAATCATGATGCTATCGTCATCATTAATTAAATGTGTGTAAATCTCTTCTGTAATAAATGGCATATATGGATGTAAAAGCTTCATAGCTGATCCCAGTACATAGTTCAACACATACTGAGCTTCAAGCCTTGAGCTGTCTTCCCTGTCATAAAGTCTTGGTTTTACAAGTTCAATGTACCAATCACAGAATTCTTCCCATATGAATTCATATATCTTCTGGAGGGCTATCCCCAGCTCAAATTTATCCATATTCTCTGTTACTTCTTTTGTAAGGCTGTTTACCCTGCTTAAGATCCATTTGTCAGCTGAATTAAACTTGGTTGAATCCACTTTTGAGAAATCGATGTTTTCATCAAAGTTCATGAGCACAAATCTCGAAGCATTCCATATCTTATTGGCAAAATTTCTGCTGGACTCAACCTTTTCGCTTGAAAATCTCAAGTCATTTCCAGGTGAAGTACCGATTGTAAGCGCAAACCTTAAAGCATCAGTGCCATATTGTTCAATTACTTCAAGCGGATCAATACCGTTTCCTAATGACTTACTCATCTTTCTTCCTTGAGAATCCCTTACAATTCCATGAATGAAAACATACTTAAACGGCTCTTTTTCCATGTGCTCCAAACCGGAGAAGATCATCCTTGCAACCCAGAAGAATATTATATCATAACCTGTAACTAACACATCTGTAGGGTAGAAGTATTTAAGGTCTTCAGTCTGCTGAGGCCAGCCAAGAGTTGAAAACGGCCATAGAGCAGAACTAAACCATGTATCCAAAGTATCAGGGTCCTGTTCAATTCTTGAACTTCCACACTTTGGACAAACATCTGGCATATCATTGTCTACCATCATGTTACCGCACTCTTTGCAGTAATATGCCGGTATCCTGTGTCCCCACCAGAGCTGTCTGGAAATACACCAGTCCTGAATATTCTCCATCCAGTTAAAGTATATCTTCGAAAACCTTTCTGGAACAAACTTGATTGTACCGTTTTTAACAACTTCAATAGCCGGTTCCGCTAAAGGCTTCATTTTTACAAACCACTGTTTTGAAATAATAGGCTCAATAACAGTAGAACACCTGTAGCAAGTACCTACATTATGTGTGTGATCCTGAATTTTAACCAAAAGATCCAGATTCTTTAAGTCATCTATAATCTGCTTTCTAGCCTCATATCTATCCATTCCCTGATACTGGCCTGCATATTCGTTCATTGAAGCCTTATCATCCATAACCCTGATCTGGGGTAGATTATGCCTTAACCCTACTTCAAAGTCATTTGGATCGTGAGCAGGAGTAATTTTAACAACACCTGTACCAAAATCCTTTTCAACATACTCATCCGCAATTACAGGAATTTCTCTGTTCACCAAAGGCAGAATTACCATCTTCCCTATGAGATGCTGGTATCTCTCATCATCTGGATGTACTGCAACAGCTGTGTCTCCGAGCATTGTTTCTGGTCTTGTTGTAGCTACCACAACGTATTCATTGCTGTCCTTAATAGGATATTTTATATGCCAGAAGTGCCCTGCCTTTTCTTCGTACTCAACTTCTGCATCGGAAATGGACGTATTACATTTAGGGCACCAGTTGATAATTCTTTCACCCCTATATATCAGGTCCTTTTTGTAAAGTCTTATAAATACCTCTTTAACAGCCTCAGAAAGACCTTCGTCCATGGTAAAACGTTCACGTTTCCAGTCACAGGAGCTTCCAAGTTTTTTAAGCTGTTCAACTATTCTTCCTCCATAAACCTTCTTCCAGTCCCATGCTCTATCTAAAAACTTCTCTCTTCCGAGATCTTCCTTCTTTATACCTTCCTTAGCCATTGCTTCAACAATTTTAGCTTCGGTAGCTATGCTGGCATGGTCTGTACCTGGCAGCCACAGAGCAGAAAAGCCCTGCATCCTTTTCCACCTGATTAAAATATCCTGAAGGGTGTTGTCTAATGCATGTCCCATATGGAGCTGACCTGTGATATTTGGCGGAGGGATAACAATGGTATACGGCGTCTTATTCTTATCTACAACTGCATGAAAGTAATCTTTATCCATCCACTCCTTGTAAAGCCTGTCCTCAACCTGTTTGGGGTCATAGGTTTTTGCAATATTCTTTTCTTCACTCATTTATATAACCTCCATTTAATAAATTCATTTTGAATAATAAAAAACCACTCTTTAACTCATTCCCTTGCTAAAAACAATAAGGATCAAAATCACTCCTGGTAATGCAACCAGCGCACCAAATATCTTAACGTTTACGATTGCCTTATTATACTTGTATTCCTCTAGTTCTTCCTCTGTCAGATCAGCTTCAAAAGAACAAACTGCTCTTTCTTTTAGATTATATTTATTCACAATATACTTTGCCAGATAAACAGAAGCAAAACCAGATATCATAAATATTAACGCAAGTACTTTTAAATATAACAAATTGCTCACTCCTAAATAATAAATTCCCTCACATGCATACAATCCAAATGATACTTAAAATAAAGCCCCATTCATTTTAGAATCATTTGCTACGCAAATCCCCAAATAAAAAAGCCTTTCATCCACAATTGGACGAAAGGCATTATTTCGCGGTACCACCAAAATTCCCTCAATATACAGGGCAGCTTAACTCCTTTAAAAGCCATACAGCTCATCAAAAGATCCGGAAATAACGGTCCTTTGCCGCCGCAACTTACTCACACACGATATATAATGTGTTTTCAACTGCAGAATTCCCAAGCTACCTTCAACAGTTTGATCTTAAGGGAAACTTTCAGCCAACGGTTTCCCATCTCTATCAAGACTTACTGCCTACTCCTCTTGATCATCACTTTTTACATCATTACAGTTAAGTTAAATGATAATGTAATCACCGGCTGTTGTCAAGGTATCATGTACAATAATCATAAATTTTCAACACACTTAGTTCTTCATCAGTGAATGTGATGATATTTTGCTTTTCCAACTTTGCCATCATCTCAAGTAACACTATATCGACCCAACCTGACATCAAAAGCCTGTTGCAGCACTCATATACCGATAAATCGTACAGTTCAACATTCCACGACCAATCAACATATTTCCACGCCATACTCAAAGTCATATCCTTCCCTGATTTGTTCATGGAATTAATTATATTTTTGACTTTATACTTATTCCTGCCTAATAGAGCGGTATTGTATATGGTTTTTACATATTCATCAGGACAATCAGTTTCAGGTATACTTGTAAATTTTGATGCTATATCCAAGTCATAGTAAAGCTTCTCACCACAGTCAGCTATAGCCCTAATCAGTGCCCATCTCATATTGTCATCAATAGCCTCAACATATACACAAACCTTTAAAATGTACATAATATCAAGGCTTCTTTCATCCACACTCATATAATACATGGCAAGTAACAAAATAAGCACAAAATTATCCGTTTCCTCTGTTAGCCTGGCCAGTAAAGGCTGTATTGTAAGCTTATAGAATAATGGATTAGATGTCTCTTTACTCTTCTTGCTAAAAAAACTATCCTTAGAATAAAATTCGCTAACTCCACGGATCATTTTTATCTTGAATATATTTTTTCTGTTTATATCGTTACGATACTGGCTATACAAATTTACTGCCTGAACAAACTTTCTTCTGAACACATTTGTCACAATCAGTCCCACTTTAGACAGAGTATGAGTTGAATCAATTGAAATAGCCTTTTCAAAATGCTCCTGGGCATCCTTATATTTAGCCAAATTCAAGTTAAGCCAGCCAAGACAGTAATATCCATGCGCCTGTTTAGGATTTTTCTTTACATAATTCTCATATTTTGAAACAAAGATATTTAACTTTTCTAAATCTTTATTCATCAAATTCACCCTATCAGCAATTTTACATAACTTAATTAAAATCCGTTATTGTTGCGAAAAAGTCTCTTGATCTCATCAAGCTGTATTCCAACCTTATTTGCGGCAGTTTCATTATATGTTATGACCTGATTTGGCAGCATTACAATAGTCTTGGCAAGTAGTTTTTCATTTTCCTTTAAGTCATCAAGCAGAGTAAATATTCCCTTAAATACATCATCCATACTCTGTGCAACTTTCTGTGATATAGCCTGCCCACTGTCCTCTAAACTCTGTGAAAAAGCATTGGTAGTGTTTTGTCCTAAAACTGACATTTCACCACTTACCTTTAGCATCAGTTTAGTTATATTTTCCTGATATTCCTTTGCTTCCTTACTGCGCACACCCAAATCATTTTTCAATACTTCACTCAAATCTTTTATTGACGTAACTGATGCTTCGATTTCAGCTGCTATTTTAGTGAAATCCTGTACAGCTTTTTGTGATGTAGCCTGTACACCTTCCTCTATACCCTGTGAGAAAGCAGTTACAGTTTTTTGTCCTAAAATTGATATTTCATCATTCATCTTTTCCATAAGCTTCTTTATATTTTCTTGATATTCCTTTGCTTCCTGACTGCGTACACTAAAATCATTCTTTAAAACTTCACTCAAGTCTTTTATTGACGTAACTGCACCTTCAACTTCGCCTGCTATTTTACCAAAATCCTGTGCAACTTTCTGGGAAGTAGCCTGCACGCTTTCGTCAATACTCTTTGAAAAAGCAGTGACAGTAGTATGTCCTAATATTGATATATCTCCGCTTACTTTTTCTATAAGCTGGTTTATATTTTCCTGATAATCCTTAGCTTCCTGACTGCGGGCACTTAAATCATTCTTTAACACTTCACCCAAATCTTTTATTGATGAAACTGATCCTTTGACTTCGGCGACTATGCTTCCTAAATCCTGTACAACCTGCTTGCTGTATGAAGTCATTTCATCAGCTGCATATTTTATATCTTTTGATAGAGTCTCAACCGAACCATAATTATCAACAACAGTTTTAGATGTTGAAGCTAATGTCTCTGTTAAATTTTTATAACTGGAGTCCATCTTTTCAATGTTATCGCCCAGTTTACTGTTAAACTCGGTAATATTTTTTACATTCTCAGCAAAATTCTTAATAGTTTGATCGAATTTATCCACAGTATCATCCAATACCTTAGAAGACAAATTGACTTCCATAACTACACCGGTCAGCTTGTTTCCAAAGGAATCAATTGTATCCTTTAGTGAATTTTCTATCTTATCCCCAAATTCACTTAAAGTATCCTGTAAGATCTTACTCATCATAGTGTAGTTATTTTCCGGTTCCTTCTGCTCTGGACGTTTCTTTAATAGAACTAAAAGAACTGCTAAGACAGAAATAACAAGAACTACTAAAAGAAAACTCTCTATTACACCCCAGAACGCAGCAGCTCCGTCTACAATACCTAATGCTAAATGCATAAAAATACCACTCCCAGTTTTTAATATTTATTTACTTTCAGTTAATTATAAAAAACTTAATTGGCGAGCAAAACAGAAGGACTTAGAAATCAAGGTCCAACCCTATTTATAGAATATCATATATTCTATAAAAAACATATATAAAACATACATTTCCAGTGAAAAATAGAAAGATTTTTTGCCAATGGATCACTTTACATAAAATCACAATTTAATTGCACTATGCTTTTTATTCATTTCATATAATTTTTCCAACTCAACGTCCGGCAGTTCTTTCTCCCCTCCTAGCATCTTTGTTAAAAGAAGGGTTTTTGCCATACTCTCTGCCGCCTCAAGCTTAAAAAAAGCATTAAAAATGTCTGTACCTACAGAAATTATGCCATGATTGGCAAGAAGAATAATGTCATAATTATCTATATAGTCTTTGATACCATCAGTTATTTGATCAGTAGATGGTGTTCCGTATTTAGCCACAGGGATTTTATCAAATAACGCTATCATTTCGGTATATGCTTTTGTCTCGATGGGCTTGTTTGCAACAGCATATGCAGTCGAAAATGGTGGATGAGCATGTACTACAGATCTTATATCGCTTCTTAGCTTGTATGAAGCAAGATGCAGTTTAATTTCTGAAGATGGTTTATACATACCTTCCAACACATTCCCATTTAAATCGGTAACAACTATCATATCTTCAGTTAAATAGCCTTTGCAAATCCCAGCGGGAGTAATGTATACCTGTTCTTCATGCAGTATCGATACATTACCTTCATACGGATTTACCAATTCTTTATCATACATAAGCTTTGACACTTTTACAATATTCTTTCTTATCAAATCCTCCATACTAAATACCCCCATGAAATGTATTGAATCCTATATATTTCTTATATGTATACTAAATTTTAACATATAAAAGCAAACTAGGCAAACTATCATTGTATAAATTTTATAATCTGCAAAGTTCTAAATAACAGATGTCACCCCCCAACAATAACACAAAAGTCAAACGACTTTGTGTTCTATTAACCACAAAGTTGTTTGACTTCTATACAAATACCTGAAAATCAATTCAGTATTACTACTTACCGCAGCAGTGCTTGTATTTCTTTCCGCTACCACAAACACATGGATCATTTCGTCCAACTTTTTTCTGTACACTCTGCACAGGTTTGTTTGGCAATGGTCTTACAGCCGGTCTTGAAGGGTTTTGGACTAATTCTGAAGGCATGTACCCACGCAACACCCATTTTCTAGTACTATTTGACAGGGTCATTAGCAACCTCAAAAATTCGCTTGTTTCTTCTTCATCACTAAATTCAATTCCACCTTCATTTACCATAGCAATAATCTCATTTGGATGCTTGTCCATTTTACAAGCATCTGCTATTTCTGAAATTAAATCGCCTAATTGACTTTCATCAATAACATTCTTGTTCCTTATAAAATCTTCAATTTTCTTGCAGTAAGTTGATGAATATACATTCTTACTATCGGAATAAAATCCAATATCAGTTTTTGTAGGTACGAAATAAGGGCTGCGTGAAGCTTTTTTCATTAAATCATAGTATTCGTTAACATCTCCCAATAAGGTTGAAACAATATGCCCTCTGTCACACCAAAAATTGGTCTGTCGAGCAGACATTATGTCAATATATTCTCTAACCTCATCGACATCCATTTTCTCCTTGTTGAGCATATTCCATACATCTACCAACTGTTCAACTCTATAAACCCCATATATGTTTGTTAAAGCCAATGTATATGAAAGCAGCTTTTGGTTGCGCTCAACCTTATGTTTAAATTCTTCAGCATTCATATCCGGAATCAATTGCAATAACTCGTTTGGAATCACTGGGTATATATGACCGTCAAAATTAAACAAATAGACATAACCCAACCATTTCAAAGTAGTATACTGTCCGTTTTCAGCATCGTCCATTTCCTTATTGGGGTTTTCTTTTACTTTATTCAAAAATAACAGTTCATCTTCGTTCAAATATACTAAATCGTTTGCAAAGTTTTTCAGCATCTGTGGTATTAATTTGTCCATAATCTCAGCATCCGGGGTTTCTTCAACAACTTGCAAACCGTGCGCTTGAGCAAGTTCGAGCAGCCTATATCCCCAATAATATTGCAAGCATTCTCCTAAGCCTCTCTTTGGCTCACCTTCAAAACAATCGAACAAAGTTATTCTGTCCATCAATATTTCTCCTTTAAATCAAATTCAGTTCTTACAACTATTCTTTTTAAGTCGTAAGACGTTAAAGACAAATCATGTACACATGTTATTATACAAAAAAAAATCACAAAACAAAAGCATTGTTTTTAATATAAGCTAAAAAAAAGCTCTTTTTAACTATAATTGACGCAAACAAAGCGGATATGCTAAAATATATATGTCATGTATATATTTTGTAAACCGCCCAAGAACTCTCCGATTTTATTTTGACAATCCATAATAACTAAACATCAGATGACTTTATTAAACAATCTCAGAGCTTATCTATAAGCATATTTGGAGGTATGTTTCTAAAATGAATTACCAAAATGATGATTATGTAAAAAGATATGAACCTTTCTGGGAAAGTTGGTATATAGAAAAATTTTTAGGCCAGGGCAGCTTTGGAAAAGTTTATAAACTCTCCAAAGAAGAATGGGGCTACAAATATGAATCCGCTTTGAAAGTCATTAGCCTTCCTTCAAATGACCAGTATCGTGAAGCAATAGCTACTTTAGGAAATGATGAAAAACTTCTAAAACTATATTTTGAAGATGCGGTAAAAAACATCATAAATGAAATTATAATGTTGTACAACCTCCGTGGGAACAGTAATATAGTAAGCTATGAAGATCACAAGGTAGAAAAACATGATGGAAAACTCGCGTGGGACATCTTAATCAGAATGGAATATTTGACACCGCTAAATAAATATCTGACTGAAAAGGACATTTCCATAGATGATATAGTAAATATCGGCCTTGATATATGCACCGCACTGGAGCTCTGTTCAAAAAAGAGCATAGTTCACAGAGATATAAAGGATGAAAATATCTTTGTATCTAAAGACAAATGCTTTAAATTAGGTGATTTCGGAATTGCACGGGAACTCGCAAAAGGTCTCTCTGCGTCTATTCGCGGCACCCCACTCTATATGGCTCCTGAAGTATATAAAGGCGAAGCATATGACACCAGAGCAGATCTCTATTCTCTGGGTATTTTGCTCTATAAGCTTCTTAATAACGGAAGATTTCCTTTTATGCCTCCATCTCCTATGGAACTTCGAATTAAAGACAGTGAATCTGCTGTAGAAAAGCGTTTTTTAGGTAATGCTATCCCTCCTCCATGTAATGCAAATCAGACACTTGGCGAGATCATCCTAAAAATGTGCCAATACAAACCGGAAAATAGATTTACTTCGCCCGCAGTTGCAAAAGAAGCTTTAATTGAAACATATCACCAAATGTCTTGCGAAGACAGGAATCAAATTGTTTTATCAAACAACAGGGCAGTAAGCAAAAAAGTATGTTTGGACTCCTTAAACATCATTCCAGATACAGTCCTTTTATGTAATAATTATGTGAATAGTAATGGTAATACAGCTGGCAACATAATAAATGGAGGACTAACCTGTGTTCAGGGAGCATGGATATATCTATCCAGTCCAAACCACCATAACAATATCTATAAGATCAATACTGATGAAAATCAGGTAATAAAACTAAATTCCGATGAGTCCTGGTTTATCAACATTGTAGAAAATTGGATTTACTACAGCAATTCCGCTTCTAGAGAAAACATATACCGTTTGAGTATTGACGGTACCAAAAAAGAAAAAATCTCCAACGACAGTTGCTGGTATCTCAATGTTTCTAAAGATTGGATCTATTATAGCAACGAAACTGATGATTATAAGCTCTATAAAATCAGCACAGATGGGAATAGCAAGACAAAGCTAAATAACGATAAATCTTTTAATATCAGCTTATATGAAGGTTGGATTTATTACTCCAACAAAAGTGATGGAGGAAAAATATACAAGATAGATACAGATGGAAATGAAAAAATCAGAGTGTCCTATGATGAAGCAAGCTATTTTTGTATCGCTGACGGATGGATCTACTTTAGCAACAAGAACGATGGCATGAAACTTTATAAAACCAACCTTGATGGAACAATAGTGGAAAAACTCAATAACGATATATCAACTAATATAAATATTTATGACGGATGGGTTTATTACTGCAACAAAAGTGATATCAGTAAGCTATATAGAATCCGTATTGACGGTTCTGAAAAGACTAAACTCAATGATGACTATTCAGATTATATCAATATAGTTTATAACTGGATTTATTATTGTAATAAAAGTGCTGGAAATAAAATTTTCAAAATTTGCCCCAATGGCCTTAACAGAACTGAAATATCTATTCCAGAAGATATTGATGATGAATGGATATACATTTAATGCACCATAAATTATTCATATAGAATTTCACTAGAATACGATTTCAAGCCACAAGAGGTAGAACTTATGGATAAAATGTTAAAAATCGATGCTTCTGTAATAACAGAAAAAGGTAATGTCCGAACGAAAAACGAGGATAATTTCTTTTTAGACGGCCTTTTTATGCAAAAGTCTGATAATAGTGATTTCTGTAAACATTCATTGAACTCTCTTGGCCATCAGTTTGTTTTTGCTGTTTGTGACGGTATGGGTGGTGAAGAACTTGGCGAAGAAGCTTCCTTTCTGGCAGTTCAATCACTCTCCCTAATGCTTAAATCTTCAGAATCAAAAATACTTAGCAACATAGCTGATTTGAGGGATTTTATGAGCAGCTATATTGAAAAGTCCAATGCCTTAATTTTTGAGAACTCTTTATCTGCCGGCAAAAGAATGGGTACAACTCTTGCATCTATTTTATTCTTCGAGAACAAAGCAATAGCCCTAAACATCGGTGATAGCAGAGTATACCTTTTCAGAGACTCAAATCTTATAAAGTTAACAAACGACCATACCGAGTCAGAAAGGCTTATCCGGCTCGGGCTTTTAGATAAAGAGGTCGCCAGATTTCACAAAAGCAATAATATCCTGACAAGGCATCTTGGCATAGACCCTCAAAAAGGCAGGATGGAAGCTGATTATTCTGATGAGTTTAATGTCCTCAAGGGAGATACCTATCTTATCTGCAGTGACGGACTTTCAAATACTATCACTTACGAAGAACTTAAAAATTCCCTTTCAAGCTCAAATGACAGTGCTGCACTAAGCAAAAATCTCGTTGATTTGGCTTTCGAAAAAAAAGGAATAGACAACGTTACTGCTATGATTATTAGAATTACCGATATAAATGATTTTATAAAAACGACGTAAATTGAATTATTTCAAATATTCTCTGAAATTATCTACTTCCGTTTTTAATATAAACTGCTGATACGCCATCTTTTCCATGAGTGCATTCCTTAAGCGTTTTTCTGCCGAAACCATATCTATGGTTTGCGAACCATCACCTTTCAATATAAAAACTCTTCTGTCATCTTCACTCAAGAGGTAATTAACCTTGCCTGCAGCTTTTAAAAATCTAAGCCCTGATTTAACAACCGCCTCCTCTACACCTAGCTTTATCGAAATAGCTTCAATATAACCCCTTCCCTTATCTTGACTCACAATATGCTTGATTAGTCCTAAAAGATTTATAACAAAACCTTTGAAAGAGTAATCCTGCAAAACATTGAAGTTGATAATGATATTCTGTGGATTGCTTAAAGCTATAATTTCCCTGAAAATTGATGTATTAGCAGGAGGAGACAAAAACACCACATTATCCGTTTTTCTAATTCCGAAGCGATCTACAGCTGAAGCCACAGGGCATGTTGAATTCAAACCCTCATAGAAAAACAAAGGTTGTGCATATTTATCTGCCAATAAATTAATATCACTGCCTCTTTCATCTATTATACTGCCGTTAAAGACTTTCTGTACTTCTCCCTCACTTTCAACTGTATGGCCTAGAGTTAGCTGAATGCTGGAGTTGCCCTTATAGGTATTTTTGCTTATCTTATACGTCAGATCAAAAACCTTGCCCTGAAGAGACTTGCCACTGCCAAACCACTTGACAGCAGATATTCTGGTATTATTTTTTCCTTCCAGCACCATTATATGGTGATTTTTTTCGGTCTTTCTATCACTTAAAACCTTTAACCCGTATGATACAAACATTGGCGCTTCAAAACCTTCTCCGTAAGGACCAGCCAACTGAAGCCTGTCATAGAGTTCATCTGTTACATTATCAACCTCAAGCTCCATATCAATATCAACTTTAATGGTTTCATTGATAAAGTGTTTCTTCTCTGCAAGAAGTTCAATTTCACCCACAAACCCCTGAAGATCATCTTTCAAAAGTGAAAGCCCAGCCGCCTGAGAATGTCCTCCAAATTTCAATAGTCTTTCGCTACACTCCTTGATTAACTCATAGATATTAATATCATCAACAGACCTTGCCGAACCTACAACAGTTTTTCCATCCTCCTTTAAAGAAAGAAGTATTGCAGGTTTTCTATACAATTCGCATATTCTGCCTGCCGCAATTCCAATTATTCCATGATGCCAGAAGTCGTTGTAAAGCACCAGTACCGTCTTATTTTTCTTTTTTGTCTCAACCTGTTCTATAGCCTGGTCGATTATTTCCTGCTGAACTCTTTTCCTCTCAGTATTTAGAAAATCAATCTTTTGAGCCATCTCATCTGCCATATATGGGTCTTTGCACAATAACAATTCTACAGGAAGCCTTGCAGATTCCATTCTACCTGCTGCATTAATCCTTGGTGCTATTTGAAAGGCTATATTCTCTTCTGTGCTGAGTTCGCTGGTCTTACTTGCTATCCCCAGAAGTTTTATAAGCCCCTCTCTTTTTGTATTAAACAGTTTGGGAAGGGCTTTTTTTAGAAGATATCTGTTTTCTCCGTTAAGGCTTACAACATCTGCAATCAGGGATAAGGCAAGCATATCCAGATAATCTTCAGCTTTTTCCTCCATACCTTTATGTTTCAGCAAAGCCAGACACAGAAAAAATGCCATTGCACAACCCGACAAATTTCTGGCCTTATGCCCCTCTTCAAGAAGCTTTGGATTTAGGATCACATCTGCATTCGGAAGCTCTGATGGAATATTATGGTGGTCAGTAAGTATTACATCCATCCCCAATTCTTTTGCACGTTTTATCTCATTAATATTTGATATTCCGCAGTCGCAGGTAATAACCAAAGACACTCCTTCACCGGCAAGTTTCTCTATCACCTCAATATTCATTCCATAGCCTTCTGTGAAACGGTCCGGGACATGGTATACCACTTTATCTATAAATAGACTCAAACACTCCACAAGCGTAACTGTACTAGTCACACCATCAACATCATAGTCACCATAAACGCAGATTTTCTCATCTCTGTCAGCAGCATTTAAAATCCTGTCAACGGCCTTCTTAATATTAGTAAATTCATTTACATCAGTTGGAGTGTAAAATTCATCCTTCAGCATCTGACGAATGGTTAAAGGATTTTTATATCCTCTGTTATAAAATATTCTGGCAACCAATTCATCTCCGTCTGTTGCCTCAATAATTTCCTTCGGAATCTGGACATCTCCATTTAAAATATTTAACTTAACCTTCACCTATGTCAACTCCTCAATGCTCTCCCATTCAAGCTCGTCTAAAAAATCCTCATCTTCCTCAATTACATTGAAATCAATCCTCTGGTTGTTGCAAAACCAGTTAAATTCGCAGTACTTACAGTTTTTCTCATATAAAGACTTTTCGAATTTTGAAAAGTCATATTCAAGTATGCCGTTTATCTTGTTTTGTAAAATTTCTCTATAGGTATTGTGCATTTCATCACTATACCTTATATCTGTCAGTACTTCCGGAGGTTCAGGCTGCCAATAAAACATACTTATGTTTTCAGCTCTAACCTGTTTCCCGGTTATTTTCTCACATTGCTCCTTGAGCACAAACAGATAAACCATTGACTGGAGACTTTTCTTATACTTGTTCCCCTTACTGCCTTTTCTGTCCGGTTTATTTTCCTTACCATGGGTTTTCCAATCCCATATTTCCAGTTTGTCTCCATCAACTATTAAAAGGTCAAAATTAGCCTCCAACCTTAAAGGCCCTTTTGCCATTCGCAACTTATACTCCGGAAGGTACTTTCGGGTCTCCTTCTTCTGGAACTTGCTCTCAAGGCTTTTCATCCAGCTGTTTAGTTCTTCAAATCCTTCTGTCTTCTCACTTAATCCAGTCTCAACTCCCAGAAAATACCTATATGCAAGAAGGTGAAAATCATTCCCCATTTCAAGTCTTTTCTTTATCTCTTCATCAGGGAAATTATCCCACTTGAGGTTTTCAAGATATCTTTTCTTAAACTTCAAAGGGCACCTGTCAAAGGTCGCCAGTGACTGCTGTGTGAATAAAAAATATTCAGCAAATCGTAAATCGCTCATTCTTTTGATGCCTCCTGGTGCTTTTTAACATTACCAACTATCTACAATAATGCACTTCATATTTTAAGGTTAATTATGCTTCGATGCTTCAATATATTTTCTAAATTCCAAGATATATTTTGAAGCCAAAGTTTCGTTCTTTTTTCCTCTGTTTGTTTCAAAAGAAGTTAAAAAGAGATACTCTTTCGCCCTTGTTATTCCCACGTATAAAAGCCTTGCCCTCTCTGATATCGTCTCAATCTTCGACCTCACTATTGAATTCCCAGTGCTTTTTCCGTCCAATAACTTTTCCAAATCGGCCTTTACTATAGCCTGGGGATTTTTATACTCTTCCTTCAAAAACCAGTACTCTCCTATGAATTTATCATCAAGACTCACCGGAAAATCAGTGCTGGTTAAACTTGTCAAAAAAACAATATCCCACTCAAGTCCTTTTGACTTGTGATATGTAGCTAGTGTGACTACTCCGGGTTTTGGTTCATAGCCCTTCAAATCCCATACTATACCCGCAAAAAAGTTGAATATATTTTTGGGACTTAAAAGTTCTAACGCCAAATCGGCAAGTTTCCAATGAGGATCCTGACTCATCAAATATCTCACATCCCCTGCCACTTTCTGCGCTATAGCCCTTTCTTCCCTTTCAAATCCCAATTTTTCAGAAATAAACAAGATCAGCTTTTCAACTATAGTACTAGGAAACTCTAAAAGCTCCCTCACAAGTTCTAATTTTTCCGTAAAATCAGACCATATATCACTTGCAAGCAAGTCCTTTGGTATGTCAACTCTCTCAATCTCTCCCCCAATTGGGTAGAGGAGCTTTTCAACCGGATACAGCTTTAGGAACTCACACAAAATCACTCTTTGACCTACGGTTTTCTTCTCTTCATTCTGTTCCTCGTCAGCAGATTCACTATCGTAAGAATCCAGAAGAAAGCACTCATTCATCATATCATAGAACTTCAGACCACTCTCAGGCTGCGCAATAAAATCAATAATCCTTCCCAGCTTTCTTATTGTCTTGTTCTTTTCACCTGAAGTATTGTCAAGGAGTTCATATGGGATTTTTCTCGCTTCCAGAAAGTTCAAAACCACATTCATTCTCCATGAGGTAGGAACAAGTATAGCTATAGTCTTTCCAGGATATTTCCTTATCATTTCCTGAGCCTTGACCACAACTGACCTGGCTTCATCTTCCCACGATGTGAATATCCCAGCCTTTATGCCATACTTATCAATTTTAGGATTTGGCCTTGAGTCATCCTCACCAACAGGCTCAATAAACTGAGCTAAAAGACTATCCCTGCATTCAGCCACGGGGTGGCTTTCCCTTACATATTTCACAAAATAGTTAGCAAGGTTAATTATGTCAACAGTGTTTCTGCTGGACTGTGTAATCTTATATACAGTAGTTGATGGGTTGTCGCAAAAATTCTTAAATAGTGTAAAGTCACTATTACTAAAGCTCCCGCATATTGCCTGGTTACTATCCCCAACCCTCAGGAGATTTCCGTTTGATATCAGGTCAAGTATTTCACTCTGTATAAGGTTTGAGTCCTGTGCTTCATCCTCACATACAAAAGAATATTTTTTTTGATACTTTTCCAGCAATAGTTGATCTTCCTTAAGCATCTTCTTTGCATTGTACAACATATCGTCAAAATCGAGAAAACCACCAATTTTAAGCTTCTTATCGTATATCTCATATATCTCGCTTGCCCAGGACAATATGGAATCCTCCCCAAGTCCCCTGCAGCGTTCCATTGCCTCTTTGGAATTAATACCCCTGCATTTGAAATCACCAATTGCCGAAAGCATTATATTACAGAGTTTGTCCTGCCAATTCTTATATGTGTCACTGATTTTATTGGCGTTTAAATTCGAATCATCAATGTAGAGCCTGAATTTCTTCTCATTGTGCCTTTTCCATTCATCAATGCTGCTAGAAATCAGGTGAATTTTCGATACACCATCAATAATTTCAAACTCTTCATTAGTTATAACAAGATCAGGTTTTTCCTTTATTATCTGGAGGCATAACCCATGTATGGTAGATACAAAATAATCTTTACCGCTTATTATGCCCCTGTTTTTTAGTTCTGAGGCTATACGCTGTTTGAAATTATTTACCGCACTATTCATATAAGTTACAATAAGAATCTTTCCCGGTTTGTGAAGTCCATTGGCAATCATCTCTGCCGCCCATAAAGACAAACAGTGAGTTTTTCCACCTCCCGGAATTGCAGGAATAGCACAGTATCCACCTCTATATTGTTCTACAAGTTCTCTTTGACCTTTTCTAAGCCCCATTTAAGCCTCCACGAAAAATCACAGGTGCATTAATCAGCACCCGATTTTAGAACATTTGCTTCGCAAATTCCCAAAGCACAATCTATGTCAATATTTCATCAAAGTAGTCCGCTAAAATCCCATCATTCTCATATCCATTGGCAGATAGCATAGACTCAAAAGTTATCAGCTTCTCTCCACATCTTTTAAAAACAGCTCTCATTAGAGTAGCCAGATAATGTTTTTGGTTTTTCTCCTCAAGCTCTTCGGTATAAATATCATTTTCGTCCCAGGTCTTCGTAAGTACATGCAGGTTTGTTATCTCCTTAATACTTCTAGGTGTCCAATTGTTACTGCTAAGGCTTGTAATTATAGTCACCTTGCTCTTTAGTGAACTGGCAAGATATGCTACCGGAGTGGATATGAGAACAAAATCTCCACTCAGCTTCTCCTCGAGTTCAAAAATGCTCTCAGCAGATTTAATCCCCCTTCTTACAACTTCCAGAAAATCTTTACTAGCATTCCTTTTATACCTTGATACTACCTCAACAAAGGTCTGCGCACTATCAATAAGATTTTTAGCTTCAAGAATATCCTTTTCAGATACTTCCTTTGAAATAAGGATTTCCAAAAAAACCTTCTGAAAAAATTCATTTATTTTAAGTGGCTTCTCCCTCGATTTATAATCACTTATCCAGTTTCTTATGTATTCATACTTTTCAATATTATAATAGCCTATTCGTTCAACCAGTCCTGGGAATTCTATATCCGGAAATTGTGCAAATGGCCTCTGGCTTACAATCTCACCTGCTAGAATTGAGCTTCTGACAGGGTCAACTTTAAGTACCATTCTAAGCAATGCCCTTACATCATCCCTATTGGGCATTGACCCATATGTCGGGTGACAGAGCTGTGCCAACGTTATAAGTGCCTGGGAAAATGGGTTGTCAATCAGTCTGCTCTTTCTTGCAAGATTTTTGACCTCATATCCATACTTCTCAAGTATTCTAGCAATTACAAATTCAGTTACCGGATCTCCATAACTGGATATTACAACTATATCCGAAGGTTTATAGCCATCCTCGCTTATTAGCTTGACTATTCTCTCACCAACATTTTCAAGCATCTCACTTCTTAATTCAAAAGGAGCAACCCTCTCTATATGGGGCCCCTTATCACACTTGTTGACGTTAAGGTTTTCAATATTATCAAATAACATGTCAGAGAACTCAAACATAAAATCCTGACATGTATAGGATTTATCCATCTCAATTTTATCAACTTTATCGATTAATACCGATTTTACATAATTGTGATTACTACCAAAAGCTTCCCCATACCCTCCCTCATGGTTATACGCCAAAAGGCAGGTTTTAAGATTCGGAAGAAGGAAGTCAATAAAGTCCGCTTCAGTAGGAACACACTCCTCAATATTATCTACAATCAAATGTTCAATCCTTCCAAACAGCTTTTCTCTATATAACTTATCATTCAGAAGGCAATTATTGTAAAGGTCAACCGCCATTCCAAAATCAAATATTCCAAGCTCCAGACACTTTTTCCTGTATGCAGAAACAATATCATCAGCTTCCCTATATATCTGCCTTCTCAAATCATCCTTCTTTTCCAATGCGTTATAAAGCCTGTCCCCAATTTGGTTATATGGAATATCAGATATAGCCGCCTTTACAAGGTTACCGGTAAGATCAATTGCAAGCCTGTCAGTATATGAAGTAACACCTGCAAACGCTCCCTGGTTCTGCCTTCTCCAATCAATTACAGTAGCAACAAGAAACTGTGCAGCTTCAAAGGTAAGAAACACAGGCTTTATATCCTTGTTAACTATTTCATTACACTTCTTCGAAATAATAGGATAATAAGTTTTGATTTCACTTTGAATAAACCCATAGTACGAAGTTCTCAAAACCGCACCAGAACCTACAAGTACAGTTTTCGTCCTCCATTCTAATGACTGCGTCCTGTTTAGGAGCAATATCAGGATCTTTTCACTTGGCACACTGAGCTTGTCTACCATATACCTGTATCTTTCCAGGAGGATTGTCGACTTTCCACTTCCTGTCGGGCCTTTTACTATAAATTTGGAGTTTTGTGAAGGCATTTCGATTATCTTTCTGGCAAAATCATCAAAAATAATGGTATATCCCTCCAAAAAGTTTCTTGAGTATATTATACCATTATGGGAATATTAATGAAAATTTATAATCCACTGTTTTAATTTATTTTCGGCGAATAGGGATGCTGAAATATAACTTCGGCTGTATTTTCACTATCTTGCCCTTTTGTTCCAAAGAGCCTGTGTAAAAACCCGGAGCAATGCTTCAGCTATTCTTCAGCAGAAGGAATGCTATTATAGCTTCAGTTACTAATATTGCAGGTATCCCAAACATAAAATACCAGTGCCTGGTCTTATGCCTAAAAAAAAGCATCCCGGCATATACACCAATTGCACCTCCAAAGACAGCAATTAAAAAAAATGTCTTCTCAGGAATTCTCCATAAATTCTTTTTCGCCTTATATTTATCTGCTCCCACTATACTAAAACCAATAATATTTACTATTGAAACCAAACCTAATACTAAATAAAAAAAATCCAACTTTATTGCCAAATCGATCAACTTACTTTTCCCCCTATTCTTTAGTCAGCTTAATTCTTTTCTAATTATAAATTATATAAAATCCAAATTACAACCAAAACTTCTGCTAAAATTTTGTAAAAACATTTACGTTTTTGTTGTATTTTATTTACTTTTTATGTTAAAATATGTTTGACAGAGAAATTTGTCCAATTTTTTTATGCGGGCCGGGATAAGCTTCGAAAGTTGCAAGTTTAATAATTCCGACTTTGGGAGGTCGTTATGAGAAAGAATAATATTATTAGAAGATTAGCATGCTTTGTTTTGTGTTTTAGCCTTGTTTTCGTATCGTCTGCGAATGCTGTATTAGCAAGCGGTAAAGATTCCTTCTTTTTTGGAAATTCATTTAAAGAAACAACCAAGCCTAATAAAACAATAAATCCTATGCAAAGTTTTATTTTAGATGCCATGGATAGCAAAAATAATGAAGATATCGCCATAGAACTTTCTAACTGCACTGAAGATAGCATATCTGAAACATCAAAAAACCTTTCATGCCTTTTAGATGGCAAATGGAAATCCAAAAAAGATGTAAAGCAATTAAATAAAATATTAATTACTTACCTAGATTATACTCCAAAAGCTCAATACTGTCTTTGGTCTGTAATAGATTCGGGATTTGATGGAGTAGAAATACCACATACTTTAACAAATAAGCTAAAATCAAAAATCAACTACGATTTTACAGGTAATAAAAATGATGATCGTGGTATTAAGTTTATGGTAAAAACTTTGCTGATATTCGATGAAGTAGCCGCCTTAACAGACCAAAAGCTTCTAACATTTAAGTATAGTAAGTTCCATCGTCCAGAAATCGAACTTAACAGACTAGAAGATTACCCTTTCATATCAGCCAGCATAACAGAAGTACTGGGTAGTCTCGACACACTACCATTTTCAGGTGATTTTGAAAGCTTTATAGATTATTATGAAACATATATAAACGATTGTGGCGTTTATGGAATTTTTTCATTTATTCGCTTACTAGACGCTAATGGTATAGAATATTCAACTGAGGAATAAATAGAAATTAGCGATTAATTTACCGCTTTTCCTGGCCCCATAAGAATATGCCCAAGCATAGAATTAATTAACATCCTAAATAATCAGTTACTATAGACGAAAAACTCAATAACTGAATTTAAGGGTGTTTTTTCATCTATAGTAGATAACATTAAGTGCTATATAGAGTTAATTTTAGTGTTCGCTATCTTTATTATAGATAATCATAATCGGATCATTTGATTCTTGAGCTTTTTTTCTCGTCTTTTCAACAAGTTCAACTACTTTCGCATATGATTGCTTGACACCTTTCACCAATAGCGGAACCCCTAAAAAGTCTATTCCCATTCTTCTTGAAAATAACCCTCCCATGGTCATTGCAAAAGGTACGGTAGGAGACGTATTTGACAATATTATCCTTTGATTTAAGCCCATTTCATCATGTGCAAGCCTCAGCAGGTTGCCCATACAAGGCAGCAAAACCTTTGATGAACCTCTTCCAACAGTATATACCTTGTTTCCATCTTCATCAATGCCACGAAAAATTATTCTTCCAAAGTCTTTAGTCGTTAATGTATTAAAATAATCTACATTTAATATTTCTTCTTTAGTTGGAATACGGTCTTTAGGTAACTTGTTTAAATGAACTGCTGAAGCAATTGATGAAGAATGCGTACCGCCATAGCAGTTGTATAAATAAATCATAACTTCACCTCAATTTTAGAATGCTAAAAATATAACTTCGGCTATTCCTTAGTATTTACCTTTTACGTTGTTCATTATTCACTGCATAAATAAACACCCCGGCTTAATTGCCGGGGCATTTATTAGGGGGTTAAAATGTATTTTGTGAGGTCATTTAAATTATTAACCGTTTACTGATTAAATATACCTTAACTAAAAAATTTTTTAATAAAAAATATTTTATACTCCGGTTACATCAAATTCGAAATCGGGTAGGAGGCTAACCATTAATTGATTAGCCGACCTCCCACACCGCACGTACGTACCGTTCGGTATACGGCGGTTCTTTAGTTTTCACAGATTTTTAGATAATAGTCAGACATGGAGATATATCCTAGTCTGGCTATTATTTTGTTTGTTAGTGCACTGTTTAGCATCACTGCCGCTCTCCAACAGCCCTTGCGACAGTTTGCCATTTCGTGCACCTTCCATTCAGGCAGTTTTAAGGCTTTCAGCATACGATATCTTGTTTTGACCTTCTTCCATTGTTTCCAATAGATAGCCCTAATTCTTCTTCGTAGCCATTCGTCTGTTTCTTCCATCAATTTCTTCATCTCCGCCTTACTAAAGTAGTTAATCCACCCTCTAGCAAACTCTTTAAGTTTTTGTATTCGGTAGTCATTTCCCCATCCATTATTCCTGTTGGTTAGTAGACGAAGTTTGTCTTTCATTTTCTTTACCGACTTTGGATGTACTCTAAGCCTGCATTTACCTTTGTATCTGTAAAATGCGTATCCTAGATACTTTATTTTGCTGACATGCGAAACTGTTGTCTTTGCTCGGTTTATTTTCAGAAATAGTTTCCCTTCTATGTATGGCACTATATTCTTCAATGTTCTTTCTGCACTTTTCCTACTTTTGCAGAAAATGATTGCATCATCCGCAAATCTCACAAATCTGTGACCTCTGCGTTCCAGTTCCTTATCCAGTTCGTTCAACATTATATTCCCCAAAAGTGGACTCAGTGGTCCGCCTTGTGGAACACCCTCTTCTGTTCTCTCAAAGAATCCTTTCCCAGCTATACCTGCATTTAGATATTTGTGTATCAGCGATATTACTTTGCCATCTTTAATTGATCTTGATAGTATTTCTATCAGCTTACTGTGGTTCACCGTGTCAAAGAATTTTTCTAAGTCCATACTTACCACATACACATATCCCTCATCAACATATTCCTTACATCTTTTCAATGCATCGTGCTGGCTTCTCTTTGGTCTAAACCCGAAGCTGCTCTCCGAAAACTGGCATTCATATATCAGTGTCAATTCCTGTGCAATCGCTTGTTGAATAACACGGTCTACCACCGTCGGTATTCCTAGTTTCCTAACCTTGCCTTTTTCCTCTTTTGGTATTTCTACCCTTCGAACTGGGTTTGGTTTGTACTTCCCCATTCTTATCTTCTGGATAAGTTCATCTTGGTTTTCTCTTAGGAAGGGTAAAATTTCATCTACCTGCATACCATCAATTCCACCTGTTCCTTTATTTGATTTTACTTTCTTATATGCTTTATTAAGATTATCTCTTCGTAAAATCAATTCCAGTAGATTGTTCGTCCAAAAATCTGTAATGATGTCGTTGCTTTCAGCAATCCTCTGATAGGTGAACACTCCTGCATTCTCTTTCTGTTCCGCAGATACCATTTGCAGATAGTCTTCTATATGAAGTTGTCTGTTCTTAAATCTATCATCGGTTACTTTCATTTACTCACATCTCCTAAAGTTCAGTCCTTCCCACCCAGTCTTAAGCCCTTGTGGTACTATGACTTCTGCTGACTTCTCATGATAAATCTTTTTCAACCATAGCCGCAAATATTTTATTGCATTGGCTATGTCCATGAGATATCCCCGGGTACTCACACGCTCTTTCCCTCTTATACTCATTCCATAACTACTAACTACATTTCTGTACAGTTATCGGATTTTGGTTTGTTTGGCAACCTAGTCCATGCAGTTAGCCTCAGATGTAACAAGCCAGAGTTTTGCCTAATCCTTTCTTCAGATTCCATCTCACGATGGACACCCTTGGCTTCGGCTGTATCCTTCCCACTGTCGGGCGGATTGGGGACTTTCACCCGTTAGAACGTGTGCCCACCGGGCACACCAAAAAGCAAACACCCCAGCGCCATTGCCGGGGTGTTTATTTAGGGGGTTAAAATGTATTTTGTGAGGTCATTTAAATTATTGACCGTTTACTGATTAAATATAACAACCAAATAAAATTTTTTTGAAACATTATAGCAAATTTTCCTTTTTGTTTTCACTGTATTCCTTTAACATATTGTAAATACTATCCATATTTTTCTTATTTTCAAAATCAAACCAATCAACATTTTTTTCCCTTATTTCACTCAAAACTTCAAATACATCCTTTCCATCATCCCTCTTAACCTCTATAGGAACATTATACTCAAGAAGAAGTTTCACAACTTCAGGCTTACATTTATTTATTGCAACTAAAATAGGTGAATGACCTTCAACAGGTAACTCTTTTACATCAAGCCCATTTTCCAAAAGGAATCTGGCCGCATCTATATCATCACTCCACAACGCTCTCATAAATACTTGGGAAGCTATCTTATTGTCAATATAACCATATCTTATAATAAGATGTTTTAACATATCAAAATTTTCTGTATTACTCAACCAGGATGAAAGACTGTAAATTTCTTCAGAATTTACATTTCCTCCTTTACCGATAATATAATCCATCATTTCAATATCCTTTCCAATTACAGCTGTCTTCAATGCTTTCTCCAAATAGCTTTGTTCATGATATTTCTCAATGAGAACATCAAGAAGTTCATAGTTCTTAATATAAACTGCCATTTGGTAAAAGCCTATTATGTTTTCACTTTTATTCACATCTGTATTTTCTACAGCTATTCTTACAAGTCTCTCTGCCTTTTCTTTATCCTCCTTTTCCCAGACGTCACTTACTCCTTCAAATTTGTACTCTCCCTTAGTAAGGTCTGCACCTCTGTCAACCAATTCACAAGCCAAAGTATAATTCCTTACCGCAATCGCTTTTTGCAGTGGAGTCACCTTCATACTATCTACTTTATTTATATTTGCCCCTTTATCAATTAACATATTTACAATTTCCATATTGCCAACAGATATTGCCGCATCAAGAAGAGTCCCCAACCTGCCAAAAGTAGCTTCATAATCAATGTTATCCACATGATCAATAAGTATTTTAACTGCATTAACTTTTTGATTATCTATTGCATAGAACAATGATGTACGTACTAACTCTTTATCTTTGTTTATTTGCAACTGATACTTAAGTTTTTCTATATTTTCAGATTTTACGATGCTTATTATTTCCGTTGATAAAGAGGGATACACTATAGAACTTGAGATAGCTATAAAATATATTATAGTTAAAACAAAAGCAAACTTCTTCACATTCATCATCTCCTAATTTATATAAAACCCGCAATTTTTAAAGGCACTGACTTTTTATCTAAGAAAATAACCCAACTATGAAAAACGTCTATTATATATCTTTATAACCCTGCCTATCAGAATGTATAGCGGAATAGGAATTATAACACAGAATATAATTACAATATCCAGCCTGAAAGCAATACTCCCGGCTATTGCAAGGTATAATGTATGTAATAGAAAACCGAAGTAAAATGCCATGATCGCTTTATATAACTTATTGCAGCTTTCAACCGTTGTTATTCTTCCGGTTAGTTCAAGCCTCGACTTATTAAATAGCTTTAATGAAAATATAAACATTAAAACAATAGCCGCCAGGTATATAATTATTTTTGCTGGAGCCCAATAACGCATATAACTCATATAATTCTCCACTTCAGCAATTACACTTCCATCTAAAAATTGAAGCGCCGACTCATCCGTTGTAATATCCAGTCCAAAAAGGCTCTTCAAAAAATCAAGCATCAACCAGACTGGCTCACGTGTATTTTTTATAAATGAAGGTACTATAAACATTTCATTATAGCGCATGTAAATATTTTCTATAATATGCATGATAGTAATTGGAATAGCTGCAAAAACAATACTTATAAGTCCTCCCACAAATACTGTTCCATTCATAGACTGAACCATTAAAATAAAACCAAGTATACAAAATAAAAACAGCAAATAGGCAATATAGCTATATGTAATAGTTAAAAAATGTTCGCCCCAATTATGATTAAGTATTAAAATTATATTCTCTATCACATAAACAGAAAAACTGGGAAAAAACACATTATAGAATCCTACCAACCATTTGCTAATTACAATTTCTCTTCTACTAAAAGGCATACTTGCTGAAAAAGAGTAACTGGTAAAATTTCTGTCAAAGGAGAATAAAACCGAAGCCATAACCGCTAGTGTTAAAGCTGTCAAGACTGTTCCACCAAGTCCATTACTTTTATTCATAAAAATATCCAGCACAATTCTTCCATATTCATCCCGAGAAAAACTCGGAATAATAATCCTGAATATTTCTAAAAAGAGTATTGGAATAAACCACTTTGAATATTTCCAATCCCTATAAAGAAGTGCTTTGTTAATTAATTTCATTATAATTATTCCCCCCTACCATAAGAATATATAAAAATTTCTTCAAGGCTTAAATCTACTTCTTCCACCAAAGTAGCACCATTAGCTCTCAATTTCTCTTCAAATTCTTTTGAGTGTTCTTTAGTTACAATATAATAAACACTTCCTACGTTTTTTACATCAAGAATTTCATCTCCAAACGCTTCCCTCGAGAACCCATTTAAAAATACAACCTGCAGCTTTGTTACCTTTTGCTTGATGTCATCAACCGTTCCATTATACTTTATCTGCCCGCTATTTATAATGGCTATACTGTCGCATATTTGCTCTACATCTGCAAGATTATGAGTAGATATCAAAACCGTAGTATTCCTTTCGGATACTTCATCTAATATTATTTCAACAAATTTTCTTTTCGCAATAGGATCAAGTCCGGAAGTTGGCTCATCTAATATCAGGTATTCTGGATTTATAGAAAGGTTAAGTGCAAGCATAAGTTTTGCCTTTGTTCCCTTTGAAAGGCTGCTTACTCTTTTAGCTTTTGAGATTTCCAATAAATTGTTTAATTCATCAAATCTTTTTTCATCAAACCTTACATAAGCTAATTTATAAAATTCTATAAGTTCTTTAACTTTGAAGTTTTCATAATAATGGCAAAAATCAGGCACATAGCCTATATTTCTTTTAACCTCCTTGTTGTCAAAGATAGAAGAATCATTATAAGTTACACTTCCCTCGTCGGCCTGCCATATCCCTGTAAGAATCTTTATAAGAGTTGTCTTGCCTGCACCATTAGGACCTATAAGTCCTAAAATAGTGCCCTTCTTAATACTGAGATTTATATCTTTAAGTATTTTCGTGCCTTCTATTTCTTTATAAACCCCACAAACGTTAATCATATTTTCACTACCTTTCAATATCGTTATATATCCCATTGATAATTTCGGTTATTTTGTTTTTATCAATCCCCATGTAGTGAGCCTCAATTACTGCATCCCTTAAAACTCCTAAAAGCTTCTGAAGTCTATCTTCATCCACCTTAGGCTTGTAATTTGCCGATACAAAAGTTCCCTTTCCCGATATTGTCTCGATAAGCCTTTGACGTTCAAGTTCTGCATATGCTTTGCTGACAGTGTTCGGATTGATTGTAAGCATCTTTGACAACTCCCTTATGGAAGGCATTTTTTCTCCTGGCTTTAACCCTCCAATTATTATACTTTCTTTAATTTTGTCAACTACTTGTTCAAATATAGGTTTACTACTCCTTGCATCAATATTAATCATAATAATATCAACTCATTTTCTTTGTATTAAGTGTACTATTCACTATAGTACACTTAATACAATATCACACTATATAAAATTTGTAAATAGGATGCTAAGATTTTTACAAAATTTAGATCCACTCATCTATAAAAATATGCTAAAGACTAATATGTATTGTTGCTTTGTGTAAATTCTGGTATTATATATTTAAAAATCATAATCTATATCTTATGAAAATAGGGAAAGGATTTTAAAATAATGTCAAGTTACCTTTACAGCGCAATAGAAATGTTAATTGTGGAAAACGATTTTATTCCAATAAAAGATAGCGATAAAGGTGAATTTATAATTGACGAAAAGTATAGCATTCTAAAGAAGGTTACAGGTAATAAAATAAAACTGCTTGAGATTTATAACAGTGATTTACTATCTACTGAAGATATAAAATCAATGTTGCTCTCTTATCCATACGAAATCGATGAATCAAAGACTAAAAATATCGATATATTCTATATAAAAGTATTCATCTTTTCTGAAATGCCGCCTGAAACAATAATGAGTATTTTTAAAAATGCATATGATGAGAGAACTAGAAAAAAAAACAATTTTGCATGCATGGCCTTATGTCAGAAAAAGAGGACTATATTCTTTTCCAAAGGAATTGTATATCCTAATCATATGATATACGATGTTTTTGCTAATTGCTTTGATGTGGATGATAAAAACGCTGAATTTGATATTATAAAGATATTAGCAGAAAATGAGGCTAGAAATAAACCGCAAATTATCGTTGAAAATGAAGGAATAAATACACTTGATACTTTTTCTTTCAAGATAGTATATTTTTATATTATGGTTTTTATGGCGATAAGCCTTATTAATATTTTTACTAGTGGTTATATTAAATTTTTTGACAGCAATACGTTATTTTTAATAGTCAATTCGGTCTTTCTATTAACCATAGGAATTTTGGTGGAGTACAATTTCGGAAACAGAAAAGTGATAGCAATAATGCTGGTTGGAGGAATTTTTAGCACTATCTTCCTCGGTTATTTCATTGTTTATTCCTTTATTATTCCTCTCATTGGAGCTTTAATGTATATGAGATATAGAATTCCCGAGACACTTGATAAGGCAAAATTTACAAAACCTATTCTTTTATTATATCTTTTATTTATAGTCAGTTATAATCTATTCGCTGGAAACGTTTTTTATTTAATTCCAATAACGGGAATAATCCCAGGCTTTTGCGTTTCCGGCATTTTAGGTTTCGATAGCGATATCGCAGACTCTAAAATAAAAAAGAAACTTTACACTATTCTTTTGATTTGTGTTTTGGTATTGTGTTTTAAAGTATTTCTCTGCAGCAAACAGCCCTTCGGTAGACTTTTTTGATGCCAGAAAGAATGCACTTTCTTAGGCATTAAAAAAATAGCCATACGGATTTCAAATACATATGGCTATCTATATTAAACTGTAATCTCAAACCACATAAATACTATATTTTAAAAACCAGCTTTAATTCCAAGCAGTACCTGTCTCATAATTCCAAAGTCAATTGAATTAACTGCACTGTTGCCATCAACATCAGCAGCTTTGAGTTGGGTTTCTGACAAAGTTTTCGAACCCAACAAGTGTGTTCTCAGATAACCAAAATCTATTGAGTTAAAGCTTCCGTTCTCATCAATATCCCCCTTAACAATCAGAGTTCCAGTTGGTGTAGGCATACTGGTCGGCTGTACATTATTTATTTCATCCCATAAAGGAGTATTCATCTTTACAAGATAATTTTTTACTAAAATACCGGATGGTTTTAAGTTAGAATCATTCCAGTCCGTCCCGCTTGTGCCGGAATTAAATGCAGCAGTTGTTTCACTAAGTGCCGATATCGACCAGTTAGCGGAACCAATGTTGTTAGCATCCATGTAGTTCCACCATTCTTGTGTTGATGCAGCATCCAAAGAACCATTGCCGTCTGCTGCACCTGTACCATACTCTGAGGCAAAGATAGCAATCCCTTTGTTCAATGCTGTCGTAGTATCATCACGCAACCATTGCTTATGCGTTGCAGCATAAAAATGCATTGAATAAGCAATATTGGTGGAAGTAGTTATTGGATCTGCAGCTGCCTCCTGTGGCTTTTGAGCCCATTGTGGAGTACCGCATATAATGATATTATCTGTATCAATAGATCTAATAGCTGTTATTACATTTTGATGGTAAGTCTTAACATTTGACCAGGTATCCTTGCTCTCCGGTTCATTCCAAGTTTCATACATAACATTGGGAGTATTTCCGTAAGCAGTTGCCATCCTCTTCATGAAGTCTGAGCATGCTTCTGCATTAGCGCCAGTCATTGAGTGCCAATCAATAATGGCATATACCCCATTGGCTATACAAGCATCAACAACCTTTTTTACCAAACTTTCCTGAGATGAGACCTGTTTTGGGAGAATCGGAATACGTATAACCGTACATTTCCATTCCTCTACAAGGCGTTTAACTGTTGTTTCATTGTAGAATTGAAGTCCGTTTGTATTCCATGCATACAACGACATACCACGCAAAGTAATTACCTGATCTCTGGCATCGACAATTTGGTTACCTTGAACCTTAAGCTGCCCATGGTAGCCTACAAACGTCTGCGGAGTATCTGCATACAAAGCCTGGAAGTTTAATGACGATACCACTGTCATCACTAGGACCAAAACAACTAGACCAACTGATAGCTTTCTTTTCATACTTAACTCTCCTTTTATTTAAATTTTTTAGTTCAAACTCTTGTAGTTAAGAATGCAACTCTGAATCTTGAAATTAATATTATGCTTACAAACTATGCATTAACATGCATTTACATAATAAATGAGTCATACTTGCTGCTATTTTGCCCGAAAATGTTGAATTTTTAAGGCTTTCTTTAAATACTTCAAATATTAACAAAAAATTTGAGGATGATTAATTTTAAAATGAATATAATGATTAGATAAATGATAAGTAATAAACGATTCTATAAGCCATAGAACATATATTCTATATTTAAAAGGCTTTGATACATCTTGAGGTAAATGAAATGTTGTATCCGATTTTGCAAACCATGTTAAAATACTGAGACTAATATTCAATTTTCTTTATTCATTGTTTCGTTAGTAAACCATGTATGGCTTCTACCATCCCCTGATTCGCTGTAAACAATGAACAACTCTTCTTTTCAGTTCATAGTATTTCAATGTAAATAGGAATTTCTTACATTATATTAAGTTTTATTAAAATATTCAATAAATATTTTTATACTATTATAAAACTTTTAATACAAATTAAAGTGTGTTTGGTAAATATATAAAACAATCACCCGTGTCTTTGACAGTTGAATAAATAAAAAATCCTTGAAAGCCAAGATATAGGCTTATTTTTTTGTCAATTTTTCAATATATGTATTGAGTACTATTGAGCCATATGTTATAATATAAGAGATTGGAGGGATTTTATGAGACTTAAAATATCACGTTCTAAGAATTCTGCATCTCTTTATATAATTAAATCAACTTGGATTAATGGTATCCATTCTACTAAAATAGTTGAAAAATTGGGGACCTATGCTGATTTACAGAAGCAACTAAACGGTCAGGATCCTATTGAATGGGCAAACAAATATATTGAAGAACTTAATCAGAAAGAAAAAGAAGAAAAACGAGAAGTGTTAGTTAAATACTCTCCTGCGAAACAAATTGTAAAGGACGAACAGCGTTTTTTTAATGGCGGTTATCTATTCCTTCAGCAAATTTATCACTCTCTTGGCTTGCACAAAATTTGTAAGGTAGTTTCTGATAGGCATAAATTTTCCTTTAACCTGAATTCTATTCTTTCCAGATTAGTCTATGGAAGAATAATTTTCCCGTCTTCCAAACTTGCTACTTGTGAATTATCAAAAGACTTTTTGGAACAACCAGACTTTGAGCTCCAGCATGTTTACAGAGCTTTGGAGGTTATTTCAGATGAAACGGACTATATACAGTCGGAGTTATATAAGAACAGTCTCGGTATTTGTAGCCGCAACAAAGGAATTCTCTATTATGATTGCACAAACTACTTCTTTGAAATTGAGCAGGAAGAGGGTCTTAAACAGTATGGCGTATCAAAAGAGCACAGGCCAAACCCAATTGTTCAGATGGGGCTTTTTATGGATGGTGACGGCTTACCCCTTGCATTTTGCATTAACAAAGGAAATAGCAATGAGCAAACCACATTGAAGCCTCTAGAGCAAAAAATCATTTCTGATTTCGGTCTTTCAAAATTTATTGTTTGCACAGATGCTGGTCTTGCATCTACTGCTAACCGTAAATTCAACAATATACAAAACCGTGCTTTCATCACTACACAGTCCATTAAAAAGTTGAAAGCTCATTTGAGGGAATGGGCTTTAGATACAAAAGGATGGTATCTTACCGGTTCTAAAAAGGTTTATGACATTACTGAACTTGATGAAAAAGCTGATATGGATAAGATTTTTTACAAGCAGCGCTGGCTCAGCGAAGATGGCTTAGAGCAAAATCTTGTTGTGACCTTCTCGCTTAAATACAAAAATTATCAGCAGACTATCCGAAATCGTCAAGTAGAGCGAGCAGAGAAAGTTATTAAAACAAATCCTAAAAAGCTTAAAAAATGTAATGCCAATGATTACAAACGCTTTATCTCAAAGTCCTACTGTACATCCGATGGAGAATTAGCTGATAAAGAATTAATCGGTATTGATACAAATCTAATTACAAAAGAGGCTGCTTTTGATGGTTTCTACGCGGTATGCACCAATCTCGAAGATGACGCCTCAGCTATTATTAAAGTTAATAGAAGACGTTGGGAAATTGAAGAGTCCTTCCGTATTATGAAGTCAGAGTTTAAGGCAAGACCCGTTTATTTGCAGAGGGATGATAGAATTAAGGCACATTTTACGACTTGCTTCATTTCGCTAATGATATACAGGCTGTTAGAGAAAAAGCTTTCGGAAAAATATACCTGTGGAGAGATAATATCTGGGCTAAGAAGTATGAATTTTATTGAAATCAAAGGCGAAGGTTATGTTCCGACGTACACAAGAACGGATTTCACCGATGATTTACATGAAAAATTTGGTTTCCGAACAGACTATCAAATCGTTAACATGAGACAACTTAAAAAAATTTTTAAAGACACAAAAAACTAAAAAAGTACTCAATTTTTTAAAGAACAAGAAAAGCTTGAACCCGCCCAAATTCAAGAGGTTTCAAGCTTTTTCTTCTCTTCAACTGTCAAAGATGAGATTATATTAAGTTTTATTAAAATATTCAATAAATATTTTTATACTATTATAAAACTTTTAATACAAATTAAAGTGTGTTTGGTAAATATATAAAACAATCACCCTAACATACATATGATAGAGTGATTGTTTTGATATTTCTCCGATTGGACTTGGTAACTTTTTTATTTTATTTAATAATCACCTTTACTTACGGTTCTACTCCCCAAATCAAGCTGTTATTTTGATAAACATTTACCTTATCCCATTCACCATAACTTGTTGATACACCGTTAAAGGAGTAATCATTTAATTGATTATATATTGACCAATCAGGAGTTGCAAATCTGACTACTACTTCCGTGAATGCTCCCGGCTCCAAAGTTCCGCTACCTGTCTTAAACCCTACTTCAAGGTAATAGTCTGCAGAATTTGAAGGTGTGCCGATTTTCACAAAATTGTGATTAATGTTGTATTCCCCCACAGTTGCATAGTCACACCAGAAATTCTGAGTTTTTTCCTGATCTATTGTATAGCAGTACCTTATCTTTAATCCAGAAAGATCAACCGGTGTCGTCCCCTTATTAGTAATAATAAACCTAGGGGAAACATTGCTTGAAAGCGCATCTCTATGGACATTCCACATTTCAACCCGTAACCTTTCGATGACTGTTACTTTTTGAACAGCTGTTGTAACATTTCCATTTGCATCTGTTGCTGTCCATGTCACAAATGTAATTCCATCAGGGAATGTTCCCGGAGCATCGTTTGTTATTGTTACAGGGAAAATATCTGTTGCATTTGCATCTCCAAGACTAATTATGCTGGTTATTCCATTTGCATCAGCAATAATGTCTGCCGGTATCAGCAATACAGGACTGGTAGTATCTACCACAGTTATCTTCTGTGTTGCCGTCGCTTTATTGCCGTTTGCATCAGTCGCTATCCATGTAACTATAGTAGTTCCTAGAGGGAATCCAACAGGTGCATCGTTGGTAATTGTTACGCTGCTTTTATCTGTAGCTGTGGCTGTACCGATATCAACAGTTGAAAGTATTGCATTCGCTTCAACTGTCATATCCTGAGGTATAGTCAGTACAGGTGGGATCAAGTCCCCGACAATTATTTGAGTTTTTTCTACTCCTACATTTCCAAGCATATCGACAATTTTAATAAAAATATCATATGTTCCGTTATTTACAATTCTGGTATTACTGTCTTTTCCATCCCAGTTTACACTGTAAGCTCCGGCGGGTTTTTTAATACCATTTTCCAATACTTTTACGGTGTTTCCATTTACATCGATTATGCTTACAAATACATGAACTTCTTCGGATAACGCAAAAGAAATATTAGTATAGTCGTCTATTCCGTCATTATCAGGTGTTATTACAGATGGTGAAACCATAAGGCTCTTAACTTCCGGTGCGTATGTGTCCAATTCAATATACACAGCCTGAGTACTTGCACCAGTAAATGCATTGCCATTAAGCCATCTTGTCTCTGTAGCCGTAATATTATTAATTCCTTCTGCAAGTGAGATTTGTATACTAAATCTGCCGCTTTGATCTGCTTTTGTTTCACCCGCTTTTGCCTGACCGTTGTAAATTGTCACAGTTGTACCTGCCTCTGCTTTACCGTTTAGTGTTACAACAGAGCTTGATACAATACTGTCTATAGGAGTGTCAAACTCGGGAATTCCTATTTTAGGCACTATCATATAGCTTGAGAATCCAGGAACATCACATTCAATTTTTACAATTTTATTTCCCATAAGGTCTGTTGCATTGGTATCAATATTTGTAACTGTAACAGCTTCTATTTCTCCATTATCTTTTACATGATATACCGAAAGCATACCCGGATCAATTCCGATCAATTCATTTTCTGTAAAGTTAATAGTAAGTTTCGGATGGTGGTTATCATTGAACTCAACATTTTCAGGAGTCTTCTTCATGCTGTAAAGTGGCCCTATAGGCATCGGCATATCAGGATTATATTGAACTTGTGTATCTGCAAGTTTTATCGAATCAATAGTAACAACAATATCTTCACTAACAGAACCAGGTTCAAAAGTAAGATATGCCTTGTTGTATGGGGCAGCAACATAGGTATTCTGTGTTGCTGAAGCACTTACCTTTTTGCCTATTGTAATTACTTTTGTATC